>JALHPG010000002.1 GCA_022842625.1 Bacteroidia bacterium | reverse complement strand
GCTCTTCCGATCTTTCTTTAAACCCATTACATAAGTCTCGGTTCCAAAATGAACCGGGTTCGGTTTTTCAACCACAACGTATTTTCCTTTTTTGTTCTTGTAGGTTTTTGGTCTTTTTTTACCCGTTTTTGGGTCTTTTATCATAACCGCTTTTCCGGCAGCGTTACAATGTATCGAAATAAAAAGGTCGGCCTTTGCCTTGTTGGCTATCTGAGCGCGATCCTCCAAATCAACAAAAATATCGGTAGTTCTGGTAAAAATTACTTTAACATCTTTTAGGTTTTCTTCGATTAATTTGCCAAGTTTTAAAGCAACCGCCAACGAAATGTCCTTCTCTTTATGGGAAGCGCCACTGCAACCGGGGTCTTTACCTCCGTGCCCTGGATCAATAACAACTATCTTAATAGAGTTAGTTTTGTCTTTTTTAAAGTGAGTAAAGGCAGCAAATAGCCCGGCAACGCCAATAAGTAAGACAAAATATTTTAATTTTTTAACCATATCAAATAATAAAACACTATGCAATACCATAAAGTATTGTAGATTTGTGAGCCTGCATAGGTTGAATAAATTTATTCCATTCGGCTTGATAAAACCCCAACATAACAAACTAGTTTTCTTCTTTGCCTTGTTAATATCTTTAGTTGGCAATAATTTAAACGCACAAACGCCTGCAAAAGATTCGTTAACAAACGTTATTGTCGACACGTTGAGGCCCGCGGAGCAAGGCGATGATTTTTTGGAAAACCCTGTTATTTACAACGCAACCGATAGCGCTGTTTTTTTAAGTGGAAGCAAACAGGTTTTACTTTATGGAAAAGCGCGCGTAGAGTTTGGAAGCATGAATTTGGAGGCCGAGTTTATAGAAATTGATTATTCAAAAAATTTGGTTACTGCTTACGGTAAAAAAGACAGTCTAGGTAAGAACGTTGGCAACCCATTGTTTAAAGATGGTGAGCAGGAAATGCGCGCCGATAAAATAATTTATAATTTAAAAACTAAGCGCGGAAAGATCTTTAATGCCTTAACCAAGCAAGGAGAACTTTTGGTTATTGGTAACGAAATTAAAAAAGACAGTACCAATGTTATTTCTATGAAGGATATGAAATGTATCCCTTGTCAGGACGAAGACGCAAGAACGATTTTTAGGGCCACCAAAGCAAAAATAATTCCCGACGATAAAATTGTTACAGGCCCAATGTATTTAGAAATTGGCGGCGTTCCAACACCTCTCGGCCTCCCGTTTGGTTATTTTCCAAATTCCAAAAGGCAACACAATGGCATATTAATACCAACATTTGGCAACTCTGCAACACAAGGTTTTAATCTTAGAAATGGCGGTTATTATTGGGGAATAAGCGATAAAGCCGATATGATAATAAGAGGAGATATTTACGGAAACGGAAGCTGGGCCTTAAACACAACCAATGATTATAATGTGCTCTATAAAGCAAACGGTTTGGTTTATTTAGGTTATAGCCAGTTTAATATTGGCGATAGGGATATTCCTAAATCATACAGCAAACAAAAAGCATACGAGGTAAGATGGACCCACAATCAGGATAATAAAAGCGACCCTACAATTCGCTTTAGTGCCAACGTAAATTACCGAAAAAACCAAGAATTCAATCGTATTAACGCCATTAACTCAGGCCAGTTCTTACAAAACTCTTTTCAATCAAATGTAAATTTTACCAAAACGTATAAACTAAGCTCTTTAAGTTTAAACGCAACACATAGTCAAAACTCTATTTCAAAACAAGTAGATATTACCTTTCCGGCATTAACGTATAACATCAATCGTTTTTATCCTTTCCGAAGAGAGGGTGCCGTAAAGCAAACCGTTTTTGATAAAATAGGAATTAACTATTTATTAGAGGCACGCAACAGTTTAAGAGGAAACGACTCTACGCTATTTAAAGGAAGCGTTTTAGATTCTTTAAATTATGGCATCAAACACTCACTACCCATTTCTACTAACTTTAATGTTTTAAAGTATATAACAGTAACACCCGCAGTAAATCTTTCATCTGTAATGTATACAAAATATACGCAAAAAGATTTTTTAAACGATACCTTAAGAACTTCAACAAAAAAAGGATTTGTTGGAGGATATGACGCTAACTTTTCTACAGCCTTAAATACAAAAGTGTTTTTTGATTATTATTTTAGCAAAGGAAAAATAAAACAAATTCGTCATTTATTGATCCCAACAGTTTCGTATTTATACAGACCCGATTTTGGCGAAGAACAGTTTGGTGTTTGGAAAAGCGTTCAAACCAATACCGCCGGAACAACCGGATATTATTCTGTTTTTCAGAACTCTCTTTTTGGAGGACCCGCCCAAGGAAAACAAAACGCCTTATCGTTTAATTTAAATAATAATATTGAGGCCAAGATCAAACAAAAAACCGACACAGGATATATTTATAATAAACGAACCTTAATGCAAAATATTAGTATTGGAGGCGCATATAATTTTGCTGCAGATAGTTTTAATATGAGTTTAATTAATGTAACAGCTCGTACAAAACTGTTTAAATATTTTGATGCAGTTGCCAGCTCTAATTTTGATCCATATGGCTATGATAAAAATTTGGGGAGAAGAACAAAAGAGTTAAATTATAATGTTTCAAACGATCCGGCCCGATTAACAAATGCCAATTTTGCCATTAATGCTGCTTTTGGCAGTAATATGTTGGAGGCTTTAAAAAAAACAAGGCAAGCGCCAACTATTACTAACGGTGCAGAAGAGGGTGCTAAAAAAGAGCAGAATGCTACCGAAAAATTAAATTGGAATTTGAACATATACTATAATTTAGCATTAAACAACCCCGACGACCGAAAACTTCAGCCCACACAAACATTAAACTTTAGCGGCGATCTAATGCCAACTAAATATTGGAAAATAGGAGTGACCAGCGGTTATGATTTTACCAACCAGCAAATAAGTTATACGAGTTTTAATATTTATCGCGATCTAAAATGTTGGGAAGCAAGAATTGACTGGGTGCCCTTTGGGTTGAGAAAAAGTTATAGCCTTACAATTAATTTAAAATCATCTATGTTAAACGAATTTAAGATCCCTAAACGTAGTCCGCCGATAGATAATTTTTAATCCCGAACACTTTACCGCAGATTACACCATTTTTTATTTAGGCTTGATTATAAAAAGAATGATCTGCGCAAATCCGCGAAATCCGTGGCTTTAAATTTTCTCAAAGCGTTTTACGCTTTGCCCTTCAACCATTACATTTTCTAAAAAAAGTTTTAAAGGCCTTACCCATAAATTTTCACCTTCGGGTTGATAGGTGGCTTTGTATACCACCATTTCTTCAAGCGTTTCGCTGTGTTTGGCAACCCCAACAACCTCGTAAATGTTACCTTTGTAGTGTTTATATAAACCTAACTCTAAGACCGCCATAAATCTAATTTCTAAAATCTTAAATTTAAAATCTTAACTGGTGTGATCGGCCACAATAACCCATTTGTTATTTATTTTTTTCCAAAGTAAGGTAAAGTGTCCGCCTGCGAGCTTATTGGTTACTGAGCCTGCCGAAGTATCTTTTTCTAACTCCCATTTACCAATTACATATATACTTGTTTTAGAAAGTTGTTCTGTTTTAATGACGGTAAACTTTAAAACACCCATGGCTTCTTTATTTGGGTAATTTTTTACATAATTATCATATGTTTTTTGCCAGCTATAAGTAACGCCTTTGCTTCCAATAAACATAAGGCTATCATTGTTCCAATAGTGATCCATAAAGCCCTTTATATCGGCCTTATTCCAGGCCAAAACCTGCGCGGCCATAATGTTTGAAACCGTTTTAATATCACCTTTTTCTTTTTGGGCAAAAGAATAAATGCAAGAAAACATAAAAAGAAAAATGAATACTTTTTTCATACTTGTAAAAGTACATAAATTGATTTACCTTTATGCCCAGTTCTTTAAAACACTTATTAAGAAAAGCAGAGGGATACGCCCTATGACGCTTTACCAACCCTTGAAGAAATTTTAAATGAAAAATGTTAAATTTTAAATGAGAGACATTTATAATTTATAATTCAACATTTATCATCTCAAAAGAAGGTGGGAATTCGTCTCGGTAAAACGAGAAAAATAAGTCGGAAACAATTAGTAAAACTTTTTTAAACAAACATAAACTAATCCCTTCCGAAAAAAAACGGAGGGGATTTTTAATTTATAAAAACAATTAAATCAAATTTCTTCCTCCCTGTTGGGGAGGATTGAGGAGGGGCAATATATGAACACTATTCAGCAAGAATTAGAAAAACGCGTATTGGTTATCGATGGCGCAATGGGAAGCATGATCCAACAATATAAGTTGGAAGAAAAAGATTTTCGCGGCAAACGCTTTGCAGATTGGCCTAAAGATCTGCAAGGGAATAACGACCTATTATCTATTACGCAACCACAAATTATTAAAACCATTCATAAAGAATATTTAAAAGCGGGTGCCGATATTATTGAAACCAACACGTTCAGCGCAACCACCATTGCAATGGCCGATTACGATATGCAATCGCTTGCCTATGAGTTAAATTATGAGTCGGCAAAGATCGCTAAAGAAGCTATTCAAGAATTTTACAAAGAGTTTCCTGAGTTTGCCTCTATTCCTAAGTTTGTGGCGGGTGCTCTTGGGCCAACAAATCGTACTTTATCATTATCGCCTAACGTAAACGATCCGGGTTTTAGAGCAATAACATTCGATGAATTAGTTATAGCTTATACCGAACAAGTAAAAGGTTTAATTGATGGTGGAGCAGATCTGTTATTGGTAGAAACTATTTTTGATACACTAAACGCTAAAGCCGCATTATTCGCCATTCAAAATTATTGCGAAAAGATAGATCGTAAAATGCCCGTGATGGTTTCCGGAACAATTACCGATGCCAGCGGAAGAACATTATCCGGACAAACAACCGAAGCTTTTTTAAATTCTGTTTCGCACGTTGAATTATTAAGTGTTGGTTTAAATTGTGCTTTAGGCGCAAAAGACATGCGTCCCTATTTAGAGGAGCTTTCTAATAAAGCACCTTTTTATGTTAGTGCTTATCCCAATGCAGGTTTACCAAATCAGTTTGGCGAGTATGATCAGGATGCGCACGAGATGGGCCATCAAATAGAAGATTTTTTAAAAGCAGGTTTTATAAATATTGTTGGCGGCTGTTGCGGTACAACACCGTCGCACATTAAACGAATTGCCGAGTTAGCAAAACAAGCAAAACCGCGTAAAAAACCTGTAGCAGATGATCTAATGCACTTAAGCGGACTAGAGCCTTTAACGCTTCGTCCGGAAAGTAATTTTTTAAATGTGGGCGAAAGAACAAATGTAACAGGTTCAAAAAAATTCCTGCGTTTAATTAAAGAAGGAAATTTTGAAGAAGCTTTGTCTATCGCCAAAGAGCAGGTAGATGGCGGCGCACAGGTTATTGATGTTAACATGGATGAAGGAATGCTCGATAGCGAAGCTGCTATGACCACCTTCTTAAATTTAATTGCATCAGAGCCGGATATTTCTCGTGTGCCAATTATGATCGACTCCAGTAAATGGAGCGTGATAGAAGCGGGTTTAAAATGTGTACAAGGTAAAGCCATTGTAAATTCTATTTCATTAAAAGAAGGCGAAGAAAAATTTATTGAGCAAGCGCATAAGATAAAACAATATGGCGCAGCGGTTATTGTAATGGCCTTTGATGAGGTTGGACAAGCAGATACGTTACAACGTAGAAAAGATATTTGTAAACGCGCTTACGATGTTTTAGTAAACAAGGTGCACTTTCCTGCTCAGGATATTATTTTTGATCCCAATATTTTTCCGGTTGCAACGGGCATGGAAGAGCATCGTTTAAACGCATTAGACTTTTTTAATGCAACAAAATGGATAAAAGAAAATTTACCTCACGCAAAAGTGAGTGGCGGTGTAAGTAATGTTTCGTTTTCGTTCAGAGGGAATGATCATGTGCGCGAAGCTATTCACGGCGCATTTTTATATCATGCTGTAAAAGCAGGTATGGATATGGGTATTGTTAATCCCGCTCAGCTTCAGGTGTATGATGATATTGATAAAACTTTGTTAGAATTAGTTGAAGATGTTTTGTTGAATCGCAGAGATGATGCAACAGAAAGATTAGTGGAGCACGCCGAATCATTAAAAGGGATCACAAAAGAAAAAACCGAAAAAGATGAGGAGTGGCGTAAAGGTTCTGTTGAATCGCGATTAAGCCACGCCTTAGTAAAAGGTTTGGTAGAATATATTGATGCAGATACTGAGGAAGCAAGATTAAAATTGGGTCGTCCGCTGCACGTGATCGAAGGGCCGTTAATGGATGGAATGAATATTGTAGGCGATCTGTTCGGACAAGGAAAAATGTTTTTACCGCAAGTGGTAAAAAGTGCACGTGTAATGAAAAAAGCGGTAGCCTACCTTGAGCCTTTCCTTTTGCAAGAAAAAGAAGATAATGCTAAAGCGGGAATTGTTGGCGATGGTAGAACCAACGCCGGAAAAATTTTAATGGCAACCGTTAAAGGCGACGTGCATGATATTGGAAAAAACATTGTGGGTGTTGTTTTAGCTTGTAACAATTATGAGATCATTGATCTTGGTGTAATGGTTTCGTGCGATAAAATTTTAGAAGAAGCAAAAAAACACAATGTGGATGTTATTGGCTTAAGCGGATTAATTACGCCGTCTTTAGATGAGATGGTACACGTTGCAAAAGAAATGGAACGCCTTGGTTTTACTACACCATTATTAATTGGTGGCGCAACAACTTCTAAAGTTCACACGGCAGTAAAAATTGCGCAAAATTATTCCGGGCCGGTTGTGCATGTTAACGATGCAAGTAAATCTGTACCGGTTGCCAGCAGCTTAATTTCAAACGAATTAAGAGATGCGTTTATGGCTGAGGTAAATAAAGATTATGAGCGCGTTCGCGAACAAAATAAAAATGCACAAAGTCAAAATAAATTTATTTCGTTAAAAGAAGCAAGAGAAAATAAATTCCCAATTGACTGGAAAAAAACAGAAGTTGTTGAACCGTCTTTTTTAGGCAACAAAGTGTTTACCAACTACGACCTTAAAGAAATCGCTGAGTATATCGATTGGACGCCTTTCTTCCACAGTTGGGAAATGAAAGGGTCTTATCCAAAAATTTTAAGTGATCCCGAAAGAGGTGCAGAGGCCACTAAATTATTTAATGATGCACAAAACATGCTGAAGAAGATCATCAGTGAAAAATGGCTTCAGGCAAATGCAGTAATAGGTATTTATCCTGCAAACGCAGTAAATGATGATGATATTGAGGTGTTAGATGAAAATAAAAAATCAGTAAAATGTAGTTTTCATTCTATTCGTCAGCAAACAAAAAAACCGGCCGGGCAATACAACATTGCATTGGCAGATTTTATTTCTCCTAAAACTGTCACTTCGAGCGGAGTCGAGAAGAAAGATTATATCGGCTCTTTTGCACTAACAACAGGCATCGGAATAGACGAGCATGTAAAACGTTTTGAGGCCGACCATGATGATTATAGCGCTATTATGATCAAAGCATTAGCGGATCGTTTAGCAGAAGCTTTTGCGGAGTTGATGCACAAAAAAGTGCGTAAAGAATTTTGGGGTTACGCAAAGAATGAAACGCTTAGTAATTCAGATTTAATTAAAGAGGAGTATGCGGGAATCCGTCCGGCACCGGGTTATCCGGCACAACCGGACCACACCGAAAAACTAACCATCTGGAAGTTGTTGGATGTAGAAAAAAACACGGGAATAACATTAACGGATAGTTTGGCTATGGTGCCAACAGCCGCTGTAAGTGGTTTATATTTTTCTCATCCGCAATCGCATTATTTTGGAATTGGAAAAATCAACAAAGAGCAAGTTGAAGATTATGCTAAACGCAAAGGCATGAAGTTTGAAGAAGCAGAGAAGTGGCTGGGACCAAACCTTAGCTACTAAAACAGCTTTTCAACCTTTTTAAACAATGCTTAAGTTTTACATTACTTAGGTTATCTTTGCTTTTTATTTTAAAAAAATGAGCAATTCAAAAACAATTAAAAGCGCGCTGATCTCTGTTTACTACAAAGATAATTTAGCGCCGATCATAAAAAAACTACACAGCTTAAATGTTAAGTTGTACAGTACCGGCGGAACACAGTATTTTATTGAAAAAATGAATATCCCTGTTACCGCTGTTGATTCAGTAACATCGTACCCTGAAATTTTTGGTGGCAGAGTTAAAACATTACACCCTGCTATTTTTGGCGGAATATTAAACCGTCGCGATAACGAATCAGATAAGGTTGAAAAAGTAAAACACAACATTCCTGATATTGACCTTGTAATAGTAGATCTGTATCCTTTTGAGGAAACTGTTGCAGCAAATGCTTCAGAAGAAGATACGATTGAGAAAATTGATATTGGCGGAATCTCATTAATTCGCGCAGCGGCAAAAAACTATAATGATGTGGTGATCGTTTCTTCTCGTAACGATTATGATGCTTTATTAAGTTTATTAGAAACTAAGAATGGTGCTTCTGATATTGCAGATAGAAAACATTTTGCAGCAAAAGCGTTTGCAACCTCATCGCACTACGACACGGCAATTTTTAATTATTTTAATCAAACAGAAAATATACCGCAATTTAAACAAAGCGTTCAAAAAGGTCACACCCTTCGTTATGGCGAAAACCCTCACCAAAAGGGCGTTTTTTATGGCGATCTGGACGCCATGTTCACAAAACTGAACGGAAAAGAATTATCATATAATAACCTTTTGGACGTTGACGCAGCCGTAAATTTAATTGCCGATTTTATAGAGCCTACTTTTGCAATTTTAAAACACAATAACGCTTGCGGTGTTGCTTCTCGCAATACCATTCATCAAGCATACGTTGATGCTTTAGCGGGAGATCCGACTTCTGCTTTTGGCGGAATCTTAATTGCTAATAAAACAATTGATCTTGCTACAGCAACTGAAGTAAATAAGTTGTTTTGTGAGGTGGTTATTGCGCCCGCATACGACGACGATGCGTTAGCGCTTTTAAAGTCTAAACCTAATCGTATTATCTTAATTCAAAATCAAGTTGCTTTAGGCAAAACATCTTTCCGTAATTTATTGAACGGTGTTATTGAGCAAGACAAAGATCTTAAAACAGAAACCGAAGCAGACTTGAAACCGGCAACTATCAAAACTCCTACAGCAAGTGAGATCAAAGACCTATTGTTTGCCAACAAGCTTGTTAAGCACACAAAATCAAACACCATTGTATTTGCAAAAAACGGACAGTTATTGGCAAGCGGCACAGGACAAACATCACGTGTTGATGCATTAAAACAAGCCATAGTAAAAGCACAAAGTTTTGGATTTGATCTTAACGGTGCTGTAATGGCGAGCGATGCGTTTTTTCCTTTTCCTGATTGCGTAGAAATTGCACACAAGGCTGGAATAACCGCTGTTGTTCAGCCGGGCGGTTCAATAAAAGATAAAGAAAGTATTGATTATTGTAACGCCAACGGCCTAAGTATGGTTATGACAGGCGTTAGACATTTTAAGCATTAGTTATTAATAATATAATTCGAGTAGATCTTGCAAAAGATATCTGCGTGAGTTTTTATTGAGACACGTTACTTTTTACAAGCGCAATTTTATTGAAGAATTATTGTATCCTATGTAAATTACAATCCTTTGCAGGGCTGATAACCATTGGAAATTTTTCAACTTTTACTGAGCTGCTATCTAAACCAAATGCCTTCGATTCACTTAAACTAAATCGCTTAAGTAGGAAATAGGCATTTAAAATCAATTTCTCAAAAAACGGAAGATCGTTTTCATAAGACAAGAATTTTTCGATCACCACAAATTTAAAGTCGCCAATAATATTATTTTTGTTTAGCGATTCGTAACGACTGGTAATATCTACCTCTTTGTTTTTAACCAGATCTTCTACAACTTTTCTAAACATCAAATTAATTTTTGGAGCAACCCTAAACCCTAATCTAAAATCAACCCTAATAATATCATCTGCTGCAACATGGGTTACTTTGTAATCCATTCTGTAAGGTTCGTCCATTACGTCTACGTGTACAAACCAATAAATGTCTGCGCGCTTTGGTCTTTTTTGTAAAATAGAGTAAATAACTTTCGATTCAATTTCTTCAGGATTATTTGCTCCTGTCATATAAACCAAGTGGGTAGCATATTTTGGGATAGAGTTGTCGTTACTTAGATCAACCAATTTACTCTGGTGGTCGGCAAGTTTAACCAGATCAACATAGCGCTGACGAATTTTTTTAGCTAAGAACCAAATTGTCATAACCGACATTAAACAGGCAGCAATTAATAAGGTTATCCAACCGCCATGCGAAAACTTACTTAAGTTAGCGAATAAAAAAGCAAACTCGATCACTAAATAAATGGTGATAATAAAATAGATAAATAGTTTATTATAGCGTTTTATATGCATGTAAAAGTTGAGCAGGGTTGTGGTCATTAACATACACAATACAATAGCTAAACCATAAGCCGCTCCCATATTTGCCGATTCTCTAAAATAAATAACAATGCCAATACAACCCGCCAATAATAACCAGTTAAGCGATGGAATATATAATTGACCTTTTAATTCAGATGGATATTTAACTCGCACTTTAGGCCATAAATTTAAACGCATGGCTTCGTTTATTAAACTGAACGAGCCACTTATTAATGCTTGCGAAGCAATAACAGCCGCTATTGTTGCAATTACGATCCCATAAGGAATGAACGCCTCAGGCATCATTGCAAAGAACGGATTACTTGATTTAAACGATGTTAACACTTCCCCTTCATGAGAAATTAACCAAGCGCCTTGCCCAAAATAATTTAGTATCAACATGGTTTTTACGAATACCCAAGAAATACGTATGTTCTTTTTTCCACAATGTCCTAGGTCCGAATAAAGCGCCTCGGCCCCTGTTGTACAAAGAAAAACAGCACCTAAAATTAAGATACCGTGTGGGTGTGTTTTTAATAAGTTATAAGCATAATATGGATTAAGTGCCGAAAAAACACTCCAATCAGAACCTAGTTGATAAACTCCTAAAACACCTAACATTAAAAACCAAAGCATCATTAACGGGCCAAAAAACTTACCTATAAAACCAGTACCAAATTGCTGTATAAAAAATAAGGCAAACAAAATACCAATAACAATTGGCACGGTATTTAATTCTTCATTAAAAAACCGCAATCCCTCAACCGCTGCCGCAACGGAAATGGGTGGGGTAATAATTCCATCTGCTAATAAAGCGCTTCCACCAATAATTGCTGCAACTAAAAGCCATTTAAATTTTGTGCGTTTTACTAATGTAAATAATGAAAAGATCCCACCCTCACCTTTGTTATCAGCTCTAAGAGTAAGTATTACGTATTTTATGGTTGTTTGTAATGTTAGCGTCCAAAAAATAGCAGACAGCCCGCCTTTAACTAATTCAGAATTTATTGGGTCTTTGCCAATGATCTCACTCATTACATATAACGGCGAGGTTCCAATGTCACCATAAATTATACCTAGAGTTACAAGTAAGCTTCCAAAAGTTACTTTATTGATGTGGCTACTATGATGACTTGCCATTAAAAATGAGTTTATAAGAACGGCAAAATTAATATAAAAAGCAGTAGCATGACAATAAATGCGACTAATTATTTATTTAATCACACGGTTTAAAAAAAAACACGCATAAACAATAAAAAACAGAAGAATAACGTTAGATTATCAAAAATGAGCATTTGAAGGATCATAAAAATGAACAAAGGCGAAAATTAAGTGTTTTTTAACGCATACATCGTTGTTGGTTCAATTTAAAAGGTTTAATTTTATAGGTAGATACTGAGTGATGAAAAGGCTTTTAGTGCTATTAATTTTGTGTTTTACAGTAAATGGTTTTGCTACGCACAACCGTGCAGGGGAAATTTTGTACAAACGCATTGCGCCTTTTACTCAAACGGTAAATAATTTAACCGTTCAGGTTTATACCTACTCTATAACGCTTATAAAATATACAGATCACGGTTCGGCTGTTGCAGACAGGTGCGCTGATACTATTTATTTTGGAGACGGACAGCGCGGTGTTGCGCAACGAATAAATGGCGGAACCTTTCTTGGATGCGCTTGCAACAGTGTTCCTTGTGGCAGTCTAATTATAAATGACCCCGGGTATAATGTGAAAATAAATATTTACACAATTATTCATACTTATTCCGGCGCAGGAAGTTATTTGATTCGCTCGTTTGACCCAAATAGAAATGGTGGAGTTCACAACATACCCAATTCTATTAATCAAATGTTTTACTTAGAATCACTTTTGATCATTAATAATTTTTCAGGCGCAAATACATCTCCAGAATTTAAATATCCGCCAATTGATCGTGCTTGTATTGATAAATGTTTTTATCATAATCCCGGCGCATTCGATATTGATGGAGACAGTTTGAGTTATGAAATTTCAACATCTAGGGCAGAAAACGGGCAAACTGTTCCCGGTTATTTTTTTCCTGAAATAGGTAACGACCCGGGAGCAACCTATAATATTAATTCAACAACAGGCTTACTAACCTGGTGTCGACCGCAAATTTCAGGCGAATATAACCTTGCATTTATTGTTAAAGAATGGCGTAAAAACACAAGTGGTATTTATCAGATCATCGGTACCGTTTTTAGAGACATGCAAGTTGTAGTTGGAACGTGCCCTAATAACGACCCTCCGTTTGTTCGAGGGCCAATAGACACTTGTGTTGAAGCAGGAGCTTTAATATCAAAAAGTATAGTTTTTGGCGATAACAATATCCCCACTACAGCTAACCCATTTGTAAACATCGTTACATTACAAGGTAATGGAGGCGCTTTTAGCGGAGCCACGCCTTTAGCAACGTTAACCAACACTGTTTTCACCGGAACAACAACCTCTCCAACATTTGCTACGGCAAGTTTTGTTTGGCAAACCGCTTGTAGCCACATACGATTACAGCCGTATCAAACTACATTTAAGGCAGAAGATAATGGCGCACCTGTTATTCCTCCAATAAAACTTGTTTTTTTTACAACGTATAATATTCGCGTGGTTCCTCCGGCAGTTCAAAACGTAACCGCAGTGCCTATAGGCTCAACAATTAAAATTACATGGTCGCTATCAACCTGCAGCCCTACAAACAATCCAATTGTTGCATATAAAATTTACCGTAAGAACGATTGTACGCCGTTTGTTTATACACCTTGTCAACCCGGCGTTACGCCAAGTAGCGGCTTTACTTATATTGGCCAAACCACTTTTACTTTAAACACCTTTACCGATAATAATGGAGGTAACGGCTTAGTGGTTGGTCAGGATTATAGTTATTTGGTTGTTGCAGTTTATAAAGACGGTTCGCAAAGTTATGGCAGTTCTGCGGTGTGTGCTAAATTAAAAAGAGACATACCGGTATTGTTGAACGTGGATGTCTTATCTACTTCGGCAACAACAGGCTCTGTATATGTAAGATGGACTAGGCCGCTAGTAAACGTTGGTAATTTGGATACAATTGCATTGCCCGGTCCTTACCAGTTTAATTTAAAACATAGATTTAATTCAACAGGAACCTACACAACAATTTTTACTTCTACCAGTCCGTACTTTTTTAAACCGGATACACAATACGTGCATTCAAACATCAACACCGATGCAACAAATAGCGATTATGTTGTTGAGTTTGTTGCCGGAACAACAACCGTTGGGTCATCACAGAGGGCAACATCTATTTTTTTAACTGCAACACCCGGCGATAGAAAAATTAATTTGCAGTGGAGTTCATCTACCCCATGGAACAATTATAGCTATACAGTTTATCGTAAAACCCCTTCACAACCAACTTTTTCTGCCATAGCAACAACAACACTTACAAATTATATAGATAGCATTAATGTTGCAAATCGCTACGCATATTGTTATAAAGTTTTAGGCACGGGTCAGTATTCCGACCCGTCAATCTTTAAGCCGTTATTAAATAATTCTCAAGAGGTTTGTGCAACAGCAGTAGACCTTACACCGCCATGTACGCCAACAATGTCGATACTTGCTGATTGCCCAACAGGAATGGTTCAGATCAGTTGGACAAATGTAAAACCATTATGCAGCGACGATGTAATAAAATATAACTTGTTTTATAAACCAACTGTTGAGCAGAATTATCAGCAGATTGCCACACTTACCGGAGCCAGTTCAACAGTATTTAATTACGATGGTTTAGAGTTGATCGCGGGTTGTTATGCCGTTCAATCCGTTGACTCGAGTAATAATGTAAGCCCGCTAAGCCTTGATTTTTGTATTGATAATTGTCCAATATTTGAGTTGCCAAACATTGTTACCTTAAATGGCGACGGCGTAAATGATTTTTTTAAAGCAATAAGGGTGCGTCAGATCAAAGAGATAGACCTTGTGATTTTTGACAGATGGGGCAACTTAGTTTATAAGACTAACGACCCTTATTTTAAATGGGACGGCACCAGCTTACAAAGTAATTTGCTTGTCAGTGAAGGAACTTTCTTTTATATCTGCGATGTGTTTGAACCTCGCTTAAAGGGTATAGTAAAACGAAACCTGAAAGGTTACATGCAGGTTGTTAAGTAATTCTGATTACATTTGCCTCTTGTAGCTCTTAAAAAATGAAACTCTATAAAAACCTTGTTAACTCTGTTGCCGAAACGCTTCAGGAAATTTTTGTAAAAAACAGATATGCCGATAAAGCGATCGAAAAAGTTTTTAAACAAAATCCTCAATGGGGTAGTCGCGACAGGCGATTTGTTGCCGAGGCGGTTTATGATATTGTACGAAACTTTAGGTTATATTCTGAATTAGCACAATCACAAAAAAACTTTTGGTTTATTACAGCTGTTTGGTTGGTAATAAAAGAAATTGAATTTCCCGATTGGCAGGAGTTTAAAAACTTAAATAGAGAGGCTATTATTGTTCAAAAAGAGCAATTAAAGAGCAACTTACCTGTTTACGAATCTTATCCCGATTGGTTGTGGAATTTAGGAATTGAAGAGCTTGGCGAAGAGTTGTGGATAAAAGAAGCATTGGCTATGAACGAGCAAGCTCAAGTTGTATTAAGAGTTAACACACTTAAAACCGAGCCTAAAAAACTGATCGAAGAATTTACAAAAACCAACATCGCATTAAAAGAAATTGATGGGATCGAAAACGCCATTCAATTAGTAAAACGAGAAAACGTTTTTCAAAATAATTTTTTTAAGCTTGGTTGGTTCGAAGTACAGGATGCAGGATCGCAAGTAATAAGTATGTTTTTAGACCCAAAACCAAATCAATTTGTTATTGACGCCTGTGCGGGTGCCGGCGGAAAAAGTCTTCACATTGCTGCTTTAATGAACAACAAAGGCAAGTTAATAAGCATGGATGTTGAGGGCTTTAAATTAGAAGAATTAAAAAAACGCGCTAAACGTGCCGGTGTTTTTAATGTTGAAACCCGTGTAATTGAAGATTCAAAAACAATAAAACGTTTAGAGGCAAAGGCCGATAAATTATTATTAGATGTGCCCTGCAGTGGCTTAGGGGTTATAAAAAGAAATCCAGACGCTAAATGGAAATTGAGTTTAGAAGTAATTGAAAGAACAAAAAAACTTCAGGAAAAGATCTTAAATGAGTATTGTGAAATGGTAAAAGTTGGTGGCGAAATGGTTTATAGCACCTGTAGCATTTTACCAAGCGAAAACAAAGAACAGGTAGATCTATTCTTAAAAAGCCACTCAAATTTTGAGTTTATTGTTGATAAAACCATTCTGCCAAGCCAAGGCTTTGATGGCTTTTATATGGCGCGTTTAAAACGGATCTCTTAAAAACTTACGAATAATACATTCTTTATTTTTTGTTATCTTTAATTAAGACTTAATTTGACGCTTACTCAAAAATATTTAATTGTCGATTCTCGCCGAGATAGAATTTCAAGTATAGAAATTTGGGACAACGGTATTGTTTTTATTCGGATCGATGATAACTCCGAGGTAAGCTTGCAGGATTCAAAAGACCAACAAGCTTTTTTAAAGGCCAAATATGATGGACGAAATAAGCATTTGGTTTTAGTTGAGCCCGGGCGATACACCTCAATTTCTAAAGAAGCTAGAGAGTTTTCTACACTTCCCGAATCAAATAATATGACAATGGCAAGTGCTGTTATTGTAAAATCCATTGCCCATAGAATAATAATTAACTTTATAATTAATTTTATTCGTCAGCAAAACATGAAAATGCGCATGTTTGATGATAAAAATAAAGCAATAGAATGGCTACTTTCATTTAATAATAAATAAAAACCATGAAAAAAATCGTAACACTAATTTTAGTATTTATTTCAACCTTTTCATTTTCGCAAGAAGTAATAAAAAATGTTGATGCGGCAACCTTCAAAAAAATGATCGAAGAAAAAAAGTACATTTTAATTGATCTGAGAACTGCAGATGAAATTAAAAGTAAAGGCAAAATTAAAGGCGCAACAGAATTGGATTTTTTAGACAAAAACGCCGAAGCCAACATTGAAAAGCTGGATAAAAAGAAAAGTTATTTGATCTATTGCGCTGGTGGCGGAAGAAGCGGTGATTGCGCTGAATTAATGAAAAAACAAGGATTTAAAGACGTTGTAAATCTCGAAAAAGGTTTTGGTGATTGGAAAAATAAAGGCTTTGAAATTGAGACCAAATAATTAATGGATCATTCTGCTCTTTTAGATCTTGCCATTAAGGCCGCAATTGCTGCCGGAAAAGAAATATTAAAAATTTACGAAACCGATTTTTTTGTTGAAACTAAAAGCGACAATACACCTGTAACCCTTGCAGATAAAGCCGCAAGCGATTCTATTGTTTTAGCCTTAAACCCGTCCAACATTCCTGTAATAAGCGAAGAGGAAGCGATTTTGGATTATGAGATCCGAAAAAACTGGCCAAAGGTTTGGCTGGTTGACCCATTAGACGGCACTAAAGAATTTGTTAAGCGTAATGGGGAATTTACTGTAAATATTGCCTTAATAGAAAACAATCAACCCGTAATTGGGGTCATTTATTCGCCTGTAAGTAAAGATCTGTATTTTGCTGCTGTAAATTACGGCAGCTTTAAAGTTGACGGACAATCTGTTCTTGCTGAAAAAAACAAGGGAGACGTTGATCTGGTTGAAAATTTAAAGAAGCTTGGTGTAAAATTACCGGATCAAAAATTGCCAAAAACATATACCGTTGTTGCCAGTCGCTCACATCTGAGTAAGGATATCAATCAACACATCGATAAATTAAAAAACCTATATGGCCAAGTTGATGTTATAAACGTTGGCAGCAGCATCAAACAGTGTTGGGTGGCCGAAGGCAAAGCCCATGAATATATGCGTTTAGGAACCACCATGGAGTGGGATACAGCCGCCGGACAATGTATTCTCGAGCAATCAGGCAGCCAATTATTAGATCTTGAAACCAACCTGCCCATGCGTTACAATAAAGAAAACATGAAAAACAGTTTTTTTATTGCCAAGCATTAGGCTATTTTTGTTTAAAGACCGAAATATGAAAAAAGCACACTACAAATCAGTTTTAATTTGTTTTTTTATAATTAATTTAAACTTTGCTCAAACCTGGCAATGGGCAATTGCCGGCAATGGACCTTTTACTATTGATGAGGCTTCAGGGTGTGCGACGGACGCAAGCGGAAACGTTTTTATAACAGGTAATTCACAAAGCCAGCCATTTACCTTGGGTAGCCAGACAATTAATAGTCCAGGGTATGACATGCCGTATATAGCAAAAATTGACCCGAATGGCAACACACTTTGGATCAAAAATTCAGGAGGAGCTGGTGTAAATAGTTTTAGAAATTCCATATGCACTGATCCAAATGGAAATGCTATTATAACAGGTAATTTTTACGGAACAACAATTACTTTTGGATCTTATACTCTAGCTTCTGCCAACGCATCAACCGAAGATTTATATGTGGTAAAGTACGACCCTAGCGGCAATGTTCTTTGGGCAAAACAGGCTGGAGGTAATTCTAACGACCTTTCATATTCTGTAACAAGTGATTTAAACGGAAATGTTTATTTAACCGGTTATTTTCGCAGTCCAACCATAGTTTTTGGTTCATATACGCTTACTAATTCAGGATTAGCAAATGTATTTATTGTAAAATATGATCCGAGTGGAAATGTAATTTGGGCAAAAAGCGCAGGAGATTTGGGGTTTGATGTTGGCTCAGCAGTGACTACTGATTCTAACGGAAACGTCTATTTATCGGGACAATTTAGTAGTTCAACAATTACTTTTGGTTCAACTGTGTTGTTGCAAACCGGTGCTAATAATATGTTTTTAGTAAAGTATGATTCTAGTGGAAATGTGCTTTGGGCTAAAAGGTCGGTTAGTGCAGGAAATATTAATATTTCCGGGATTACTGCTGACCCCTTAGGAAACCTCTACTTAATTGGCCATACAGCGGATGGCTCGCCGGTATTTTTTGATTCATATTCTGATAATAGTTCTGTGCAGGGTAATGCTTTTTTTGTAAAATATAATAACAGCGGTAATGCGCTTTGGGTCAAATCAGTTAGCGCAAATTCTAGTAAAGGTTGGGCCATTTGTAGTAACGTAAACAGTGTTAATATAATTGGAGGTTTTACAGGAACTTCTATTTCTTTTGGTGCAATAAATGTTAACATAACTTCAAGTCTTTCAGATCCTTTATATATTGCAACATATGATTTAAACGGTAATGCTGTTTTTGGAGCAGCGTTTGAATATGGAGGAAATGATCAAAGTGGTATTTGTGTTGATAATTCCTGCAATGTATTTGTTACTGGAGAAAACTCTTCACCCACCTCTTCATTTTCATTCGGCTCAATTACTTTACCGCCACTTTCACATGAAGATGTTTTTGTTGCCAAACTTTCATTTAATTGCCCTATTACAGGAATTGAATTAGCTTCAAAAAGCAATGAAAACATTTCAATTTTTCCAAATCCAAACAACGGGGCATTCACAATAAACATTAATAATGAGATTCAAAATGGCGAGTTTGTTTTAATAAACTCATTAGGTCAAAAAATTTATTCGCAAAAAATTGAGAGGGGTATAAATAATTTATCGGTCAATGATGTCTCAGATGGTCTATATCATTATTATATTCTACAAAATAAACAGCAGCAAAATTCAGGAAACTTTATAATCAAAAAACCCTAATTAAACAGGTTTGTCAGTATTTATGAAAAAAGGCCGTTCTTTCGAACAGCCTTTTTTTATTTTCTGTGATCCCAGCTGGATTCGAACCAGCGGCCGCAGGTTTAGAAAACCTGTGCTCTATCCAGCTGAGCTATGGGACCAATTTCATTAAATAGTCGGATAAAACTATTTTTTTAAGAATGCAAATGTAAATAAAATAATTATTTAAACAATTATAATTATTTTAGTGCATTAACGTTTATTAGTTCTGCAACTATCCATTATCATAGTTAACTACAATGTAAAGCACTTTTTAGAGCAGTGTCTTTTTTCTGTATACAAAGCATTAAAAAATATAGATGCCGAAGTTATTGTTGTGGATAATAACTCGGTAGACGGCTCTGTAGCGCTTATTAAAGATAAGTTTCCCGGTGTAACACTAATTGCAAACACTAACAACACAGGCTTTGCGGTGGCCAATAATCAAGGCATTAACATCGCAAAAGGCAAATATGTTCTCCTCCTTAACCCCGACACGGTTGTTCAAGAGGATACCTTTGAGAAAACCATTGCTTTTATGGAGGCACACACCGATGCAGGAGGTCTTGGTATTAAAATGTTAGACGGAAAAGGCAATTTTTTACCCGAAAGCAAACGCGGCCTGCCCACTCCGGCTGTAGCTTTTTATAAAATATTCGGTTTTGCTAAATTATTCCCGGGCTCAAAAAAATTTGGTCAGTACCACTTAACCTATTTAGATAAGAATAAAAACCATCAAGTAGACATTTTAAGTGGTGCTTTTATGCTTATGCGCAAAGAGGCCTTAGACAAAGTGGGTTTATTGGATGAAACTTTTTTTATGTATGGCGAGGATATTGACCTTTCTTACCGCATTACACAAGGAGGATATAAAAATTATTATTTTGCCGACAGCAGCATCATTCATTACAAAGGCGAAAGCACAAAAAAAAGCAGTGTTAATTATGTAATTGTTTTTTACAAGGCAATGGCCATTTTTGCACAAAAACATTTTAGTCAAAACCATGCACGCACATTTAGGTTTTTAATTTATTTAGCCATTTATTTGCGGGCAGCAGCGGCTATTACAGCCCGTTTTATTAAACAATGGTTTTTTCCTGCTATTGATTTTACCCTTATATTATTTGGACTTTACGTTTGTAAGAATGTGTATGAGGTTAATTTTAAACTCTTCCCTAATTTTTACTCACGAGAAACGATCAATTTTTTCTTTCCGGTTTACACATTAGTATGGATGTTTTTTGTTTATCTAAGTGGCGGGTATGACGTGCCGTTGAGGTTAACAAAGATCATCCGTGGTGTTTTAGCAGGCACTGCATTTATATTAATTGTTTATTCATTGTTGCCTGAGTACTATCGTTTTTCAAGGGCATTAATTTTAATTGGTTCGGCCTATACATTAGCAATTTATTTAGTTAGCAGATTTGGGTATCATCTTTTAAAAATTAAAAAATTTAAAATTGGCGGCTACAAAACCAACGCCCGCATTGCTATCATAGGAAGCGAGCCGGAATTTAACAGGGTAAACGATCTGCTTAAAAAAACAAATATTCAGTCAGAATTTATTGGCTTTATCAGTAACGAAAGTAATGGCATAAAAAACCAGGCTTACATTGGTCACTTTCATCAAATAAATGAAGCCATAGATGTGCATCAATTAAACGAAATTATTTTTTGCGCAAGAGATATTTCTTCTCGCGAGATCATTGATAAAATGATAACGCTTGTAACTAAGGGTGTTGAATTTAAAATTGCGCCTCCCGAAAGCCTTTCTATTATTGGAAGTAACAGTATTGATACTGCAGGCGACCTGTATGTGATAGATGTAAATAATGTTGGAAGACCCGAGAATAGAAGAAAAAAACGTTTATTGGATATTGTTGTAAGTTTTACAGCATTATTATTTTTCTGGATTCTTATTTGGCCACAAAAGAATAAACTTAATTTTATTGGCAATATATTTTATGTTTTAATCGGTGTTTACTCGTGGGTAGGATATGGAAAAAACCCACGTAAGGACTTGCCTTCTATTCGCCCATCTGTTTTAACACCCGCTGATAGTATTGTTGGCGAGGCTTCTGAAGACCGCATCAACAAAGCGTTTTTAAATTACTCTAAGGATTATAAAATTGAGAATGACTTGAAAATCATTTTTTCTCAAATACGTAATTTAGGCAGGTAACACTACAAATGTTAAACTTTGTTTAGGTAATTGTTTTAGAAAAAAATTAGCATCAACTTTAGTTAAAATAAAAATTATGAAAAAAATAGTTGCAATTGTTTTTTGTTTGTTCGCCTTTTTAGGAGCGCAATCTCAGGGTCAAAATCCAATAGTGTGGCAAGCAGTTTATAAATCAATTTCTGCTACCGAAGGAGAAATAATTATTACACCAAAAGTAGAAAAAGGCTGGCATACTTATTCTCAAAAAGTTACTGCAGATGGGCCGGTGGCAACCTCCTTTAAGTTTACAGAATCAAAACAGTATACTTTAGTTGGTAAGGTAGAAGAAAGTAATGTGCACGAAGAGTTTGATAAAGCCTTTGATGCAAAGATCTTTGTGGTGACAGATAAATCGGAATTTAAACAAAAAGTAAAACTTACCACTAAGGCAGGGGCAAGCATTGCTTTTAAAGTGGAGTTTATGTGCTGTAATGATATGATGTGTCTTCCCCCAAAAACGGTGGACTTAATAGTTAAGGCTCAATAAAAAAATAATAGTATTTTTGCCTGTTAAAACGATTTAAATAAATTATTTCATGAAGAAAATATTTCTGCTTCTTTTAGTTTTGGTGTTTCAGCTTTCGAGCGTTTTCGGACAAAAACAATATGTTTCTTGGAGTTTTTCTCAAAAAAAGATCAGTGCAGACGAAATTGAACTTAGCTTTAAGGCAAAGATAGAACCTACATGGCATTTATATTCTCAAATTGAAACGCCTGACGGGCCACTACCAACTTATTTTGAGTTCGAAAAATCGAAAGATTTTAAATTGATCGGAAAAGTTATTGAACCAAAACCAATAGAGCACGCTGAGCCCGTTTTTGATAATTTAGTAGTGCGTTTTTTTGAGAACACAGCTGTATTTAAACAAAAAATAAAAGTACTAACCAATAAACCATTTACGGTAAAAGGTTTTATTGATGGGATGGCTTGTAACGAAAGTCAGTGTCAAAAATTTTCTCCACCGGTTGATTTTAGTTTTAAATTAGAAGTGCCTGATTTGGTTGCCGGTGTTACAGAAACTTCAACTACAACAACAGAAACTGTTACACCCGATACGACTCAACAAACTACCGCTAACGAAAACACGCTTACTGCCGTAAAACATCACACAGATGATGTAGTTATTTCTGCTGCTCCCGAGAAGAAAGAAAGAGCTACCTATTTAGGATTATTTATTGCCGGTTTTATTGGTGGATTATTAGCATTACTTACACCATGTGTATTCCCAATGATACCAATGACCGTTAGTTTTTTTACCAAACAAAGTAAAACAAAAGCTGCCGGAATTCGTAACGCGCTTATTTATGCAATTTCTATTATTGTTATATACATTGTTTTAGGATTAGGTGTTACGCTAATTTTTGGCGCCGACGCCATGAATAATCTGGCAACCAATGTTTGGTTCAACTTAGCGTTCTTTGTTTTGTTAGTTGTATTTGCAATTTCGTTTTTAGGTGCTTTTGAAATTACATTACCCTCGGGCTTTGTAAACAAAATGGATGCAAAATCAGACAAAGGAGGCTTAGTAGGTATTTTCTTTATGGCCTTTACTTTAGGTTTAGTTTCATTCTCATGCACAGGACCTATTATCGGAACGCTTCTTGTAGAAGCCGCATCAACAGGCGCATTAGCCGGTCCGTTTTTTGGTATGTTTGGTTTTTCATTAGCGCTTGCTTTACCTTTTGGTTTGTTTGCTGCGTTTCCGGGCTGGTTAAATTCATTACCAAAATCGGGTGGTTGGTTAAACTCAGTAAAGGTGGTTTTAGGTTTTTTAGAGCTAGCATTAGCAATGAAATTTTTATCAAACGCCGATCTGGTTGTGCAAGCAGGAATTTTAACGCGCGAGATCTTTATTGTTTTATGGATAGTAATTTTTGCTTTGCTTGGCGGTTATTTGATGGGTTGGTTTAAGCTTTCGCACGATAGTGAAATGAAATACGTTTCTGTACCTCGTTTAATGATGGCTATTTTTGCATTCGCATTTACAATTTATTTAATTCCAGGTTTATGGGGCGCGCCTTTAAAATTAATAAGCGGTTTTCCTCCTCCTGATTTTTATAGCGAGTCGCCTGAAGGTTTTGGTGGAAGAAAAGCAGAAGCAGTTTCTGCGAATGCCGTTCACACAGACCTACCGGAACACGCACACAGAGGACCAAATGGTATACCTGCGTTTGATGATTATTATTTAGCATTAGAGTATGCTAAAAAAGTAAACAAACCAATTCTTGTCGACTTTACAGGTTGGGCTTGCGTCAATTGTCGTAAAATGGAAGGACAGGTTTGGAGCGATTCGGATGTGAAAAGAAAACTGAGCGAAGATTTTGTTCTGGTTTCTTTATACGTAGATGATAAAAAGAAATTACCCACAGAGATGCAAATAGAAGTAACCTGGAGCGGATCTAAACGTACTTTGTCTTCTGTTGGCGACAGATGGAGCTATTTGCAAAACAACATGTACAAATCAAGCACCCAACCACAATATTGGATAATTGATGGCGATGAAAATCATTACAGCGATTCAACAAGCTACGATCCTGATATCAATAAATACATTCTTTGGTTAGAAAAGGGATTGAATAAATTTAAAGAGAAGAAATAAGATTTTTCTTTAGAGTGTCATGCTGACGAAGGAAGCATCTGTGTTTGAGATCCCTCCTTCGTCGGGATGACAGAATACAAGTTATATTAAATTACTTTCCCAACAATTTTGACAGAATATAATTCCCGTCAATAACCAATTGCTTAAAGTTTTTTGCTGATCGAATAATTAATTGATTGGTGTTATATTTTGTAATGGCATAATCGTATTCAATCGCTTCTTTGCCTTTTTTCTCAAGAGCTAATAGTATTTTTAGATCTTTATCAGTTAAAACAAATTCCTTTTCCTTTTTAAAATTCCAGTAAGGTTTTTCTCTTATTTTTAAGCCGGAAAATTTACGGTTAGGAAAAACCGCTAACGATGATGTGTAATAAACTATACTAAAAACTTGCTCTTTCTTTTTTAATACAAATTTTTCGGTGATGGAATATTTTTGCGCCTTGCCGGTTAGTGTTTGTCCGGATGCGGTTGAAAGTTGTTGTGTAGCCTCTTCTACGTGACATTGGTAATATATCAGCGAATCGCCATCTTTCAAATTTTTTAGGATGCTCGAAGATGGAATTACTAAAGAATCATTTTGTGCAAACGAACCAAAAACGGAAACAACGAACCAGATCAAAAATGAATTTCTCATGAGTAAATCACCTCTATCTGTTTGGCCAGTTGGATAGCTTTTTCTTTGGTTTTTGTTACATCTGAGCTTGTAGTATCGTTACACAACACCACGGCCATTCTGCGATAGGGGCGAGTAGTGGGTTTATTAAATACTTTTACATCTGTGTTTGAGTTTTCTAAAACCGATTCGATCCCTTTGTAGCTTGGGCTAGTGCTTTCTTTACTTGCTAATACAACAGCCGATGCGCCATTTTTTATTAATTCAATATTTGGAATTGGTAATCCTAATATGGCGCGTGCATGCAACTCGAATTCATTATAATTTTGTGTGTTGGCCAATGTCACCATGCCCGTGTCGTGGGGGCGAGGAGAGAGCTCACTAAAGTAAACACCTTTTTGTGTTAAGAAAAACTCAATACCCCAAATACCAAAACCACTTAGGGCCTTTGTTACTTTCTCTGCCATTTCTTGCGCTTCTTTTAGATCTTTATCGCTAATCGCGCAAGGCTGCCAGCTTTCTTGGTAATCGCCACGCTCTTGTCGGTGTCCTATTGGCGGGCAAAACAAGGTTTTACCGTTTTTTTGAGTTACAGTTAATAAGGTAATTTCAGAATCAAATTTCACAAACTCTTCAATGATCGCTTCTTTATAATCACCACGAGAGCCTTCCATGGCATAGTGCCAGGCCTTTTCAACATCGGCTTCTGTTTTAATAACGCTTTGCCCTTTGCCGCTACTGCTCATTAAAGGCTTAACAACACAAGGAATCCCGATCGCTGAAACAGCAGCTTTAAAATCTTCTAAAGTTGTTGCGTATAAATAATTTGCTGTTCTTAATCCTAATTCTTTTGCTGCCAGGTCGCGAATAGCTTTTCTGTTCATCGTAAAGTTGGCGGCCTTTGCACTTGGAACAACGGTTATGCCTTGTTTTTCGTAATCATAAAAACGTTCGGTTCTAATGGCTTCAATTTCCGGAACGATTAGATCAGGTTTATGTTTAGCAACTATTTTATCTAAAGCATCACCATCTAACATATTGATCACCTCGTGTTCGTGCGCAACTTGCATGGCCGGCGCATTAGCATAACTATCAACCGCAATTACATATTGTCCTAATCTTTGTAATGCAATTACAACTTCTTTACCTAATTCGCCACTTCCAAGCAGCATCACTTTTTTTTGATATGCCATAAATTATTTATTAAAGCCTACATTAATATTTTCAGGATACTGAGAGTGAAAGAGGCCATAAAAAGTATAGCCAATTATTAAACCAACGGTTCCGCCAATTACAGATTTTATTTTTCTCCTCTGCCTTGCAACCCTTTCGTAACCTAGTATGTAAGCATCACTTTCTACATAAGAAGGATTACTTATAGTATTATGTTTAATTTTTATTTTTGGTAAACCGCTCAGCGCCATAAAACCATAAGGAGCAATTGGTCCCCAAAAAGTACCGGTCATTCCTCCAACGATTCCGGCAATTCCTGCGCCAATCATGGCACCTTTTGCTTTAAATCCTTTACGGGCATCGTTCTCGCCTTTCATGTACATCCACATTTCATCGCGTGAGAACCAATTGCTTAATAAAGAATCTTGTTGGTAATAATAACGCTTATCGCCATTTGCATAACGCACCATAAAAATTTGATCCCACTCAAAGTGAATTTTTTTGGTCGGTTTTTTTGGATTTATAATTGTAATTGCGCCCAAGATCGTATCAATTACTTTTTCTCCAACTACTTGGCCGTTCATTAGATAAATAGTGTCTTGAACCTTAGTTTGAGAAAAACCAGTTTGGAAAAAAAACCAAGAAACAAGAATGAGTAAAACTTTTTTAAACATGATCAAATATAAAATTATTAATTATAAATGTAAGTCGATTTGCGGTTAATAGTTAACCACTTGCTCTTCTATGTTAGCCGGAATTTCTCTAAATTCATATTGCTGGTTACGTAGCTGTGGTTCAAAACCAGCCTCTTTGATAGCATCCTGAATAGTTTTATATGTAAATCTGTGCGGTGCACCGGCAGCGCTTACAACATTTTCTTCGATCATAATGCTGCCAAAGTCGTTTGCGCCGGCTTGTAAACAAATTTGTGCCGTAGCTTTTCCAACGGTTAACCAGCTGGCTTGTATGTTAATTATGTTTGGCAACATAATTCTACTTAAAGCAACCATGCGAATGTATTCATCGGCTGTTACAGTATTTTTTATTCCTTTTACGCGATTCAACAAAGTGCCATCATCCATAAATGGCCAAGGTATAAATGCTAAAAAGCCTTTAGAATCTTTTGGTTTTTGTTCTTGCACTTCACGTATCCAAACCAAATGTTCAAAACGTTCGTAAATGGTTTCAACATGCCCAAACATCATGGTGGCACTGGTTGTGATGTTAAGTTGGTGACAGGCTTTCATTACTTCTAACCACTCACGTCCGGTACATTTTCCTTTGCTTATTAAACGACGAACACGATCATTTAAAATTTCTGCTCCGGCTCCGGGCAAGCTGTCTAAGCCGGCTTCTACTAAAGCTTTTAAAACTTCGGTGTGCGTGCTTTTTTCTAATTTGGTAATGTGCGCAATTTCCGGCGGACCAAGAGAGTGCAGTTTTATTTGCGGAAAATGCGATTTTATTTCTTTAAACAAGTTTACATAAAACGATAAACCAAGATCAGGGTGGTGTCCACCTTGCAGCAACAATTGATCGCCGCCATAACGAATGGTTTCTTCTATTTTTTTCTTGTAAGTAGCAATGTCGGTGATGTAGGCTTCTTTGTGACCGGGAATTCTATAAAAATTACAAAACTTGCAATTGGCAATGCAAACGTTAGTAGTGTTAAGGTTACGATCGATCTGCCAGGTAACTTTATTCGAATTTTTTTTCTGAATTTTTTTTAGTTCGTTGGCAACAAACATTAGTTCAGCGGTTGGCGCATTTTCGTATAAAAACACTCCTTCTTCTATTGTAAGAAATTCGAATTTTAGTGCGCGGTTTAAAAGTTCGGTTACGTTCATTTTAATTTAAAACAGTAATACAATTATACCCAGACTTTGTTTACCCGGGTTGCTCAAAGGTAAAAGAAAAAAACGATGTTCTGTTTTAGAATAGCGTTAAAAGCTACTGATCTAAAAAAGCGTCTCGCTGCTTTTTTGGCAACGATGTTACAATAAGATCATAAGAATCGTCTATCCATTCAAAAACAAGTTTTTTTGGCGCCCTATTGTCGCAAACAATTGTATTCCAGTGGGCTTTATTCATATGGTATCCGGGCAAAACATAACTGTATTTTTCACGCAGATCGATCGCTTTTTGCGGTTCGCACTTTACATTAAATTGTATTGGGTTGGCATTTATTCCCATTAGCAAAAAAATTTTTCCACCCACCTTAAAAACAAGCGTTTCGTTATCGAATGGAAAACTCTCTTCAACGCCTTTTTTTGACACGCAGTAGTCCCTTATTTCTTCAACATTCATGCTTAACAATTTAATAATATGAATACCAAATATGCTAAAAAATAAGCCAGTTGTAAAACTAGCCTTTTATAATTTCAAAAACATGCCAATATTTGTGCTCAAATGCCGTTAAAACGTAAAAAATAGTGGCGAATAGATTTTTTCTATGAAACTATTTTACTATGTTTGGCATTCGTAAAAATTAAAACTAATAAACTAACAAATAATAAAAAACAACTATGAGCACAAAGAAAACATCGGGAGGATTCCCATTAGTGGTATCGGCATTAGCAATTGTAATTTGCCTTGTTATTGGAATCTTTATTTTTAAAGGGATTTTAGGGGCTGCATCTAACTTTGAAGGTGGCGATCCTGAAAAAGGACATCCACACAACATCTTAGGAACTATGTACAAAGGTGGTTTTATCGTACCTATTTTGATTGGATTTTTATTAACTGTAATTACTTTCGCTCTTGAGCGTTTCATTACTATTATGAAAGCCGGCGGAAGCGGAGCAACTGACAAATTTGTTGCAAAAGTAAAATCTTTAATTTCTAATCATGATTTTGAAGGCGCTATCGCTGAGTGCGATCGTCAAAAAGGATCTTTAGCAAATGTTGTACACGAAGGAATTTTAAAATACCAATTCGTTCAAAACGATGCTACAATGGATAAAGAAGCAAAAGTTCATGCTATCCAAAAAGCAATCGAAGAAGCTACAGCTTTAGAATTACCAATGTTATCAAAAAACATGGTTGTTATTTCAACAATGGCCTCTATCGGAACTTTAGCGGGACTAATCGGAACGGTTGTGGGTATGATCCGTGCGTTTGCGGCTTTATCTGCTGCTGGTGCTCCTGATACTTCTGCTCTTGCAACAGGTATCTCTGAAGCTCTTGTAAACACATTAGTTGGTATCTTAACGTCTGCTTTAGCAATTATTTTCTATAACTATTTCAGTAATAGAATTGATCAAATTACTTATGCAATGGACGAAGCAGGATTCTCAATTATCCAAGAATTCCAAGCTAGCGGAAAATAATTTCATAATTTTTTATGGAATCTTAAATAATTAATCATCTTAATTAAAAAGAATTAAAAATGTCAAAAAAACCATCAAAAGGAGGAGCCCCTGCACTAGACATGACGCCTATGGTGGATTTAGCTTTCCTACTGGTAACATTTTTTATGTTAACTGCCTCTTTTAGAATGGCAGAGCCGGTAGTAGTTGATCCTCCATCGTCTATAGGAATGGTAGACTTACCCGATAACCATATTATGGTAACCATTGATGATAAAGGAAGGGCGTTTTTTGGGATCAGTAACTCTACAGCTAAAATGAACGCTTTGCGTGAAATGGCAGCAAAATATAAAGTACCTTTTACTGAAGAACAAATAGTTAAGTTTAGCGGTTTGCCAAGTTTTGGAGTGGATATTAAAGATCTTCCAAAATATATAGACACTAAAGAAGACGCGCGATCAAACTTTCAACCTCAAAAAGGTGTGCCATTAGATACCATCATTCCAAACAATCAATTAAAAGATTGGATAGCAATTGGAGGTAGAAAAGCAGTAGAAATGTATGAAGAAGCAAAAATAAAAGCAGCGGATGCCGGTGGCGAATTTAAAGCCGAAAAGCCTCGTTATGCAATTAAATGCGCTTCTAAAACTAAATACATTTATGTAAAAGATGTTATTAAAACATTTACAGATTTAAAGTTGTATCAATTTAACCTGATCACTTCGCTGGAAGGCGGCGGTACAGTAATTGAACCAACTAAATAATAATTAAAAACATTAAACAATGGCAGAAATAGCAGAAGGTGGCGGCGGAGGTCATAAGGGCGGTAAAAAACGCGCCAAGAAGCAATCCACCAGAATAGACATGACACCAATGGTTGACTTAGCGTTCTTGTTATTAACGTTTTTCGTTTTAACAGCAACATTTAGTAAGCCAAAATCAATGGAATTAACATTCCCGGCCCCTCCACCTCCAGGTCCAGTGGATGAGGTAAAGAACGGTATTACATTTTTGTTAACTAAGGATGATCGCATTTTTTATTATGAAGGCCAGTTTAGAGCGGCTGATGATGAAAAAGGAAAAAAGACAGAATTATCTGAACTAAATTTTTCTCAAGAAAGTCTACACAAATACTTACTTGGAAAGAATAAGGATATGCAAGATCAAATTAGAGCCTTAGATGTAAAACACAAAAACAAACAATTAGCGGATACTACTTTTAAACGTATGGTTAAAGAGGTTAAAGCTGATAAAGCATCTTATACTTATTTAATTAAAACCGACGATAAAGCCACTTACAAGAATGTAATTGATATTATTGACGAGTTAAACGTAAATGTGGTTGGTAAATACGTAATGGTTGATATTTTGAAACCGGAAATGGATTTAGTAACTGAAAAAGTAGGGCCATAAATTAATAATAGGAGGTAAAAATGTTACAAAATTGGAATGATTTAACTTTAGACTCCAGAAATGATCTGGTTTTTGAAGGAAGAAATCAAAACTACGGAGCCTTTGAGTTAAGAAGAAACTACAACAAGCGTGTTACCTATATTATTGGTGGCATGATAGGATTTTCTTTACTTTTATTAGGGGCAAAAAAATTCATGGACAGACCACAAACTGAAGAGGTTGTGGAGAAAATACAAACTGTTCAAATTGATCTTACACCACCGCCTCCAATTGAGGAGGTACCGCCACCACCGCCACCACCACCACCACCGCCAATGGTTGAAATGGTGAAATTTACACCGCCGGTAATTAAAGATGACGCTGTTGAAGACGAGCCTCAAAAATTACAGGAAGATGTAAAGGATGTGAACGTTAGTACTAAGGATCAAGAAGGTGAGAAAGACATTGTTGCTCCACCAACCGAAAACACTGGTCCGGCTGAAACCGCAGCACCTGAGATCTTTACGATCGTGGAAGAACAAGCTGAATTCCCTGGTGGAATTGCAGAATTAGGAAAATATATCCAAAAAAACCTGCAATACCCGGCAATGGCTCGTGAGGCAGGAATTAGCGGAAAATGTTTCTTAAAGTTTGTTGTGAACGAAAACGGAGATATTAGTAATGTTGAAGTATTAAAAGGAGTTTCAGGTTGTTCTGATTGTGATAAAGAAGCAATGCGCGTTGTTAGATCAATGCCAAAGTGGAAAGCAGCAAAAATGACCGGACGTTCAGTAAAATGTTACTTTAACTTGCCGATCAGCTTTAAAATTCAATAAAAAAACACTCATAATTTAAAAGCCATAACACCCAAGTGCGTTATGGCTTTTTTAGGCTTTAATAATAAATAAGTAAAATGAAATTAGGATTAAATACGCTTACAATTTGGTTTGGAATGATCATGATAATACTGGTTGTTGCCGGCGCATTTACTTTTTCATTTACAGATGTAATGAGCGACAGATTGTTTGGCGCCAAACGAACCGGCTTTATTATTATGCTTTTTGCTTATGCTGTTTATCGTGGTTTTAGGTTGTATCAATCATTAAAACAAGTTCGCCATGAAGAATAAAGTGCAATATTATTTTATGTCTGGCGCCCTGAGTCTTGCGTCCTGTATCTTTTTATCCGGATGCAACGATTATTTTAAAAATGATTACAACGATAATTCGCCAACATCAGGAAAACTAAAAGTTTATTATGATGAAGGATTACACCTTCACGTAAAAAATCAAGCTGCAACATTCGAATCACAATATAAAAGCGCAGAGCTCGAAATTTTTTCTGTTGCCGAAAGCGATGCGGTGCAAGCGTTGTACAGCGATAGCTGCGAAGCAATTATAATTTCACGCTTGTTAAATGAAAAAGAAAACAAAGCCTTTGGTTCTAAAAGCTATTCAATTATTCCAACTCCAATTGCAAAAAGCGGCGTTGCTTTAATTACAAATATCAACACGCCCCTCTCACAATTGTCGTATGAGCAAGTAGTTGATCTGCTAACCAAACCTTTCGTTTGTTTAGATTCATTAAGCAACGAAACAAAAGTGAATGTTATTTTTGATAAAAATAATTCATCCGTACTGCACTATTTATCTGATTCGGTATTAAAAGGAAAAACTTTTTCTTCTAACTGCACTATATTAAATTCAACACTTGAGAGCATTAACTATGTAGCTAAAAACAAAAACACGGTTGCTTTTATTGATTTTGCCTGGTTAAGTGATGTAGATGATTCGTTAACAAAAGCAAATACAGATAAAATAAAAACCATTCCCGTTAGTAAAGCCGGCAGTAAGCAATTCGAGTTTCCTAATCAAAGCAGTTTTAAATTACAAACCTATCCTTTTACAAGAACGGTATATGTAATAAAAAAAACAGGTGAGTTTAGCTTGGCTAAAGGCTTTGAGACCTTTGTTGCTGGGCCAAAAGGACAAATAACTTTTTTAAAACAAGGCTTATTACCTACAAAACAGCAAGAGCGAACTGTTGAGGTGAAAATGGAGCCAGTGTCGGGCAATTAAACAATAGCCACAAAAAATGCTAAAAAACAGAATTCATAATTAATTGGTACTTAACTTGCAATATAAATTATTGTGTTAATTTTACACATCCAAAAATAAAATGAAAAAAACGATCATACTCAGCGCAATAGCCTTTACAGGCTTATTAAACGCACAGACTTTACAAGAAGCTGTTGTAAAAACAGATAACGAACGATTTTCTGCAGCCGCCACCGATTTTCGCGCCTTAATAAATAAGGATGCAACCAAAGGTGAAAACTATTTTTATTTCGGAGAAAATTTCTTTAAAAAAGGAGACGCCGATAGTGCAAATATCTTTTATTCTAAAGGAGCCGAGGCAAACGCCACTTACCCTTTAAACTATGTTGGTTTAGGAAAAGTATTATTGTCTAAGGGCAATGTTACCGATGCAAAAACACAATTTTATAAAGCTGCAGCTTTAGGCGCAAACAAAAACGCTGAGTTGTTTCGTAAAATTGCAGAAGCGTGGTTAACTACAGATAGCAAAAACGCAGATGAAGCAATCCTTCAAATAAACAACGCTATTAAATTAGAACCAAAAAACGCCGAGAATTATATCATTTTAGGCGATGCACAATTAGAGAAAAACCCTACAGATGGAAGTGGCCCAATAAAAAGCTATAAAACGGCAACCACTTTAAATCCTAAAAGTGTAAAAGGAATTTTACGTGAAGGTAAATTATATCAACGTGGCCGTAACTACCAATTAGCATTAGATAAGTATAAAGAAGCTATTGGCATTGATCCTACATATGCTCCTGCATACAGAGAAATTGCTGAGGTTTATTCATTGTATTCTCAACCCGCAAAAGCAATTGAGAATTGGAAAAAATATTTAGAGTTAAACAACAGCGATGATGCGCGTTACCGTTTTATGAGCGCGTTATTCTCTAACAAACAGTATCCTGAAGCAATTACAGAGTACGAAGGATTAAAAAAACAAGGCTTTGCTAATCTGTATTTAGAGCGTTTGGCCGGATACAGCTACACTGAAGTTGGAAATAAGGTAGATACCTCTTCATATACAAAAGGATTAAAAGCAATAAATAAATTCTTTGAAATGGCAGGCCCGAACTTTAAATATTTGTATAATGACTACAAATACAAAGGTTTGTTATTAGCTCGTACCGGTAAAGATTCTTTAGGTGTTATTGAAATGGAAAAAGCTATTGCGCTTGATCCTTCAGCAAGCGGAGAGATGAATTCAGAGATCGCTAACATTTATATGAAAGCAAAAAAGTACGACAAAGCAATTAAAGCTTTTGAGCGTAAAATGAATGGTGATACTAAAAACCTTAATAACAATGATTATTTTAGTTTAGGAAGAGCCTACTATTTTTCAGGCGGAAACATCCAAAGAGACGCGATCGCGATGAAGGACGTAAAGGCAAAAGACAAAAAAATGGCGGAAGCATTGCCTTTCTTTGTTGGGTCTGACTCAGCATTTTCAAAACTAACACAGTTAAGTCCAAATTGGCCGGTAGGCTTTTTCTGGAGAGGTAAAGCTAATGTGCAATTAGATCCAACCAACGAAAAAGGCTTAGCAAAACCATATTTTGAAAAAGCGCTTTTATTAGTAAAACCAGAAGAGAAAAGCACGCCAACCTATAAAAACAATGTTATTGAGGCACTGGAATACCTAGGCGGATACAGCATTGGTGTTGCAAAAGATAAAGCTAAGGCAGATGAGTATTGGAAAGCTGTTCAGGAGCTGGATCCAAACAACGCAAAGGCAAAGATTTATTTTAATCCCCCAAAGCAAACCCCTAAACCTGCAGGGAAATAATACTACCTTAAACACTAAACAAAGCCCAATTGCGTTATTATACGAATTGGGCTTTTTGTTTTAAGGCTTCATGTTAAAATAAGTAAAACAAAACAAATTAATTACCTCATTTTGACTATTTTACTATCTTTGCCTTCCTTGTAATTAATGGATTTAAAGCAATCGATCAATAAAAACAATATCCCTCAGCACATTGCAATTGTAATGGATGGAAATGGTCGTTGGGCAAAGCAACATGGCGAGGATCGTATTTTTGGTCACCACGAGGGTGTAAACTCTGTTCGCGAAATTGTTGAAGCTTGTGGTGAAATAGGAGTTAAATATCTAACACTTTATGCTTTTAGCACCGAAAACTGGAACAGACCTAAAGATGAAGTGGATTCCTTAATGGAGTTACTTGTTTCAACAATTAGTATGGAAACCCCTAACCTAAATAAAAAAGGTGTAAAGTTGCAGGCAATTGGCGATATTAAAAGCTTGCCCGAATCTTGCCAAAGGGAATTACAAGAATCAATTGATATTACTTCAAAGAACGATACAGTTACTCTAATTCTTGCTCTTAGTTATTCAAGTAAGTGGGAAATTACGAACGCTGTTCAACAAATTGCAAAACAAGTTGAGGCAGGTAAATTAAAGGCCTCAGAAATTACCGCAAAACACATCGAACAAAATTTAACTACCTCTAAATTTCCCGACCCCGAATTAATGATCCGCACAAGCGGCGAACATCGAATAAGCAACTTTTTACTTTGGCAACTTGCCTACACTGAATTTTATTTTACAGACATCCTTTGGCCAGACTTCAGGAAAGATGAGTTTTTTAAAGCGATTATTTCATTTCAAAGTCGCGAGCGCCGTTTTGGCAAAACAAGCGAACAAATTTCAACAAACTAAAAATGGGAAAACGAATAATAACATTAGTTTTTCTTGCGTTTTTGTGCTTAGGCGGTTTTTCGCAAAACGATTCGTTGTTTTTAGAATCACTTAAATCACCAAAAAAATATACCATTGGTGGAATTTCTATTGAAGGCGCAGACAATACCGATAAAAACGTTTTAAGTCTTTTGTCCGGATTAAGTGTTGGCGATGAAATTACTGTTCCGGGTGATAAAATAAGCGAAGCTATTAAAGCCCTGTGGAAACAAAGTATTTTTGAGGACGTTCAAATTCTTGAAGATAAGGTTATTGGAAACGATATTTTTTTAATAATTAAAGTTGTTGAACGCCCGCGTTTATCAAAGTTTTCTTTTAAGGGCGACGTTAAAAAAAGCGATGCTGATGAAATAAGAACTAAGATACGTTTACTGCAAGGTCGTGTAGTTACTGATTATATGGTGGGCACAATAAAAAACACAGTGCGAGACCATTATTTAAACAAGGGGTATTATTTTAATACAGTAGAAATTTTACAAGTAAAAGATACTTCAAAAAAAATACCACATACCGTTGTAACCATTAAGGTCACAAAGGGAAGAAAAGTTAGAATTCAAGATGTAAATATAAACGGTAACACGGTAATAAAAGATTGGAAACTTCGCAGAAAACTTGAAGATAGTAAGCCTTTTCGTTGGTACAACCCATTTAATTCGGGTAAATATTTAGAAGATAATTTAAAGAAAGACATCCCTGTAATTGCCGCAAAATATAACGCAAAAGGATATCGTGATGCGCGTGTTGTAAAAGATACTGTTTATTTTGTTAGCGAAAACCGAGTTGCCATTGATATTACTGTTGATGAAGGACACAAATATTATTTTGGAAATTTTAAATGGTTTGGTAATAGCAAATACCGCAGCGGGCAGTTAGATACAATATTAAATATTCCTTCAGGAACAGTTTATGATCAAAGTAAACTAGAGCAAAAATTATTTATGAATCCTAACGGTTACGACATTTCCAGTTTGTATATGGATGATGGTTATTTATTTTTTCAGGTTAATCCACAAGAAAGCAATATTCACAACGATACCATTGATTTTGACATCTTAATGTATGAAGGTAAACAAGCCACGATCAATAAAATTTCTGTTAAAGGCAACGATAAAACCAACGACCATGTTATTTACCGCGAGATCTTTACTAAGCCGGGCCAGCTATTCAGACGCTCAGATATTATTCGTACACAACGTCAATTATCGCAGTTAGGATATTTTGATCCGGAAAAATTAAATGTTGTTCCAACGCCAAATCCTGCAGACGGAACAGTAGATATTGAATATACCGTTGAAGAAAAACCAAGTGATCAGATCGAATTAAGTGGCGGTTGGGGAGGAAGAAATTCTCTTAATAACCAAAGCGGACAAGGAGGAATTGGTATTATTGGCACATTGGGAGTTACCTTTAATAATTTTTCTGCAAGAAATTTTTTCAAAAAAGATTCGTGGCGACCATTACCAAGCGGAGACGGACAACGTTTGAGTATTCGCGCGCAAACAAATGGAATTTTTTATCAGTCATATAACTTTTCTTTTACAGAGCCATGGTTGGGTGGAAAAAAACCAAACTCACTTACATTCTCTGTGTTTCACTCCCTGTTTAGCAATGGGCAAAGCAAATATGTTAATAGCGAATTAGGAAAAATATATAATCCAAAACGCCAAAGCATGAGTATTATTGGCGGCTCTGTTGGTTTAGGAAAAAGATTAGCCTGGCCGGATAATTATTTTAATATGTTCTCTAACATAAATTATAATTATTATGATCTTAAAAACTATGGTGCTTTTATTTTTGCAAATGGTTTTGCTAACGATTTAAATTTAAGTTTAAACATTTCTCGTAATTCGATCGACCAACCAATTTACCCAAAAACAGGTTCTAATTTTGTACTTCTTGGCCAGTTTACACCACCTTACTCTTTGGTTAATAATAAGGATTATAGCGGCCTTACTGATGCCGAGAGATATAAATTTATTGAGTATCAAAAATTTAAAATAACCGGTGAGTGGTTTACACAATTAACTAACAAAAAGGCTGCTGAAGGTAAAGAGGCGCGTAACTTAGTTTTAAGAACAAAGGTTGGTTATGGGTTTTTGGCAAGATACAGCAAATCTGTAGGGTATTCGCCTTTTGAACGTTTTTATATGGGCGGAAGCGGCATTAGTGGATTTCAAAATTTTGTTGCAAGGGAGATCATTGCATTAAGAGGTTATCCTGATAATAGTTTATCTTCAAGTTTTGGTGATCCAATATGCGCGCGTTATACCATGGAAATTCGTTATCCAATAAGCTTAAATCCTCAAGCAACTATTTTTGTTTTAGGATTTGCAGAAGCAGGTAATTCTTGGTCTGATTACAAAAAGTTTAACCCGTTCTCCGTAAAGCGTAGCGCAGGGTTTGGATTACGTGTGTTTTTACCAATGTTTGGTTTATTGGGAATAGATTACGGTTGGGGCTTTGATAATGTACCGGGGCAGCCGGGTATTGGAAATGGCAAAGGACAATTTCACTTTACCATTGGCGGCGCGCTTGGAGAGTTATAACAAAAAAATGTTAATTGAATGATATTTTTTTGTTTGGCACGTTTTATGATTAAATTTAAACACTAAAAATATGAAAGCAAAAAGTAGTATAATTTGTTTCTTGTTTGTAATTCTTTCCGGTTTTGCAGTTGCTCAAGGCGGCGCAGCAAAATTTGGATATGTTGATACAGATTACATATTATCTCAAATACCTGAGTATAAAGCCGCTCAAAGTGAGTTAGATAAAACAAGCGTGCAGTGGCAAAAAGAAATCGAAGGAAAATATTCTGAAATTGATAAACTATATAAAGCCTATCAGGCAGACGCTATTTTATTAACTGATGAAATGAAGAAAAAAAGAGAGAACGAAATTGTAAATAAAGAAAAAGAAGCAAAAGAACTTCAAAAATCTCGTTTTGGAGTTGATGGCGAGTTATTTAAAAAACGTCAAGAATTAGTAAAGCCAATCCAAGATAAAGTATACAACGCCATTAAAACAGTTGCAGAAAAAGCAGGTTTAGGATTTATCCTTGATAAAAGCGGTCAAGTTTCTATATTATACGCTAATAGCAAATATGATAAAAGCGATGATGTATTAACGTATCTTGGATACAAAAAATAATTATAATAAAATAAAAATCAAATCACCCATCTATGAAAATTACAATTAAAAAAGTAGCACTAATAATTTTTGCAACAGGAATGTTTTCTTTCGCAAACGCACAAAAAATAGCGCACCTAAGTTTAGATTCTTTAATAAGCTTAATGCCTGAAACAAAAACCGCAAAAGAAGCAGCTCAAGAATACTTAAAAGGAATTGATGCAGAATCTATTGCCATGCAATCAGAACTTGAAAATAAATACAAAGACTATCTTGAAAAAGAAGCAACAATGAGCGATTTGCTTAAAAAAACGAAACAAGACGATTTGAATCAGTTACAAAGACGTATTGAAGATTTTAAACAACAAGCACAGCAGGATTACCAACGTAAAACAGCTGAGTTGACCGCCCCAATTATGGATAAAGCCAAAAAAGGAATTGAAGCGGTTGCAAAAGAAGGCGGTTATAAATACGTTTTAGACACGAGTGTTGGGAGCGTTTTATACAGCGAAGCGTCTGACGACGTATTAATGGCAGTAAAAAAGAAATTAGATTCGATGCCTTTAGCGGTTATTCCGGGAGCAAATAACGCCTCTGGTGGAATAAAGGTTCCACCAAGTGGAGGAGGGAAGACCCCACCAAAAGGGAAATAATAAAATTAAAACCCGCTATGTTTAAACAAAGCGGGTTTTTTGTTGGAAAGAATTCTTAAACAAAAATGTAGTTTGAGCGTTATACTCTAAATTTGTCCCAAATGTCATCTAAGTATTCAATCAAAGATCTTGAACGTTTAACCGGAATAAAAGCTCATACGCTTCGTATTTGGGAACAGCGTTATGAGATCTTGCGTCCGGAAAGAACCGATACAAACATTCGTTTTTATAATAATGATGATCTGCGCAGAATATTAAATATCTCTTTATTAAATAATAACGGCTATAAAATTTCTGCAATAGCAAAACTAAATGAGGCAGATGTTTTTCAGGAAGCAGAGAAGTTTCTTAACAACTATACAAAAGAAAGCGATCAGATAGAAAATCTAATGCTTTGTTTAATGGATCTAAATGAAGAGAGATTTGAAAAGGTAATTAGTAATTCCGCCCATAAATTTGGTTTTGAGAATGCGATCGAAAAAATAGTTTTTCCGTTTGTTAAGCATTTGGGTAATATGTGGCAAGCAGGAATGATAAGCCCTGCGCAAGAACACTATATTTCAAACTTGATCCGACAAAAACTGATTGTTGGTATTGATTCAATAAAAACAAACCAATCAATTAATAAAAAAACGTTTGTTTTCTTTTTACCAAGTCATGAGTTGCACGAAATGGGCTTGTTATACACTTATTATTTAACCAAGGCGCGCGGCCACCAATGCTTGTATTTAGGGCAAAGCGTACCTTTTGAAGATCTGGTTTCCATATCAAAACAAGTAAAACCGGATTATTTGGTAACCATATTAACCGCGCCTTTTCCCGAAGGCGAGATGACTACTTTTTTAAACAACTGTGGTGAAAAGATAGGAGAAACAAAATTTTTAGCTAGCGGCAGAGTTTTTTTTAATTCACCAGAACAGATCGAGGTGCCAAAAAACTTTAAGGTTTTCAAAGATTTTCAAGATTATAAAACAATAACAGCCCAATTCGTCTAACAAATAACAGTATTCGTCTAAAATTAGGGGATATAAAAAGCTATTGTTAATAATTATAGGTTATCGATTTGTTAAGGAAACACCTAAATTGCTTAACTTCAATATAATATAAAACCATTTATCATGAGGGTTAAATTATTTATAGCATTAAGTATTGGATGTTTAAATACATACTATTCGCAATCATACGAGGTAATACCTAACACAAAAGATACAATTAATTGTATTGATGAGTTTGGAAAAAAGCAAGGTAAATGGGTTTTGTTTGGCAAAAACAAACCAAACACTTGTTACCAACCAACTCAAAAAGCTGAAGAAGGCGCATACAAAGAAAACCGTAAAACCGGTTTGTGGATGGAATATTTTTGTAATGGTAATGCTAAAAACAAAGTAACGTTTGTAAACGGACGTCCCGATGGTTATGCCATAATTTTTCATGAGAACGGAAAGATCGAAGAAGAGGGGCAATGGAAAAATAACAGATGGGTTGGCAACTTTAAACAATACTACGAAAACGGACAAGTTCAACACGAGTTTAAGTTTAACGCCGCAGGCAAACGCGAGGGGGTTCAAACGTATAAATATGAGAATGGTGAAGTAGCTGTTCAAGGAAACTTTGTTGACGGAAAAGAAACAGGAACGATAAAAGAATTTCACGAGAATGGTCAGCTAAAAGCTGAAAAAAAATATGCTAACGGTCAGGTAGATGTTGCATCCATTAAAACTTACGAATCAAAAGATCCTATCGTAAAAAAAGTAGAAGTGCTTGATAACGCACCAAAAATCGCAATTAAGCCGGACGAGAAACCGGCAACCGGACCACTTGTATTGAATGGAAAACAAACACTTTATAATAAGAACAAACAAGTTACAAAAGACGGTGTGTTTAAAGACAATCGTTTTATGGACGGTAAAGCATATATCTATAACGAAAACGGTATTTTATCTCAGGTGGCCGTTTACAAAAACGGTATTTATGTAGGAGATGCTCCTATTGAAAACTAGAGAATTTATTTAATATATTTTAAGACGGAAATAACCTTTCCGTCTTTTTTTATTCCGTAATTTAGAATCCTTATGCAGCCTTTATTTCTATATAATACCCTAACCCGTAAAAAAGAAGAGTTTAAACCCATTAATCCACCGCTGGTTGGATTGTATGTTTGCGGCCCTACAGTATACAGCGATGTGCATTTAGGCAATTGCCGCACGTTTATTTCTTTTGATATGATCTATCGTTATTTAGTTCATATTGGGTACAAAGTGCGGTATGTTCGCAATATTACTGATGCCGGACATTTAGAGGGAGACCGCGATGAAGGTGATGATAAATTCGCAAAAAAGGCAAAGCTCGAACAGTTAGAGCCTATGGAAATTGTACAAAAGTACACCGTGGGTTTTCATGATGTTATGCGTGCTTTCAATAATATTCCACCAAGTATTGAGCCAACGGCAACAGGTCATATCTGCGAGCAAATAGAAATGATCAAGCAAATAATGGATAAAGGATTTGCTTACGAAACCGATGGAACCATTTATTTTGATGTAGAAAAATACAATAAGGATTTTTCTTACGGCCAACTAACTAATAGAAAATTAGAAGAGCTTTTAGAAGGAACGCGCGAACTAAGCGGGCAAGATGAAAAACGTGGTCGTCTTGATTTTGCGTTATGGATAAAAGCAAAACCCGAAACATTAATGCGCTGGCCTTCTCCATGGGGATGGGGTTTTCCGGGATGGCACATTGAGTGTTCTGCTATGAGCAGTAAATACTTGGGAGATGTTTTTGATATTCATGGTGGCGGAATGGACTTGCAAGCAACACACCATACCAACGAAATTGCACAATCGCAAGCGTGTAACCATAAAGCGCCGGTAAATTATTGGATGCATACCAATATGCTAACGGTAAACGGAGTGCGCATGTCAAAAACTGCAGGCAACGGATTTTTACCCGGTGAGTTATTTACCGGAGATCACCCTTTATTGGAAAGAGGTTATAGCCCAATGGCGGTGAGGTTTTTTATGATGCAAACACATTATCATAGCACCTTAGATTTTTCTAATGAAGCATTGCAAGCTAGCGAAAAAGGTTTTGAGCGTTTGATGGATAGTTATAACACCTTGCAAACTTTAAAAGCAGGATCTTCTTCAAGCGAAGACATTAAAGCTTTGCAGGCAAAGTGTTATGAAGCAATGAATGATGATTTTAATACACCTATTTTAGTAGCCCATTTATTTGATGCTGCACGAATAGTAAATTCTGCTAATGATAATAAATTAAGCTTAACGCAAAACGATATTGATCTTTTAAAAAGCATTTATCAGAATTTTATTTTTGATGTGATGGGCCTGCAAACAGAAGAAGAAAATTCTAAAGCAAACGATGTTCTTGCAAAGGTTATGAGTATGGTTTTAGATATTCGTAATAAAGCAAAAGTAGATAAGAATTTTCCTTTAAGCGACGAAATACGCAATAAGCTTACCGATGCCGGTGTTCAAATTAAAGACGGAAAAGAAGGCGCTTCTTGGAAAATATAATACCAAACCATGAAACATTCATTTATAAAAATTAGTTTTATTGTTGTAGCTGCGCAACTTTTTTTCTCTTGTGGAAACGATAAAAAAAATGAAACTATTGAAATAAAACCGGTTGAAGTTGAAAAACCTGCCGTTCCGATTTTAGAATATTCTATTGTTGCAACGTTACCGCACGACACTTTAGCCTATACACAGGGCCTTTTAATTCACGATAATAAATTATTTGAGAGCACAGGCTCACCTGATAATATGCCCGAGCTTAGATCAGTTCTAGGTATTGTTGATATGAAGACAGGGAAACTAGATGCAAAAGTAGAGCTAGATAAAAAGGTTTATCCGTTTGGAGAGGGAATAGTTATTTTAAATGGGAAAATTTACCAGATAACGTATAAAGAACAAACGGGGTTTATTTATGATGTAAAAACATTTAAAAAAATCGGTCAGTTTAATTATGCAAATAAAGAAGGCTGGGGCTTAACAACAGATGGTAAGTATATTATTATGAGTGATGGCACCAACTATCTTACCTATTTTGATGAGGAAATGAAAGTGATAAAAACTTTAGCCGTTAACGAAAATGGATATGCAGTAGATGCCTTAAACGAAATGGAGTATATTAAAGGCTTTATATACGCTAACATTTACACAACAGGATACATTGTTAAGATCGATCCAAAAACAGGAAACGTTGTTGCTAAAATTAATTTTACACCGGTGTATTATAACGTGCGCAACATGAACACATACGCACAGGAAATGAACGGTATTGCTTTCGATTCTATTGCTGATAAAATTTATGTTACCGGTAAATTGTGGCCATACATATATGAGGTAAAGTTCCCTCACTAAAACCCGCTAGTTAATTAATTTTTTTATCGAGGCTTTAATAAAATGTTTTTTTGAAACAGAATTCATGATCATAAGGTCTTCTGTGATTGAAGATTCTTCGTTTAAAAAAGCTAATAAATGCTTGATCTTATTTTTTCTAAACAAAGCAGTAAATACATTCTTTGCCGAAATTTCTTTTTTATCTAAAACTTCAAGCAAAATTTTATCATATAATAAAAAACGTTTTTTTCTTTTTGGAGAAACGAGTTTTTGAGAACCGTTTTCTAATTGATTAACAATATGCTTTGTGTTTTTTTGAATAAAATAAAATGTATAACCCGTGCTTGGTTTACTACTGCCACCGGCCGTTCCAATATTTACAACGCGATCGCCAAACGGATTTATAAAATCACTTTCAACCATTGGTATGTCGCCTTTTTCGGTTTCTATAATTTTGTATCCGGTTAAATTTAATTTATTTTCTATATAATTTTTCAACTCGCCATCATATAGCTCATCTTTTAAATTTTCTTTTGAAAACCCTGTGTATTCTATTAAAGCTCTGGTTTTGGAATACGGAATCACATAAATAAATCGGCAATCATTATACTGTTCAACACTAAAATCCATAAACACCGGACATTCTGCATTAAACGAATCTGTTTCTGTTTCAATTAACCAGCCTTTAAAATGCTGCACATAATTAATGTGTTTTGGCTTTTTGTTGAGGACTCTAAAAGCACTGTTAAATAAATAATCGCAAGAATAAGTTTGATCTTTTGTTTTTAAAACCGCAACAGTATCTTTTGTGTTTATTTCTTTTATTTCGTCGGTTAAAATTTCAAAACGACTATCCGCTCTTAATTCGTTCAAACAAAAGGCATAAAAATCTATTCCCTTCACCATTAAATAGGAATAGGGATTTAGCGTTATTTCTTTTTCAAACGAATTACTTTTAAAAGAGAATTTATCCCAGCGTTTAAATATAATTTCATCAAACCAATTGTTTTTTTCTTTCGTCCAAAAACACCAGGTTCTATCGTTCTTGTTTTTTAGATCTTTATCTATTAATAAAACTTTAGAAAATTTAACCGATGAGCGTTTTAATTGCATGGCCAGGGATAGACCCGCACAACCCGTTCCGGCTATAATAAAATCGTATTTTTTATCGCTGCTCAATGAAATAGCTTAGTGTTGTGATGCTTTTAACTTCTTAGCTTCTGCAAAATATTTTGGGTGGATAAATAGCATCCCAAAACTTTCACCATCGTATTTTCCGATGTGTTTATGATGCATTTTGTGTGCTCTGCGCAGCGCTAAAACATAAAGGTTATTGGATTTAGTTAAAAATTTAAATCGCTGGTGAATAATAATATCGTGCACAAAAAAATAGGCTAAGCCATACAAAGCAATACCAAAGCCAACCCAGGTGTACCAAGCATAACCATTCATCATACCAAACATAATACACAACCAACTAGGTACGGCATAAATTAAAAAGAAAATATCATTGCGTTCAAAAACACTTTTGTGATCTTTTTTGTGATGGTCGGCATGAAAATACCACATGGTACCATGCATAATAAATTTATGGTTTGCCCAAGCAGAAAACTCGGTAAGAATAAACGTTATAATAATAATTAGAAATGGGATCATAATGAAACAAAATTAAAAAGTTTATTAATATAAATTACTCCGAAAAAAAACAATTGAAGGGCAAGAAACATGTAGGCAATTCTTTTATCTCCCTTTGCTAAATGTTTTTGAAAAACCAACGAAGCAAAGAAAGATATTATAAACCAGCCTACATAATTTTGAAGTCCGGCAATGCCTTCTGAGAAGTGCCAATAATCCATTTTTGAGGCCACTTGTTCAATTAAAAGATCAACACTTGTAATAATAAATGCAGCTATAGTAGCTCTCAAAAGCGGTTTTGATGAGAGATTAGTAGCAACTAAAACCCCTATATTTATTAATAAACCCCAGTTTAGCGAAATTACTAATGGCACTCCCCAAACTTTATAGCCCAATGCGTTACCGTAATAATAATTACCAAACACAGCCCCTGTTTTTACACCAATTACCTCGGCAGCAAAGCCAATTAAAGCAAGGGCAACAAAACTTAATGTAAAATTTAAATTATTCACCGGCTGGTGGATCAAGAATACAAAACAAGTAAAGACTAAAGTAAATGGCGTAAACGGCAAAAAAAAGCCGGGGGTAATTAAAAAACCAATGGCACCTGATACGTAAACCAGAATTAAAAAGTAAAGCAAATATTTTTTAACTATTAGCAATCTATTTTTTATCTTTTATTAAAGCAGAAACAATTTTCGCGCTTAACAGACATAATGGGATACCTCCTCCCGGGTGCACACTGCCGCCAACAAAGTACAAACCACCAATTTTACTGTTGTAGTTTGCATGACGTAAAAATGCCGAAAATTTATTGTTGCTGGCATTGCCGTAAAGTGAGCCTCCAAACGACGAGGTTTGCTGCTCTATACCCAAAGGATCTAAAACCTCTTCAACTTTTATATACTTTTCAATATCTGTGTTAAGCACCCGATTAATTTTTGCAACAACATTTTTTCTTAGCTCAGTCGCATAGTCTATTTTATTTCCCGATTTATTGTGCGGCACATTTACCATAACAAACCAATTTTCACAACCGCTTGGGGCATCGGCTTTACAAAACTTTGATGTGATGTTGATGTAGACCGTTGGATCACTGCAGGGACTTTTTTCTTGGAATAAAGAATCAAACTCTGCTTTGTAGTTTTCTGAAAATAAAATATTATGCAAGTCGAGCTCAGGAAATTCCTTATTAATGCCCCAATAAAATACATATGCGCTGCTTGATTTTTCTTGGGATAATAATTTTTTAGGATAATAATTTTGCGGTAAAAGTTTTTTATATACTAAATGAATATCAGCATCACTAACCACTAAATTACTCTTATGTAACACACCGTTGCTTATGATACCTGTTACGGATTTGTTTTCAATTTCAATTTTTTCTACTTGGGCATTAAAATTAAATGTAACCCCACAGTGCAATGCCATGTTATAAAGGTGTTCAGTTATTTGGTGCATCCCTTTTTCGGGTATATATGCGCCTAATCCAAATTCTAAATGCGGGATAATGTTTAATAATGCCGGTGCTTTGTATGGATTGGATCCGTTATAAGTGGCATATCGATTAAAGATCTGTGTTGTTTTTTCGTTATTAAAAAACTTACTGTTTTCTTTATGCATGGTGCTAAACAAATTCAGCTTGTGCGATTGCAGCAAGGCCTTTATTGTTTTTAGGTTCAAAAAATTTTTGATCTTTCCCAACGATTGATTTAAGAATAGATCGGCAATGGTTGCATGATAAAACTTACTTTTTGCCAAGTGTTTAATTACCGCGTCTTCATCCTCGTTTAGTTTAAGCTTTAACTCTTTTGCAAATTGTTCTGCCGAATCAGGAGCTACGATCTTCGTTCCATCTTCAAAAAAATAATGCGTAATTGTTTTTAACCTTGAGTACTTAAATTCGTTTTTGTAACCAATTAAAACTGTTAGTTCGTCAATTAATTCAGGCATGGTTAACAAAGAAGGACCTTTGTCGAACCTGTAGTGTTCAGATGTAAATTCAGAAAGTTTTCCTCCGGGATAAGCGTTTTTTTCAAATACGGTTACCTCAAAGCCTTGTTTAGCAAGTCTAATAGACGTGGCTAAGCCTCCAATACCCGAACCAATTATGTTTACAGTGTGTTTAATTAATTATTAAGCTTTAGTCTTTAAACAATTTTACGGGTTTTTTGTTTAACTTTATAGTAAACATGGCAAAAAAGAAAATTTCAATAATTGGTGCAGGTTTTAGCGGTCTTTCCTCTGCTTGTTATTTAGCTAAGGCAGGTTTTGACGTTACTGTTTATGAGAAGCACGAGTCCATTGGCGGGCGCTCAAGAAGCTATTCCGACAAAGGTTTTATGTTTGATATGGGTCCAAGTTGGTATTGGATGCCCGATATATTTGAGAAATTTTTTGCTGATTTCGGAAAAAAAGTTTCCGATTATTATGACTTGGTTCGTTTATCGCCAAGCTATCGTGTTTTTTTTACAGACGATCATTTAGATGTTCCTGCCACTTTAGAGGAATTATATGCTCTTTTTGAACGCTATGAACCCGGAAGCACCAACAATTTAAAACAGTTTTTATCAGAAGCAGAGTATAAATACAACGTTGGAATGCATGATCTGGTTTACAAGCCGGGCATTAATATTTCGGAGTTAATTGACATGCGATTAATTTCGGGTGTTTTTAAACTGGATGTTTTTAAAAGCATGAGTTCACACGTGCGAAAGTTGTTTAAGAACGAAAAGCTAATAAAGTTACTGGAGTTTCCTGTTTTGTTTTTGGGAGCTTTACCCGAGCATACGCCGGCTCTTTATAGTCTAATGAACTATGCGGATCTTGCTCTAGGAACCTGGTACCCAATGGGAGGAATGCAAAAAATCGCAAAAGGTATGTACGATTTGGCAATTGAATTAGGCGTAAAGTTTGAGACCGGAGTTGATGTAAATAAAATTGTAGTTGAAAATAATTTGGCAAGATCTTTATCGGCAAATAAAGAATGCGGTGCTTTTGATGCGCTTATTTCTTCTGCAGATTATAATTTTACAGAGCAAAAGTTATTGTCTGAAAAAGACAGAAAATACACCCAAAAATACTGGGAAAACCGAAAAATGGCCCCGAGTTGTTTGATCTATTATGTTGGCGTTAAAGGAATCATAAACAATTTACTGCACCATAATTTGTTTTTTGATGCCGATTTCACAAAACACTCTCAAGAAATTTATACTAATCCTCAATGGCCTAACGACCCATTGTTTTATGTTTGTTGCCCAAGTAAAACAGATTCAACGGTTGCGCCTTCAGGACACGAAAATTTATTTATTTTAATTCCTGTTGCACCTGGTTTAGCAGACACAGAAGAAATTAGAGCTAAGTACTTTAAAGCAGTAGCAGAACGATTAAAAGCAAAAACCGGGTTTGATATTAATGAAAACTTGGTATATTTTAAAAGCTATGCACCAAGCAATTTTGTAAAAGATTACAATGCATTTAAAGGTAATGCTTATGGATTGGCTAATACCCTCATGCAAACAGCCCATTTAAAACCAAGTTTAAAAAGCAAAAAGGTTAAAAACCTGTTCTACACCGGCCAATTAACCGTGCCTGGGCCGGGCGTGCCTCCTTCCTTAATATCAGGAAAGCTTGCTTCAGAACAAATTTTAAACTATTTTTAATTTAAACTGTTTAACCTTTTCAATAACTGTAAAAGAAAAAAGAGAATAAAAAAATGAAACAATTATTTGATCAAGTTTCTGATAAAACAAGTAAAATCGTTACACGACAATATAGTACGTCGTTTAGCTTGGGAATCCGTTTTTTAAACAAAGACCTTCATAAACCAATTTATGCAATTTATGGCTTTGTTCGTTTTGCAGATGAGATCGTTGATAGTTTTCATGCGTATGACAAGAAACAATTACTTGAGGAGTTTATAAGAGACACTTATTTAGCAATAGAAAGAGGAATTAGCTTAAATCCTGTATTAAACAGTTTTCAGGAAGTGGTTAATACCTATAAAATAGATAAAACACTTATTGATGCTTTTTTAAAAAGCATGACCATGGATCTGCAAAAAAAAGCTTATACCGAAGAAGGGTATAAGGAATATATTTTAGGTAGTGCAGAGGTTGTAGGTTTAATGTGTTTGTGCGTTTTTACAGAAGGAGATAAAAACTCGTATAAAGAGCTAAAGCCTTATGCAATGGCTTTAGGATCGGCATTTCAAAAGATCAATTTCTTAAGAGATCTAAACGATGATTTTGTTGGAATGGGAAGAATGTATTTTCCAAACATCAACATGAACGAGTTAGATGAAAAAATTAAGCAAGAAATTGAAAGAGATATAGAATTAGATTTTGATAAAGGGTTAAAAGGAATTAAAATGTTGCCAAAAAAAGCACGCTTAGGTGTTTATGTGGCTTACATTTATTACAGATCACTCTTTAATAAAATAAAAAAATTAAATCATAAGCACATTTTAGAAGAACGCGTTCGCATTCCTAACTCTCAAAAAATGGTATTGTTTGCAGGAAGTTATGTTAGAAACGGTTTAAATATGTTATGATAAAAGGGATCGTTATCGGACTTTTTCTTTTTATTACTACAATCCCCTCTGACCTAAAAAAAATGCGTTCGAATTTTGCTTTAATGAATAAGCAAGAAGAGGCTGTAAATACCATAAAGGAAATTGCATTAACAAGTAAAGAGGTCTCTGTAAATCTAAAAAGAGCCTATTATGCCGCAGCAGAAATGACATCGGCGCAGTACAAAATTAATCCTGCCGCTAAAATAAAAGCCTTTAATTCCGGAAAAAAGATCTTAGAAGCTACCATCCTTGCCGATACGAGTGACCTTGAAGCCAGGTACATTAGGTTTACCATACAACAAAACGCCCCGGCTTTCCTTGGATATAATAAGAGTTTAGCATCCGACAAAAACTATATAATTAAACATTTAAACCAATTTAAGGCAGCAGACCCGGAACTCTTCTCATCTGTTTATGCTTACTTATTAACCTACGGCAAACTTAATTCGCAAGAAAAAGCATTGATAGATAAATAGATCGTTTACTTATTCACACACTGCCAACAACACTTTTTTTAGACCTAAAATTTAATTTTCTTTATAAAAATTTTTTTATGAAGAATACTGTCCTCGCCGTACTATTAAATCTCCTTACTTTTTCTTTAACCTCTCAAATTGCATTTGTAAAAGGCTATATTGTTAATGAAAAAGGAGACACCCTTAAAGGTGAGGTAAAAATAAATCCCAAAAAAGAACAAGATAATTATTCGAAAGTATTTTTTAAAGAAGAATCCGGAACGCAAAAAAACTATAAACCAAATAAGGTAAAAGCATATGGTTTCGAAAACCAAAATTATGTTTCGATGGACTATGAGGGTGAATTAAAGTTTTACAAAGCCTTAGTTCGCGGTGAAATATCGATGTATAAAATGATGTTTGAAATTGTAAATATGAATGCAACCAGTTATGATGGCGAATATTATATTACCCGCCAAGGGGATAAAAAAATGACCTTAGTTAAAGAAGGAAAATTTAAAAAACAATTACAGGAAATGATGAGTGGCGCATCCGGATATGCCAATGAATACGAAGGAGACAAAAAAATTAATGAAGAAAGTGCTATTAACGCCATTAAAAAGTATAATGAGAGAAAATGAAACCGGTAAACGCAAAAACAAGGTTTTATATTCTTAAACAAATTCCCCAAACAACAAATTTACAATACAATCAATGATCACTAAAGACACTGAAAAGAAATTATTTTTATTAGACGCCTATGCACTTATCTACCGCGCATTCTTTGCCTTTAGCAACAGCCCACGAATAAACTCAAAGGGATTTAATACATCTGCAATTTTTGGGTTTACAAATACACTGCTTGAAATATTAAATAAAGAAAAACCCTCGCACATTGCCGTTGTATTTGATATGGAAGGCCCAACACAACGCCACGTGGAATTTGAAGCGTATAAAGCACATCGTGAAGAAATGCCTGAGGACCTACGAAAATCAATCCCATTAATTATGGAATTGATCAAAGGGTTTAATATTGAAACAATGGGCATTTCTGGTTTTGAAGCTGATGACCTTATTGGAACACTTGCCATCAAAGCAGAGAAGGCCGGGTTTACTACTTATATGATGACGCCGGATAAAGACTACGGTCAGCTGGTTGACGCAAATACATTTATTTATAAACCTGCTAGTTTTGGTAACGGCGCTTCGATTTTAGGACCTGAAGAAATATGTAAAAAGTGGGAAATAAATTCTGTTGCCCAGTTAATAGACATTTTAGGATTAATGGGCGATAAGGCCGATAACATTCCCGGCATCCCCGGAGTTGGCGAAAAAACGGCCATTCAGCTTATAAAAGATTTTGGCACCATCGAAAATTTGTTACAGAACACCGATAAATTAAAAGGAAAACTAAAGGAGAAGGTTGAGAATAATAAAGAAATGGCCATTCAATCAAAATGGTTAGCTACAATTATTTTAGATTGTCCGGTTGAATTAGAAGAAGAAAAGCTAAGAATTAAACCGGTAAATAAAGAGGCCTTAACCGAGTTGTTCAAAGAACTTGAATTTAGAGCAATAGCAAAAAAAGTTTTAGGCGAAGATATTGGCGGTAATGAAAAATTACCCGCAGAAAAACCTAAGGCAGTTGTAAAACAAGATCTGTTTAGCGAGCCGGATCTTTTTTCTGCGCCAAACGAAAACCCTGTTGAGCTCGATGAGCCGGCAAGCAACTTTAAAACAATTAATGATGTTGAACACACCTATGTGCTGGTTGATTCATTAGAAAAAATTAATGAATTGGTAACTGTTTTGCAACAGGCAACCGAATATTGTTTTGATTCTGAAACCACTTCGCTAAATACGATCGATGCTGAATTAGTAGGCTTATCTTTTTCAGTTAAAGAGCATGTTGCTTATTATGTTCCCATTTCAGAAAATAAAGCAGAAGCGCTGGAACAATTAAAACCATTTTTGTCAATTTTTGCCGATGCTTCTAAAACAATGATCGGTCAAAACATCAAGTACGATTATCAGGTTTTATTAAATTATGATATCGAAATAAAGAACAGGTTGTTTGACACCATGGTGGCACATTTTTTAATTATGCCCGACATGCGCCATGGCATGGACATATTAGCGCAAACGTATTTAAATTATTCACCCGTTAGCATCACTTCCTTAATTGGTAAAAAGGGAAAAGATCAATTAAGCATGCGATCGGTAGATGTAAACTTAATAAAAGATTATGCCGCCGAAGACGCTGATGTTACTATCCAATTAAAAAACCATTTCGCTCCTTTATTAAAAGAGAATGAAGTAGAAAAATTGTTTGATGAAGTTGAGGTGCCCTTAATTAAAGTATTGGCTAATATTGAGCGAGAAGGAATTAATTTAGATGTAAATGCTTTGCGTGAATTTTCTGCGCAACTACAAACAGATATTGCAATTGTTGAAAAAGAAATTCAGGATCTTGCAGGCACAAAATTTAATGTCTCATCGCCAAAACAAGTGGGTGAAATACTATTTGAATATTTAAAAATTGTAGATAAGCCTAAGAAAACAAAAACGGGTCAGTATGCTACCGGTGAAGAGATCTTAAGTAAGTTGGAAGGCACGCACCCCATTGTTTCTAAAATATTAGATTACCGCGAACTCGTAAAATTAAAATCTACGTACGTGGATACTTTACCGGAATTGGTAAATAAAAAAACAAATCGCATTCACACTTCTTTCAACCAAGTGGTTGCGGTTACCGGACGTTTAAGTAGCGATAATCCAAACCTTCAAAACATTCCTATCAGAACCGAGCGTGGTCGTCAAATTCGTAAAGCCTTTATTCCAAGAGACAATGATCATATTTTATTAAGTGCCGATTACTCGCAAATAGAATTGCGTATTGTTGCAAGTATTAGTGGCGATAAAAATATGTGTGAGGCCTTTCAATTAGGAAAAGATATTCATACCGCCACAGCAGCTAAAGTTTTTGGTGTAGATGAAAATGATGTAACAAAAGAAATGCGTTACAAAGCAAAGAGCGTAAACTTTGGTATCATTTACGGACAAGGGGCTTTTGGTTTATCCGAGAATTTAAATATCTCAAGAGGCGAAGCAAAAGAACTAATCGACAATTACTTTAAAGAATACTCGGCTATAAAAGAGTATATGGACGGCGAAATTAATTTTGCGCGCGAGAACGGTTATGTAAAAACGTTGTTAGGAAGGAAACGTTGGCTGCGCGATATCACTTCTAATAACGCAACGGTTCGCAGTTTTGCAGAACGTAACGCCATTAACGCACCAATACAAGGCAGTGCTGCCGACATGATAAAAGTGGCCATGATCAATATTTATAACGAGCTTAGAAAACAAAACTTTAAAACAAAAATGTTATTGCAAGTGCATGACGAATTGGTTTTTGATGTTTATAAGCCCGAATTGGAAGTTGTTAAACCAATTATCGAGCAGCTCATGCGAAACGCCTTACCATTAAGCGTTCCGGTTGAAGTTGGCATGGGAGTGGGAGAGAATTGGTTGTTGGCGCATTAATTATTTGTCTGACATTTTTTTGACAGTACAATAATTTTATTTTACAAACGTTATTGTAGTATGAAAAAGCTACCACTACAAGTTTTAATTCTTGCGAGTACGCTTGGGTTAAACGCGCAAACAAAAACAGATAGCATTAAAAAAATAAGGCTTTCAGGAGTTGGATTAGAAAGTCAGATGATTTTCCAGCGAGGTTATATAAATACTGCAAGCCAAGAAGATTTTAAAAAGTTTGTATCCAACAACAAGTTGTTAGATAAGGACCTTAACGGTTATACTGGTGCATCAGGCTATGGTCGTTCGACAGATGCAAATGGATTAATTTGTTTACGCGCTTTTTTTGAATTAGGGCAAGGCAAAAAATTCAGACGTGAGGGCTTTATTGGCATTCGATTCGGGTCAAATAGTGTTTCATCTGCGGTCTATTCAAAAACAACTCGCGACACCAACGCAATTTACGTTAATGCTGCAAATAACGACAAACTCTATTCTGTTACACAATACAACGATAATTATTTTTACTCTATCTCCTCTAAACAAATTATGATACCTATTGGAATTAATTTAACTACCAATAAAAACAAGCGGTTTTGGTTTGGCGCAGGCGCTGAGTTAAGTCCCGGTATTTCATACGCAAATACGTTTAGCGCTAATCATAATTTAAACACAACAGAATTATTATTAAATTCTTCCTCAACGTATGATAAGTACGATAGTTATTCATCTACCTCTTATAAGAATGTAGAAATGCACCAAACTGTAGATAAGATCAGCGGAATTGGCTTTGGGGGTTATGCCGCCATACCTTTAACAACTAATTTAAGAATGTCTAAAAATCTTACTGCAAGAAGACATTTTAGCGCAAGTGCATCTTTAGCTCCCGGATTTTATTACGAAAGCAATAAATTTTCAAGCCCACAATCCAACTTTGTGTTTAACGCTTCCCTCGGCCTAAGGTATAATTGGTAGCACCTAAATCAATTTAAACTCATTAGCGATTAACTTATAACCTTTCGTGTTTATATTTAGAAATCTAAAAATATAAGCATGACCAAAAATTTACTTTTCGCTATTTTTCTTTTCTTTATTATTTGTGTGAACGCACAACCCAACCCAACGCCAAAAGATTGTTCCGTTGAGTTGTGGGCAAACGTGCAGGTTAGTCCACCAAGTATCACATTAAATTGGTTAGGGAATTCTAACACCATCAGTTATTCAGTTGATAGAAAACCTAAAAACAGTTCAACGTGGACCAGCCTTGCGGTGAATATTCCAAGCGCAACCACACAGTATGTTGACAATACGGTTGGTGTAGGAACACATTACGAATACCGTGTGGTTAGAAGTGCTGCCTCCGGCACATTAAATTATCCGGGTTATGGATATATTAATTCCGGAATTCAAATTCCTGAAGTTGATTATCGCGGAAAATTAATTTTACTAATTGCAAATAATTTTAGTGTAAGCCTTGCTCCTGAAATAAAACGTTTACAAGACGATCTAGAAGGTGATGGTTGGGAAGTATTAACGAGTTATGTGAGCACAACTAGTTCTGTTACTGCTATAAAAGCACAAATTGTAAATACATATAATCTCGATCCGGTAAATACTGTAGCAGTGTTTTTATTAGGACATATTCCGGTTCCTTATAGTGGAAATTTTGGTCCGGATGCACATACCGATCATCAAGGCGCTTGGCCTGCCGATGTTTATTATGGCGAACTAAATGGTAGTTGGACAGATGTATCTGTTACATCTACAACCGTTTCTCCTGCACGCACACAAAACATACCGGGTGATGGTAAATTCGATCAGTGGTTAATTCCTACAGCCGTTGAATTGCAGGTAGGCCGTGTTGATTTATTTGGAATGACATCTTTTACCGCAACAGAAACTCAATTATTAAAAAATTATTTAGATAAGGATCATGATTATCGTAAGAAAGTATTTACAACTGTAAAGCGTGCAGTTATTGATGACAACTTTGGATATTTTACTCCCGGAGAAGCCTTTGCATCAAGTGGATTTAAAAACTTTGGCCCTTTAGTTACTCCAACAAATGTTGTAACAACAGATTATTTTACAACTATGACGGGTAACAGCTACCAATGGTCGTATGGTTGTGGTGGCGGAAGTTTTACCAGCGCTACCGGAATTGGTAACACTTCTAATTTTACAACGTCTAATTTGCAAGGTGTTTTTACAATGTTATTTGGAAGTTATTTTGGTGATTGGGATGTAAACAATAATTTTTTACGCGCTCCATTATGTCAAGGTAAAACACTAACCAATGCTTGGGCGGGTCGTCCAAATTGGATGTTCCATCACATGGCTATGGGCGAAAATATTGGATATAGCACTAGATTAACACAAAACAATACTACAACCTATTATCCATCGCCCTATGCAATTAACGCAGGAATATTTAATACTGTTCACATTGCCTTAATGGGCGATCCTACTTTAAGAAACGATATTGTTGCCCCGGTTTCAAATGTTGTAGCAACAAAGGTTGGAAACAATTGTAATATTTCTTGGACGGCTTCTACAGAAACAACGGTTGTTGGCTATAATATTTACAGAAAGAATCCTTCGACCACTAATTATGTAAAAATAAATCCTGTGCCTATTAGTGGCACAACCTACACTGATAATTGTTTAGTTAATCCGGGCATTTATAAATACATGGTTAGAACCTGGAAATTAGAAACAACACCAAGCGGCTCTTATTATAATATGAGCGAAGGAATTGCCGATACTGCAAATAATACCAGTAACTTTCTTTCGATTGCAGCCTTTACAAATGCAGTAATTGGAAATTCGGTTACAGTTGCAAACACCTCAACAAACGCAACTACTTACTCTTGGAATTTTGGCAACTCAGTTACTAGCACATTGGCTAATCCGCCGGCGGTTACTTATACTGCTAACGGACAATACACTGTTACTTTGGTAGCCTCTAATATTTGTCATAGCTCTACAATAACAGCGGTGGTTAATATTTTAAGTGTGGGCTTAAACGAGATCAATTTAGATAATTCTGTTTTAGTTTGGCCAAACCCATCTAACGGAAAAATAAAAATTGATAATTCAAGTAATGCACCAATGGAAGTTTCTATTTATAGTTTAGAAGGAAGATTAGTGTTTTCTAAAAACAATGTTGCTAAAAAAGAGGAATTAAACATTAGCAAACTCATAAAAGGCCTTTATGAAATAAGAATTAAAGTTGGCGACAACACTGTTAGCAGAAAATTAGTGATAGAATGATAAACGGTTATTACGAGGAGTTTTGCGTTTTAGCAAAATGTTGACGACGTAATTTCAAACTAGAAAAAAATAAAACTGTGTGTTAGATTGCATCGTGCCTCGCAATGACGACGTTAGAGTAAGTTTAAAGTTTAAATTTCAGGAAGCTCTTTAGCCATTGGTTAAGGAGCTTTTTGTTTTTAGTAGGTTTTGCAGAAAATTATTAAATTTTCCTCCTTGCATTTTTTGGACTATATTTAGTAAACCAAACTAAAGCCTTTGCAAAAGCTAAAATTCATATTTGTTTTTTTTTGTTACGGTTTTATTATAATGGCACAACAAAACATGGTTCCTAACCCTGGCTTTGAACAAGATACGGCTTGCCCAAATCAAACCTCTCAGATCTATAAATTAAAATATTGGTTCACCTCTAACGGCACTCCAGATTATTATAATAAATGTTACTACGGCGTGTCAAATAATGCAGATATTCCTTTAAACGTATTAGGTTACCAAGATATTAATGTTAACTGTCATTCTTATGCAGGAATAAATAATTCTTTGCCAGGTACGCTTGATAATGTTGCTAATGAAATTATTTCAGTAAAATTAAATGATAGCTTAACCAATAACACTAAATATTTTTTTTCTATGAAGGTAAGCTTGTCAAACAATTCAAAATATGCAACTAATAAGTTTGGTGCTTTTTTTTCAAAGTTTCAACCTGTAATTACAAATACTAGAACGCCAACAAATTTTTCCCAAATAACATTTAGTCAGACAATTTCAGATACACTAAATTGGATAGATTTAAAAGGTAGTTTTGTTACTGATTCTAACTATAAGTATATTTCTTTGGGTAATTTTTATGATTCAACTAGCACTATAAAATTTAATGCTAATAATTCTGGATTTCCATACTCCTACTATTATATTGATGATGTCTGCCTAAGTAACGATTCCATTTTTACCTATAACTATTCTTTTAATTGTCCCTTAACATCTCTATCAGACCTTGATCATTTAAAAGCAGATATTGATGTTTTCCCTAATCCCTCTAACAACTATGTTTATATCCGAAGCAAAGATGGCCTTGAATTTTCAGCGAGGTTATTCGATAGTTTTGGTAACAGCTTAAATACAAATTTCAGTAATAACGCACTCGATCTTTCTGCATTACAAAGTGGCATGTATTTTATTGAGATAACTTCGGGTAAAAACGTTGTGCGTAAAAAAGTAGTTATTAATAAATAATTTCGGCCATTAAATCTCCTTGCGCATTCTGCCAACAGGGATTTCTAGCTGCTCGCGGTATTTAGCAACTGTTCTGCGGGCAATGTTGTATCCTTTTTCGGTTAATATTTTACACAACTCATCATCGGTGTGCGGGTGTTTTTTGTCTTCGGCAGAAATACAATCTTGTAATATTTTTTTTATTTCTCTGCTACTTACTTCTTCACCGCTATCGGTGCTCATACTTTCGCTAAAAAAAGTTTTCAGTAAAAAAGTACCATAAGGCGTTTGAACATATTTACTATTAGCCACCCTCGAAACCGTTGATAGATCTAAATTAACACGCGAGGCAATATCTTTTAAGATCATTGGCTTTAACTTACTCTCATCGCCGCTAATAAAATACTCATGCTGGTAATCTAAAATGCTATGCATACACAGCGCTAATGTTGCGTGGCGTTGTTGCAGGGCTTCAATGAACCACTCGGCGCTTTCTATTTTGCTTTTAATAAAACCCGTAGCTTCTTTGGCCGATTTATCTTTATTTTTTGAATACTCTTTCAGCATCTCAAAATAATCTCTGCTAATTTTTAGATCAGGTAAATTTCTTCCGTTTATACTTAATTCAGGTATACCGTCATTTACTGTAATAATAAAATCAGGAATAACCGCCGTAAAATTACTTTCCTTTGTTTCGCTGTTACCCGGACGAGGATTTAAATGCGTGATCACCTCGATCACATCTTTTAGCTCATCATTCTCTATATGCAAACGTTTTAAAATTTTATCGTAATGTTTTTTAGAGAACTCATCCATTTGATGTTTGATCACATCCATGGCCAACATCACTTCTTTTGTTTTATCGGTTTTTCTTTCGAGTTGTAATAGCAAACACTCTTGTAAATTTCTAGCGCCAACACCCGGCGGATCAAAACTTTGTAAGAGCTTTAGGGCTTTTTCTAATTCAGCAACCGTAGTGGTAATGTTGTAATTAAAGGCAAGGTCGTCAACAATAAGATCTAACTCTCTTCTTAAATAACCATCTTCATCTAAACAGCCAATTAAATATACACCGGTTGTATATTCTGTTTCGGTAATATCCTTTAATCCTAATTGCTGTTCTAATTGTTCTTGAAAACCGGCTCCTTCAACCACTACAAACTCACGCGTTTCATCATCTGCCCCTTTGTTTGATATCTCATATTTATAGGAATCCAACTCTTCGTCATCCATATAATCTTCCATCACCACATCGTTCTCAATGATCTTGCTTTCATCCTCTTTGGCTTCACCCTGTTCGTCAAATTCAATCTCTTCGGTGGCATCTGTTTCTTCGTTACTATATAATTCTTCTTCGGGTTTATCGTTAAGGTCTTCTTCTAATGCCGGATTAGCCTCTAACTCTTCTTTAATACGGTCTTCAAGGGCAAGCGTTGGCAACTGCAACAATTTCATTAACAGAATTTGTTGCGGCAATAACTTTTGTGAAAGTTTAAGTTGTTGCGAATGCTTTAGTGCCATAGTTTAATTTGCAGTGCAGAGAAAATAATTTTTCTTGCCTTTTTGTATTAAAATATATTTGTTGTTTATTAAAAAAGAAGAATTTAAAAGAAGCTCCGGCGTTTCAACCTTCGCTTTATTAATGCTAATGCCGCCACCTTGTATTAATTTTCTTGCTTCACTTTTGCTTGGCAGTACTTGTGTTTTTTCTGCCAGAAAATCTAAAACATTAATTGAGCTTTCTAATTCGTTTTTACTAATACTGAATTGAGGTACGCCGTCAAAAATCTCTAAAAACGTTTCTTCATCCAAATTAGACAGGTCTTTTAATTCACCGTTAAATAACACCAGGCTGGCTTCAATTGCGGCGTTATGGTCTTCTTCACTATGAACAAGGCTGGTTAATTCTTTCGCTAATGTTTTTTGTAAAATACGTTTTCCAGGATCTTTTTCATGTTCCGCGGTTAGTGTATCAATTTCTTCTTTAGTTAAAAAAGTAAATATTTTTATCCAATTTTTTGCATCTGCATCTGAGGTGTTTATCCAAAATTGGTAAAACTTGTAAGGCGAAGTTTTTGTTCTGTCTAACCAAATGCTGCCACTTTCGGTCTTTCCGAATTTAGTGCCATCTGCTTTTTTAATGAGTGTTGTTGTAACGGCATAGGCTTCTCCTCCACATTTACGGCGTATCAACTCTGTGCCGCTGGTAATATTGCCCCATTGGTCAGATCCTCCCATTTGTAGTTTGCAGTTTTTTGTTTGATGTAATTGGTAGAAATCAAATGCTTGTAATAGCTGGTAACTAAACTCAGTAAAACTCATGCCGGTTTCTAAACGATTTTTAACTGAATCTTTAGCCAACATGTAGTTAACGGTTAGGTGTTTGCCAACATCACGAATAAAAGTAAGGAAAGAATAATCTTTCATCCAATCGTAATTATTTACAAGCTCTGCACCATTTTTATCCGAATTAAAATCTAGAAATTTTTCAAGTTGTTTTTTTATGCCATCAACATTTTTATTCAATGCTTCTTCGTCCAACAAATTTCTTTCAGCCGATTTTCCACTTGGGTCGCCTACCATACCGGTAGCACCACCAACAAGAGCAATAGGTTTGTGTCCGGCTTTTTGCAAGCGTAATAATGTAAACACTTGGGTTAAATGACCAATGTGTAATGAATCTGCAGTTGGATCAAAGCCTATATAACCGGTTACAATTTCTTTTTTAAGAAGTTCTTCGGTACCGGGCATAATGTCTTGAAGCAAACCGCGCCAGCGTAATTCATCTACAAAGTCTGTTGTTTTCATACACAGTAAAATTACAAATATTATACCAAGGTTTTAAAGCTTTGGCACGATGTTATTTTGCAGATTTATTTTTATATTAGTGCTAATTATGTTTATATACAATGTAACGGTTAATATAGCCGACGATGCTCACAAGGATTGGGTAAAATGGATGAAAGAAGTTCACATTCCGGATGTGATGAAGACAGGTTGTTTTATTGATAACCAAATGGTAAAGGTATTATATGTAGAGGATGAGGGGCACACGTATTCGATGCAGTATAAATTTTTAGAAATGGGGGATATTGAAAAATATCAAAAGGAATTTGCCCCAAAGTTACAGGCAGAACACACTACAAAATTTAAGGATAAATACACGGCGTTTAGAACTTTGTTGCAGATAGTGGATTAGACCAGATGAGGTTTATAGTAATTATTGTCTGTCACTTCGAGTGAAAAAATGCGCGTCTTTTTCATTTTTTTGTATCGAGAAGTGCTTTTCAGGAATGCGTTCTCGATACTATTTTTTGCAAGAGGAGATGCAAAAAATCACTCGAACTGACATTTGGATACTAGAATTTCAATGAAAAACAAAAAAGTCGGTAACCAACCGACTTTTCCGAACCAAAGTAACTAATTGTTTAACCCTTAATTATGACAACTTTGTTACTTATCTCTTAAACAAGAAAACAACACTAATTCATTTTAAATGGTGGTATTTTACCTTCCGCCATTAATTGCAAACTTTTCTTTTTGTGTTCTTCAAAATTACCAAAAGCTAATGCATCAAGCATTTCGCCACGGCTCATATCTGGATTGCCGAATTGTTTACGGATTTCTTCCGAACAACGGTCAACATACTTTTCAAATTTAATTGGTGCCCAAACGTATTCTTTGTTTATAGCATCCTTATTAAAAGCAAATTCTTTAGGTAGGCCACCTTCAATTTTAGACTTAATATCTAAACCTTCGTATTTTTTTGGTAACAAACGGTTATCAAAAATAAAAGGCTTGCTGATCATAATAACATGCTTTTTACGTTTTGGATCTATCATTGATAAACCCTCAATACGTAAGCCTTTTTTCTTTAAGGTTCCGTACTTGCTTTCAAAGTGTTTTAAAATTTCGAACATGATTATTAAGATTGGACTACAAATTTAACCATATAATTGTTAATAACTTTATTTATTAGACGAAAATATTTTGCTAAATCGCATTTGGTGTTCAAATGCCGTTAAAAAACGGTTAAAAAGCTGTTAATCGGCTTTTAATATCCTTGCAAAGCGTTGATTATCAAAAGATTGTTGTTTTTGGCTAAATTAACAATGTTAATTGGTCGTTTTAGATAAAACCAGCAAAAAATCGCTCAATTTTTTTTGGGACGTAAAAAGCAGGAAAAATTAATCCTTTTTATAAACCAAAACATTAAACACATAAGGATTTATGCGCTTGATCTGTTCGGTGCGTTTTAAGCCTTTTAAGGTTTGTTTTTTAGGCTTATTCATTAGATCATTTCTAGTGCTATCCACCGGAAGAGCAGAAATTGATTTAAATATTTCGTTAGATTTTACTGCAAAGCCGGTTGCTTCCGCGCCTGTAATTTTTCCTCTAATAACGCCGATCACATTTCCTTGATCGTTCAATAATGGTCCGCCACTATTACCGGGGTTTACCGGAATAGAGATCTGATACATGGCAGTATCGTTAAAATATCCGCTAAGTGAACTTAAAGAACCTTCACCATAAACCATATCTTTTCTTGGGTAACCCAATGTGTAAACTTTTTCACCAATATCAGTAGGTTTTTCGCTAAACGAAAATGGAACTTCCCATGACTTAGACACGTCTTTATTTACAATTTTTAAAATAGCAATATCTAATTTAGCGTCAATTAATACAACTTCGGTTAAGGTTCTTTCTAACGAACCGTTTTGAACAAAAACGCTATCAGCTCCATTAACCATGTGCGAACTCGTAATGATATAACCTTTATTGTTTAATGCGAAAGCACTACCTTCTAAGTTTGCAGGGGCATAAACCGCCTTTTGATTTCCTTTTGTAATACCTTCAACAATGGCCTCACTTACCGCTTCACTAGAAGCTTTTAAGTCGATCATTTCGCGCATTAAATTGGTAATTTGATTGCTTTGTTGTTTTAGTAAATAACCACCGGTGCTTAAAACTGCAACCGTACTTAAAACTGCAATAACAGCAACACTGGCAGCGTAAGCAAAGCCTTTAAAATAACGCTTAGCGTTTGTTTCTTCTTTAATAGAAACAATTTTGGCATCGTTACCAAAAGCTTGTGTGTGAATTGCTTTTAGTTTGTTTTTAAATGCATTCCTTTTTTCGCTTTTGTTTAAAGCATCTATTAAGGTTTTGTGTTGTTCAAATGCATTTGCAAATATTGCATCAGAACGTAATTGTGTTTCAAAAGCTACGATCTCTTCCGCACTTAGCTTCCCATCTAAATAATTTTCAAATAAATCTATCGGTCTCATTTTCTTTCTATTTGTTCAACTGGTAATATTTCAAAAAAACATTTCTTTAATCTTTGTAAACATTTATATTTTTGATTTTTTGCATTGTCGGCATTGGTGTAACCAAACTTTTCAGCTATTTCATCCATGCTTAATTTTTGCACATAAAAATCTTTTATTAAGGTGGCGCAAGGTTCGCCAAGTTCTGTAAGGCTTTGAGTTAATTTTTCAAGTTCAACTTCTTTGTTTAAATGTTCGGTTATCTCTTCGCTCACATCTACCAATTCGTTCTCGCCATCTTCTTTAAACAAAAATGTTTTACTGCTTTTTTTGAGTTGCTTTAGCCATAAACGCTTTGCAATAGAAAAAATATAGGTCTGCAGCTGACAATTTAATTCGAAGCCGGGCTTTTGAACATTTTCATATAAAACAATTATTGTTTCCTGGTAAATGTCTTGAGCCGCCTCTTGCGTACCACTGTTGTTTACAATAAATTTAAGAACGATGTTATAGTACTTTTTATACAAAGCGCTTAATACCTCATTATTTCCTGTGCGCAAACCATCAATAAATTGATCTTCGGTAAACTGCACTTTGCTTCTTGACATAAACGCCTTGTTTGGATTAATACGATTTTTTGCCAAAGGTAACCCTTTAGCCCATTAAATATTTATAGAATTTAAATATTACCGGAGGTAACCGAAAAGATTTATAAATTTATTTAATTGATTATCAACGTATTATAAAATAATTTGAAAATCTTTCAATTTTTTTGGGTTACTATTTTTAAAAAAAGGGATAAATGTAAAATTAACCAACAATATAAAAAAAACTAAAATGAAAAAAGTATTCTCAATTATCGCAGTAGCATTATTCGCTACAACTTTCGTAGCATGTGGACCTTCTGCTGAAGAAAAAGCTAAAATGGAAGAAAGAGCAAAACAAGTAGCTGATTCAATCGCTGCTGCAATCTCTGCTTCAATGAATGAAGTTGCTCCAGAAGCTGCTCCAGTTGATTCAGCTGCTGCAACTACTGAAACTGCTGCTCCTGCTGCAGAAGCTCACCACTAATATTTGTGTTTAGTTAGTTAGCTGATCGGCCTCAAAGCATTGCTTTGAGGCCTTTCTGTTTTATAACATTTGGCCTTTAGCCACAGATTTCACTGATCTCGCAGATTTATTATTTTAAATAAATTTAGAGCGATAATATTAAGAAAGAAGGAATCTGTGTTATCTGCGAAATCTGTGGCTTTATTTACTACGCTCTTTCAGTGCTATTATTTTCTATCTTTGCCAATAAATTATATTCATATGAAAAACACAATTTTATTTTTTAGTTTAGTTTTTATTTTAGCACAAACAGCTTGCGGTCCTGCTGCAGAAAGTCGCGACTCAATGCACAAAAGAGCTAAAGAAGTTCAGGATTCTATCGCAAAATCTATAAAAGATGCAATTGCTGAAGCCGAAGAAGGAATGACGGCTCCCGCTCCTACACCGGTTGCAGATACTACAAAAAAATAAAACGATCTTATTGAATTTCTTTAAAACAAAAGAGACATGAGCTTGTTTTTAACAAAGGCATAGCGCCTTAAAAAATTATTATGGAAATTACTGTTCAAAAAGTTTTAGATGCTTTAAAATATGTTGACGATCCGGATCTAAAAAAAGATCTTGTTACGCTTAACATGATAAAGGATGTTGTTGTTGATGGAAAAAACATTGCTTTTACCGTTGTACTTACAACACCCGCATGTCCTATGAAAGATATGATTCACAATGCCTGTATGAACGCAGTTTTACACTATGTTGATAAAGAAGCGAAAGTGAAAATAAACATGACAGCAACGGTTACTTCTAAAAAAGAAAAAGACGAAACAACTTTACGCGATGTAAAAAATATTATTGCAGTAGCAAGTGGAAAAGGCGGTGTTGGTAAAAGTACCGTGGCCGCTAATTTGGCGCTAGGTCTTGCTCGCCAAGGTGCAAAAGTAGGTTTAGTAGATGCCGATATTTATGGCCCATCGCAGCACATTATGTTTGGCGTTGAGCGTGATGCACCGGGACCGGGAGAGTTTAACGGACAAAAGAAAATGGCGCCTGTAGAAAGTTATGGCGTTAAAATAAATTCAATTGGCTTTTTAGCAGGCCCCGGACAGGTTGTTGCCTTACGCGGACCAATGGCCAGCAAAGCTTTGTCTCAATTATTTTATGATACTGTTTGGGGCGAATTAGATTATTTAATTGTTGATCTTCCTCCGGGAACAGGCGATATTCAAATTAGTTTATGCAGTCAAGTTCCCTTAACGGGCGCTGTGATAGTTTGTACGCCGCAGCCTGTAGCTATCGCCGATGCGCGCAAAGGAATTTCTTTATTTGAATTACCTGCACTAAATGTGCCAATTTTAGGTTTGGTAGAGAACATGGCTTGGTTTACACCTGCCGAATTACCAAACAATAAATATTATATTTTTGGAAAAGATGGTGTAAAAGATCTTGCCGAAGAATTAAAAATGCCTTTATTGGCACAATTGCCATTGATACAAAGTGTTCGTGAAGCAGCAGATGCAGGCCGCCCGGCAGTTATGCAAGAAAACACCCCACAGGCAATAGCATTTATTGAACTAGCTCAAAATGTAGCACAACAAGTTGCTATACTAAATGCGACGAAAGCAGAAGTTGCGGTTTAATTTGCAAAAAGAATTTTAGAAAGATCGATACAGACTAAAGAAGAAATATTTTTATTTCTTCTTTAGATTATCATTATATTTTTTTATGATCAATTGAACATCTGAATAAGTAAGTGATTTTTCTTCTACAAGTTTTTTTACCTCCGCATCATCGCTCACATACTCAAGCATAAAGTTTTTAAAACCGATGTAAGGAACCCTTCCTGTTTTACCTTTAAGCCCCCTTTTAAAAATAAAAAAGCGGGTAGATGTTGTTGACCCTGAGTGCCCGGTATACATCCCGTTAGAAAAACCACCATACGAAGATCCATAGCTTGAACTCGAAGAATGTCTTTGTGTAAAAGTCAACAATGTTAAACCGCCATCTTCTATCACTTTCATAAATCTTAAACGCCCGCCAAATATAGATGAAGGAATTGATAAGTATTTAACAAGACCTAATTTTGAGTAACCATACAAATTCTTTGCTTTGAACTTTTTTGTTATTCCATCTGCACCAATAAACTTTATTTTTTTACCTGAAGGTGCAAAAAACAGCCTATCTCTTATTTTTCCTGCAACACTATCATTATTACCGGTATATAAATAGCCGGGGGCATATCTGTTTTGTGCAAATGAAAGTTGTATCAGAAAGATCAAAGAAATAAGAATTGTTTTTTTCATTAGTAGGTTCGGTTTGTACAGTCTATTTTTATTTCTTTAAATTCACTAACATGTTTTCTACCAACTTTGGCAGATCGTAATGTATGTTCCAACCCCAGTCTTTTTGGGCCTCGGCGTCGTTAATACTTTTTGGCCAGCTATCAGCAATTGCTTGTCTAAAATCAGGTTTGTATGAAATTGTAAAATCAGGAATATGTTTTTTTATTTCTTCTGCAATTTGTTTTGGACTAAAACTAATACCGGCTAAGTTATAAGCGCCACGTATTTTTATGTTTTCTGCAGGCGCATGCATTATCTCAAGAGTTGCACGAATAGCATCTTCCATATGCATCATTGGCAATGCAGTATTCTCACTTAAAAAACTTTCGTATGAACCGGTTTTTAATGCTTCATGAAAAATATGCACGGCATAATCGGTAGTTCCTCCACCCGGAGCGCTTTTCCAGCCAATTAATCCGGGGTAACGAATACTTCTTGTATCAACACCATGCTTTTTAAAGTACCACTCGCACCAACGTTCTCCTGCTTGTTTACTAATACCATAAATGGTTGAAGGCTCCATTACAGTGTATTGCGGAGTGTTTTCTCTAGGAGTTGTTGGACCAAACACTGCAATTGAACTAGGCCAGTATATTTGTTTAATATGTTTTTCTTTTCCCAGATCTAAAACATGAAATAAACTCTCCATGTTTAATTTCCATGCAAACATTGGGTTTTGTTCGCCCGTTGCAGAAAGCATGGCGGCTAAATGGTAAACATGCGTAATACCATGTTTTTTTACAATTTCAAAAAGCGCTTTGCCATCAAGGGCGTCTAATTTTTCGAAAGGATTTTCTGTTGCTACTGCGGGTTCTTTAAGGTCAGAAGGAATTACATTTTTATGACCATAAATTTTAGATAATTCTGCAGTCAATTCAACGCCAATTTGCCCACCGGCGCCAATAATTAATACTTTTTCGTTTTTAGTTGCCATACTTAAGTCCGGTTAATAGTTAGAAAACAATTTTGTACCTTTACAAACGTAATTATAATTTTTGAAATTAGGCACAATGTACGGTGTACAAAGCGTAAAGACAAAATTTTAATTTAAATGATAATATAAACTGCAATTATTTTTATCGTTATGGCAATATTAGCGAACAGAGAAAACAAGGACGTTTTAAAACAACGTTTAAAAGAAGAGAAGATCGAGCGTAAAACAATTTCGTTTTACCGTTACGTAAACATTACAAACCCCCAAGAGCTGCGCGACAACCTGTTTAAAGTTTGGAGTGAGTGGAATTGCTTTGGGCGAATTTATATAGCGCACGAAGGCATTAACGCGCAAATGAGTGTGCCTGCTAATTTTTGGGATGCTTTTGTAGAGCACTTGAACGGTATAGAATATTTTAAAGATGTGCCGTTTAAACATGCTGTTGATGGCAACGGAAAATCGTTTTACAAGTTGGTAATTAAAGTAAAGGAAAAGGTGGTTGCAGACGGCATTAACGACCCAGACTTTGACCCTTCAAAAACGGGCACTTATTTAGACGCAATTGCATTTAATAAGGCCTTAGAAGACCCAAACACCATCGTAATAGACATGCGTAACCATTACGAGAGCGAAGTTGGAAGATTTGAAGGAGCTTTTTGTCCGGATGCAGATACATTTAGAGAAGAGTTGCCTTTGGTAATTGATCACTTGCACGGGCAAGAAGATAAAAAAGTTTTAATGTATTGTACAGGCGGTATCCGCTGCGAAAAAGCCAGCGCCTATTTTAAACACAAAGGATTTAAGGATGTCAACCATTTAAAAGGTGGCATTATTAAATATGCCGAAGAAATAAAAGAGAAGGGTTTAGAAAGCAAATTTAAAGGGATAAATTTTGTTTTTGATGAGCGAATCGGCGAGCGCATAACCAATGATGTTTTAAGCACCTGTCACCAGTGCGATGCGCCATGTGATACCCATGTAAATTGTAAAAACGACGACTGTCATTTACTATTTATTCAATGCGCTGCTTGTGCCGAAAAAATGCAGGGTTGCTGTACGCCCGAATGCGTTACCATTGCTGCCTTGCCAATAGAAGAACAACGCGAACTTCGCAAGGGTCGTGTAAAAAACGGACCGGAATGTTTAGCTGTTTATAAAAGCAGGCTAAGGCCAAACTTAAAAGAAATTATAAAAAATAATTTATCTTTAAAAAATGTTTAAGGAAAGGATCATGAAACAACTTGCTTGCGCTTTAATATTATTGATGGTGATAACGTTTAATTTATCCTGCAAAAAAAATAAAGTAACAGAGTTTGATATCGATTATTCAACAACGCTTTCTATTCCCTCTTCAAGCATCACGGTTAATGTTCCTGCCGATTTTAACACTCCTGAAATCAATACCGATTCAAAAAACAAATTTATTTCAGAAAAAACCGTTCAGAATTTAGTTGATGAAATTAAAATGACCCGATTCGACCTTTCTGTAGCCAGCGGAAATTTGAATTTTTTAAAATCACTAAATATATATTTAAAAACATCCGGCCTAGGAGATGTTTTGATCGCCACTAAAACGGTTATCCCGCAAAATGTTTCTTCTTTTGGAATGGATCTTCAGGATGTAAATGTGAAGGAATATATTTTTAACGATAAAATACAATTTAGAGTTACTGTTACTATTCAAACCGGATTAACAGCTACACAACAATTAAAAATGGATCAAACGGTTCATGTAAAAGCAAAACAATCTTAACAAATTAAATATTAAAAGATGCCTATCTACCATAAACTAGGAAAAATTCCCGCTAAAAGACACGTTATCTTTAAAAGTGAAAAGGGAAATCATTATTACGAACAACTTTTTGGAACAGAAGGTTTTTCGGGAATGGATTCACTGTTATATCATACGCACAGACCAACTCAAGTAAAAGAGATCTTAAAAAGTTATTCGGTTGCGCCAAAGATCGCGATCGAGAAAAACATTAAATCACTTTTATTAAAAGGCTTTGAAATAAAACCTACACCCGATTTTTTAGAGAGCCGTAAAACATTATTAATTAATGGCGATTGTGCTATTGGTTTAGCAGCGCCAACGAAAAGTCAAACCGAATATTTTTATAAAAATGCCGATGCTGATGAAATGATCTTTATTCACCGAGGAAAAGGAACTTTAAAAACCTTTATGGGTAATATCCAATTTGAGTACGGCGATTATTTAATTATTCCTCGCGGAATGATCTACCAAATGCATTTTGAAACTACCGATAATCGTTTGTTATATTGTGAGAGTTTTGCGCCTTACTATACACCAAAACGCTATAAAAATTCGCAAGGACAATTGTTAGAGCACTCGCCGTTTTGCGAACGCGATTATAAATTACCAACGGATCTTGAAACGCATGATGAAAAAGGTGATTTTATTGTGAAGATAAAAAAAGAAGGTATGATGCATGAATTTGTTTATGCAACACATCCTTTTGATGTTGTTGGTTGGGACGGATATAATTTCCCTTGGGGTTTTTCTATTCATAATTTTGAACCCATTACAGGGCGCTTACACCAACCACCACCGGTTCACCAAACATTTGAAACATCAACATTTGTAGTGTGTAGTTTTGTTCCGCGTTTATATGATTATCATCCGCTTTCAATTCCTGCGCCATACAACCATAGCAATATTGATAGTGATGAAATGCTGTATTATGTTGACGGCGATTTTATGAGTCGTAATAATATTGAACAAGGACACATTACATTACACCCTAAAGGAATTCCACACGGACCGGCGCCGGGAGCAATGGAGCGTAGTCTAGGGCAAAAAGAAACTCAGGAATTAGCTGTAATGATAGACACCTTCAGACCACTAATGGTTACCGAAGAAGCAATGGGAATTGATGACGGGAAGTATTATAAAAGTTGGGTGGAGTAATTGACCCAAAGCCTTAATAATAAAAAAAGCTTCACGCCTGTGAAGCTTTTTTTGTTTAATGTATTTTCGTAAAATTAGATCAATTAAACCCAATAACGTCTCGCACTTGTTTTAATTTTTCGTTCGCCATTTTAGAAGCTTTTGCTTCGCCAATTGATAATTCTTTTTCAAGAACAGAAGTGTCTGCCATTAGTTTATCATAGGTAATGCGTTGCTCCTTAAAAGTATCTAATATTAATTCTAATAAAGCTGTTTTTGCATGACCATAGCCAAAGCCGCCTTTAATATAATTTTGGCGTAATTCTTCGGTTTGTTTTTCGTTGCCTAATAATTTATAGAGTTTAAATACGTTATCTGTTTCAGGATCTTTAGGTTCTTCTAAACCCTTGCTATCAGTAACAATGCTCATTACTACTTTTTTTAATTCTTTTTCGGGTAAAAATAAATTAATGAAGTTGTTATACGATTTACTCATTTTTTGTCCGTCAATTCCCGGAACGATCATTACGCGATCATCCGTTAACGCTTCAGGAACAACAAAAACCTCTTTACCAACTTTATGATTAAAGGAACGTGCAATGTCTGCGGTAATTTCTAAATGTTGTATCTGGTCTTTACCAACCGGCACTTTATGTGCGTCGTACAATAAAATATCTGCGGCCATTAAAACCGGGTAAATAAATAAACCCGCATTTACATCACTTAAACGATCACTCTTATCTTTAAAAGAATGCGCATTTGCAAGCATTGGGTAAGGGGTAAAACAATTTAAATACCAGGTAAGCTCTGTTACTTGCGGCACGCGGCTTTGGCGGTAAAAAACAGTTTTATTTAAATCAAGACCAAACGCTAACCAGGTTGCCGCAACGGCATTTGTACTTTGTTTAATAAACGCAGCGTCTTTTACACTTGTTAATGTGTGCAGATCTGCAATAAACAATAAGCTTTCGCTGTTTGGTTGTTTACTCAGCTCAATTGCCGGTAAAATGGCACCTAAAATGTTTCCTAAATGCGGAACGTTGGTGCTTTGTATGCCTGTTAATATGCGTGTCATAATATTATGTAAAACAAATTTAGTATTTTAATTAGAGCGGTTAAAAATTTAATTCTGAAACAAAACGTTAGCACAACGTTCCCCGTCCATTGCTGCGCTTACAATGCCACCTGCATAACCGGCACCTTCGCCGCAAGGAAAAAGATTTTTTAATTGTGGGTGGTGCAAAAGATCTCTATCTCTGGGAATCCTTACCGGTGTTGAGGTACGGGATTCTACACCAACCACTATTGCTTCGTTGGTCATATAGCCGCGCATTTTCCCACCAAAGGCTTTTAAACCTTCTTTTAAACTTGGGCCAATTAGTTTTCCTAACACCTGTTGCATATCCACACTTTTTACTCCGGGCTGATAGCTGCAATCGGGAAGGGAAGAACTGAATTTACCATTTACAAAATCCTGTAAACGTTGGGCAGGAGCGGTTTGTGTTTTACCGCCAAAACCCCAGGCGTTTTTTTCTATTTGCCTTTGAAACTCTAATCCGGCCAAGGGGCCAAACTCTTTGAATGGTTCAAAATCGGATAACTCTAGGCCAACAACAATACCGCTATTGGCATAAGGATTATTTCGTTTACTTGGACTCCAGCCATTTGTAACCACCTCTTGCTGGCTTGTAGCGCAGGGAGCGATAATGCCACCGGGGCACATACAGAACGAATAAACGCCGCGTCCTTTTACCTGATGCACTAAGCTATAACTTGCGGCAGGTAAATATTCTCTTTTTGTGATAACCTCTTCCAGATTGCCGCAATGGTATTGTATCTTATCAATTAACGCTTGTGGATGCTCAGCCCTTACACCAACTGCAAACGGTTTAGCTTCCACTAAAATATTCTTGCCGTGTAATAACTCGTAGATGTCGCGCGCAGAGTGGCCTGTAGCCAATATTAGTTTTTGAATCGGAATTTGTTCTTCACCCTTTTCACTTAAAAGCTTAATTGATGAAATCGTATCATTTTTAATTTCAAGATCTATCAGCTTAGTATTAAAGCACACTTCGCCACCAAAACTTAAAATCGTTTCCCTCATTTTTTCGATAAGCTGAGGTAATTTATTTGTTCCAATATGAGGATGAGCATCAACCAGGATCTCATCACTGGCCCCATGATATACAAATGTTTTTAATATTTTATCAATATCCCCGCGTTTATTGGATCGCGTATAAAGCTTGCCATCACTGTAGGTTCCGGCACCACCTTCACCAAAACAATAATTACTTTCGGGGTTAACAATATGTTCTTTATTGATCGCTGCAAGATCCCTTCTTCTGTCTTTCACATTTTTGCCGCGTTCAATTATGATCGGTTTAATACCTAATTCTAAACAGCGCAAGGCAGCAAATAAACCGGCAGGACCACCTCCAATAATATGGCAGGTTTGTTTTGCTTGAGAAACATCTAAATAATTAAATTCGATTTTTTCGGCAACAAATTCCTCATCAACAAAAGCTAATACAGTTAAATTAATTTCGATGCTTCGCGAACGGGCGTCGATACTGCGTTTTAAAACTTTTACGAATATTTTAGAATTTTCTTTGAGGTGAAGCTGTTGTTTTACTTCCTCTTTTATTTGCTGTTCATTTACGGCCGTTTGCGGACTAACCTTAAGTTGTACTTTTGTTTGCATAACTATATGGAAGGAATTTACCCTTCAAATCTTTAAATTTTACCCTTCAAATGTTACAGTAAAAACCACCATACGCGATCTTACCTTATCAATACTATTAGTAAAGATACTGTTTTCGGGGCGTAATAAATTTTTAGTGCCGATTAGTAGTTTTAGTTCTAATCCCAGTTTAAAATATTCTAAATAAAAATCTGTTCCCGCTCCTGCACTATAAAAAATGTCATCGCGCTTAAGTTTAACGTTATCATCCAATTGATTTGGCCCTCCGGACGACACCCCGGCCGATTTTTTTCTCGATGCAAGGTCTAAGGAATATCCACCACCCCCAATTAAGTAAGCACTAAAATTACCCAAGCGTTTGGATTGAATTTTTGCTTCAAGAGGAAAGAAAATAAACGCCGATTCCACTAATTTTTGGAACACTTTAGTACTATCACGATTGACATTTGACAAACGGTATTCTATTTTTCTAGAAGCAAAGCTAATATTTGGGGTAAAACGAATCCTTAAATAGTCAAATATTCTTGCATCGCTAACAATGCCAATTGCAAAGCCCGGTGCGGGTTGCGAGTATACTGTTTTAATTCTGTAACGGGTGGTGCCAATAACCGTATCGGGGAATTGTGAATTGGGTTTTGGGTTTATTCTAAAATCAGTTGAGTTACCCGAAATGGTAAAACCAAAATGCAGTTTTTGCTTGTAAAATTTTGGTAAATGCACACCGTAACCATCATTTTCTTGCGAAAAGGAGTTAAGTGCAAGTAGTAGCGCGATAAATATAAAATTAAATCTTCTCAGAAACAGTATAACGGTTTTAAGATACAAATATTGTTTAAAGTTATCGATTTTGTTGGGTTTAATGCAACACCAAATGAATAAAAAACCCTAAATTTACACCGCTATGGAAATTACTGTTATGAAATCTAAATTACACTGCGTAACTGTTACGCAGGCTGAGTTAGATTATATTGGTAGCGTTACTATTGATGAGGATCTAATGGATGCTGCTAATTTTATTGAAAACGAACAAGTACATATTTTAAATAAAAATAATGGCGAGCGTTTTATTACATACGTGATAAAGGGTGAGCGCGGAAGTGGGGTTATTTGTTTGAATGGGCCGGCTGCATTACGCGTTAAATTAGCAGATGTAGTAATAATTATTTCTTACGCTAATATGGATTTTGAGAAGGCAAAAACCTTTCATCCATGGGTTGTTTTTCCTGATACTAAAACTAATAAACTAAAATAAAGTGGCAATTAAAAGCACCAAATCCATATTACAATTTATTGTTTTACTTGGCATAGGTGTTTTATTTATTTGGCTTTCTGTTAGATCAATTACTCCCGAGCAAAAGGAAAAAATAATTGACGCGTTTAAACAAGCAAATTATTTCTGGATAATTGTTTCATTACTTATTTCTTGGTTAAGCCATTTTTTGAGAGCCTATAGATGGAATTATTTATTAAAACCAACGGGGCACAAAATAAATTTAGTAAATGCTAACTGTTATGTAATGATCGGTTACTTGGCTAATTACGGCATACCGCGCATGGGGGAAATATCGCGTTGTACGCTTGCCCCAAAGTATGATGACGTGCCTTTTGAAGTTGCATTTGGAACGGTTATTACCGAAAGAATAATTGATTTTATTTTATTCTTGGTAATTTTTGCATTAACGTTTTTAGTTCAATTTAAAGAATTAAGCGGTTTAGTGAATAAATACATTTTTGACCCACTTTTAAATATTTTGTCAGGCTTGAGTCATAGCCCTACTAAACTTGTAATGTTGGGAGTATTTATGGTTGTTATGGTAGCCGGCTTTTTTTTATTAAGAAAAAAATTCTCTACCCTATTAAAAGGCAAACTGGGAGGCATTTTAAAGGGGATGGGAGAAGGGCTGAGTTCTATTGCAAAAATGGAAAAACCTTACAAATTTATTGTTTTGAGCTTATTGATTTGGGCCTGTTATTTTTACTCTTTATATGTTTGTTTTTTTGCTTTAAATGGGACTTCAAATTTAGGCCAATCAGAATGCTTAACTTTATTACTATTTGGAACTTTTGGTGTTATGTTTGCGCCAGGCGGCCTTGGCGCTTACCCTGCCATTATTAGTTGGATCTTGTTTAATACTTATGGTGTTGATGAAATTTCTTCGTTTGCTTTGCCGTGGTTAGCATGGACAAGTCAGTTTGCATTAATATTAGTTTTAGGGTTGATAAGTATAATTGTAGTTCCACTATACAATCGCAACAGAAATGTCGTTTAAAGAACAATTAAAAAGTAAGATCGTATCAAAAGAAGCTGCGTTGCAAATTCTTAATTTGCAAAAAGCTGCCGGTAAAAAAATTGTTTTTACAAATGGTTGTTTTGACATTATTCATCCCGGGCATATTGATTATTTAACACAGGCAAGAGACCTTGGCGATGTATTAGTATTAGGATTAAATACAGATAATTCAGTAAGGCGCCTTAATAAAGCCCCTAATCGGCCAATAAACAACGAACAAGCGCGCGCCACAGTGCTGGCGGGTTTAGCGTGTATTGATCATATTATTTTGTTTGATGAGGAAACACCCTATGAGCTTATTAAGTTCCTTCAACCGGATATTTTAGTAAAAGGTGATGACTATAAAGTAGAAACGATAGTTGGCTATGACATAGTGATGGCGCGTGGCGGAAAGGTTGTTACGATCCCTTTTTTAGAGGGTTATTCTACAACAAAATTGATCCAGAAAATTTTATCGTAAACTTAATTCCTTTTTAATGGAATATATGTTTTTCCGTTTTCGATCACAATGTGATTTGATTTTGAAAGAACATCAATTGCTTCTAAGAAAAGTTTTTTAAGAACAGCTCTATCTTGCTCCCAGAACTGATCCATTACGGCTTTCAGCGAATCTTCTATTTTTTCTATTTTGCAGGCAGCAATTCTACCTAAATAAAAAATAACAATATCTGATTTTAATTTTAATTGACCCTCCTCTGTATAAATTTCATCTTGCATTATTTCATTAGAAGGAAGGATTTCTTTTTCTGTTTTTGGAAGAACTTGTTTTTTTTGAACCGCCGCAACACTATATTCTATGCGCTTTACAGCCCAGCCTTGTCCGTTAAGTAATTCGCCACAAGTAAATTTTAATGCGTGTGTTTTTTCAATATACTTTACTAACGTGCTCGGGCTTGCCTTACGGTTCCAATCCTTTTTTTCGATGAGCACTCCTTCACCAACGTTTAGATTTAAAAGTGAATTAAATATCGGGGAACTTCTGCCTTTACCCTTTAGCGCTAGGTTGTTGAATTCTTCTTCCTTAAGTATTCTCATAATTTATTCCTTATTTTTTGCTCCATTTATTGTTTCAAACTATAAATAGATCATATATACAAGGCTTAAACGTTGTATTTATTAAAAAGTTACGAAATAAGTATTATTTTTTGTTTGTTTATTTACTCTTAAATTTAGGTTAAAATGATGTATAAATATTGTTTAATTGTTGTTTGTCGAATTTAACTTATTGATAATAAACTAATTATATATCGATGTTGCATTTGGTAATAATACCGACCAGCTTTCTTACAATTAGATAGAAATATGTTTATTCTTGTTGTATAGGCTTTTTTAGAAACGAATAGATAAATCAGGTTATTAGGAATGAAACAGAAATAATTAGGCGGGAAATAGTCTGTATTAAAGGAAGAAAAGTATAAAAATAAAAAAATCCGCTTATTGGGCGGACTTTTAATAAAATAAAATGATGTTTTTTTAAAGTTTTGCTTTAATCTCAACTAAGTCATATCCTTCAATAATATCTCCAACTTTTATATCGTCAAATTTATCAATATTCAATCCGCACTCATAACCTGTTGTTACTTCTTTTACATCATCCTTAAAGCGTTTTAATGAACCAAGTGTTCCGGTGTGAATTACAATGCCATCGCGGATCACACGTACTTTTGTATTACGTGTAACTTTACCATCTAACACATAACAACCGGCAATTGTACCAACCTTCGTAATATTAAACACATCTCTGATCTCGATGTTACAAACGATCTTCTCTTCAAACTCAGGCGCTAACATACCTTCCATTGCCGCTTTAATTTCGTTGATGGCATCGTAGATAATAGAATATAAACGAATATCAATTTCTTCAACTTCGGCTAATTTACGAGCGCTTGTACTAGGTCTTACCTGGAAACCAATAATGATGGCGTTAGAAGCTGATGCTAATAAAACATCGCTCTCGCTAATTGCACCTACTGATTTGTGAATAATATTTACAGCAACTTTTTCTGTAGATAATTTTAATAATGAATCAGATAACGCTTCAATAGATCCATCCACATCACCTTTAACAATTACATTTAATTCTTTGAAATCACCTATTGCTAAACGACGTCCAATTTCATCTAGAGTAATATGTTTGTGTGTTCTGATTCCTTGCTCACGCTGTAACTGTAAACGTTTGTTTGCAATTTCTCTCGCTTCACGCTCATCACTCATCACATTAAACTTATCACCAGCGGTTGGCGCACCACTTAAGCCTAATACTTTAACAGGAAATGATGGTCCGGCATGATCTACTTTTTGACCACGTTCGTTAAACATAGCACGTACACGGCCGCTAAAACTTCCGGCTAACATTACATCACCAATTTTTAATGTTCCGCTTTGCACTAGAATAGTTGCCACGTAACCGCGACCTTCTTCCATACTAGCTTCAATTACACTACCCGCTGCGTTTTTATTAGGATTAGCTTTAAGATCCATCATATCTGATTCCAATAAAACTTTTTCTAAAAGCAGATCGATGTTTTTTCCCATTTTTGCAGAGATCTCCTGGCATTGGTATTTACCACCCCACTCTTCAACTAAAATATTCATTACCGAAAGCGCTTCACGAATTTTATCAGGATTAGCACCCGGTTTATCAATTTTATTTATTGCAAAGATCATTGGTACACCCGCTGCTTGCGCATGGTTAATGGCCTCTTTAGTTTGCGGCATGATACTGTCATCGGCAGCAATTACAATAATTGCGATATCGGTAACTTTAGCACCACGTGCACGCATAGCGGTAAACGCTTCGTGACCCGGAGTATCTAAAAAGGTCATACTACGACCATCTTGCATTTTTACATTGTATGCACCAATATGCTGTGTAATACCTCCGGCTTCACCACCCATTACGTTGGCCTTACGAATAAAGTCAAGTAACGATGTTTTACCGTGATCTACGTGACCCATAACGGTAACAATTGGCGGACGAGAAATAAGATCTTCAGGTGAATCTTTATCTTCCTCTTTGATCGTTTCAATATCTTCTGCACTTGCAAATTCAACTTTGTATCCAAACTCTTCTGCTACGATCGAAATTGTTTCTGCATCTAAACGTTGATTAATAGAAACAAATAAACCAAGAGACATACAAGTAGAAATAATTTTTGTTACTTGAACATCCATCATTTGCGCTAATTGATTTGCGCTAACAAATTCTGCAACCTTAAGAATTTTTCTGTCTGCTTCAGCAATTTCTGCTTTTTCAGCCATTTTTTCACGAACATCATCACGTTTTTCACGACGGTATTTTGATGTTTTTGATTTAGTTCCTTTTGCACTTAATCGCGCAAGGGTTTCTTTTATCTGAGCTTGAATTTCTTCTTCAGTAAGTTCGTGACGAGGTTTACCCGGAGTAGTTACCGGTTTTTTTGCACGAGGGTCGCCATATTTTTCTTTAGCTTTCTCTCTTGCGATTGCAGATTGTTCTTTACCTACTTTTTTAATTTCTTCCTGAGATAAGCCGCCCTTACGAATACGTTTGCGTTTTTTCTTATCAGCATTAGGGTCGTTAACGGGTTTTTTTGAAACTTCCTTAACTACCGGTAATTCAATACTTCTTAAAATTTTAGGCCCTTCTAGTTTTTCGTATTTTGTTTCTAAGAATTCTGATTTAGGCTCTTCTTTTGCAACAGGGGTTTCGGCTGAAGTTACTTCAAGATTAATTTTAGTAGGACTTTCAACGATCGGTTCCTTAACGGTTGGTTTCTCAAGAACTTCCTTTTTCTCAGCCTCTTTTTTTGTTTTTTTATCTGGCTTAGTTTTGAGGTTCATTGAATCAAGATCTAATTTTCCAATAACCTTAGGCCCGTCATTATTAGTAGCAGTTTCTTGCTTTACAATTTCAGGTTCAACTGTTTTAGGAGCTTCTTTTACGACCTCTGTTTTTTCTGTTGGGGCAATTTTTGATTTTAGGGTAAGATCCTTGATCATGAACTCATCAGCATCCTCTTCCTCTTTTTGCTTTTTTGCTTTTACATCAGAGAGTAATATGGTTTCGCGCTTTAATTTAGTTGTGTTTTGCGCCACGTTTTCAGCCTCTTCTCTAGCTGATTTATCGCTTGAAAATTCTTTCAGCAACAGACCGTATTCCCCATCGCCAATTTTGGCATTAGGATTACTTTCTATTTGATGGCCTTTGGAGGCAAGAAATTCAACTATCTTTCCTAAAGAAAGGTTAAATTCTTTGGCCACTTTGCTTAATCGAAGTGTTTTAGCTCCTTCTGACATATTTTTTATTCTGTTTTTTTATTTTTAATTCTCGCGAAAATTAAGGCAATTCGCAACCTCCACCCAAAGGCAGAACACCCGGCATACCGGCAATCTTAGTCTTCAAACTCAGATGCTAATACATCACGCACGCTTTGAATAGTTTCTTCGTCAATTCCTGTACGACGAACTAATTCTTCATTGCTTAATTCTAATACGGCTTTAGCAGTATCACAACCAATAGTTTTTAATTGTTCAATGATGTGTGCTTCAATTTCATCTGAAAATTCTTCTAAGTCAACGTCTTCTGTTTCAACATCCACATCAGTATCGCGGAATACATCAATTTCGTATCCGGTTAATTTACCGGCTAATTTAATATTGAAGCCACCTTTACCAATTGCTAAACTGATTTGATCAGGTTTTAAGAAAACCTCAGCGCGCTTAGTATCTTCATCAATTTTGATTGAAGTAATTTTTGCCGGACTTAAAGTACGCTGAATTAATAATTGAGGATTGCTTGTAAAGTTAATTACGTCAATATTCTCATTTTTTAATTCACGCACAATTCCGTGAATACGAGAACCTTTCATACCAACACAAGCGCCAACCGGATCAATTCTGTCATCATAAGATTCTACAGCTACCTTAGCACGCTCACCCGGCTCACGAACAATTTTCTTAATGGTAATTAAACCATCAAAAATTTCAGGAACCTCGTTTTCAAATAAACGCTCAAGGAAAACAGGAGATGTTCTTGACACAACGATCGAAGGCGTTCCGTTTTTTAATTCAACTTTAGAAACAACCGCTTTTACAGTGTCGCCTTTTTTGAAAAAATCTGAAGGGATCTGCTCTGTTTTAGGCAATAATAATTCATTACCCTCATCATCCATTAACATGATCTCTTTTTTCCAAACCTGATAAACCTCTGCAGTAATAATATCTCCAACTTTTTCTTTGTATTTATTATAGATCTCACTTTTTTCAAGTTCAAGAATTTTTTGAACTAAGTTTTGACGAACAGATAACACCGCGCGACGTCCAAAGTCTTCAAGTTTAACTTTTTCTGAAAGGTCTTCACCAATTTCAAAATCCGGTTCAATTTTTTGAGCAGCTGAAAAGCTTATGTGTTTATTCTCATCATAATCAAAAGAATCTTCTGCAAACTCATCATCAACGATCTTACGGTTTTTATAGATCTCTACGTCGCCTTTGTCAGGGTTAACGATGATGTCAAAATTTTTATCGCTGCCATATTTTTTTATTAGCATACTTCTAAAAACATCTTCAATAATGCTCATTAATGTAGCACGATCAATGTTTTTATTGTCTTTAAATTCTGAAAACGATTCAATAAGGTTAACGGCTTCCATGGTCTTTCTTTTTTAAAATTTGAGTTTAACTTTTGATTCTTTTATTTGATTATATTTTATTATTTGTTGTTTTGTAACATCAATTTTTCCTTTGCCAATTGGCTTGTTTTCTCTAACGGTGTTTTCTAAAATTATTTCGTTGCCATCAAAACTTACCAAAGTTCCTTCGGTTTTTGTGCCGTCTTCAAATTTAATTTCAAATTCACGTCCAATGTGCTTTTTGTATTGTCTTGGCAACACAAGCGGAGTGGTTGCGCCATGCGAACTTACATCTAAAGCAAAAAGTTCGCCCCTCTCGTCTAACATTTTTTCAAGATATCTGCTAAGTGCCACGCAATCTTTTATGGTAACACCTTCATCCCCATCTAAAAAAACATTGATCTGATTATCAGAACCAATTCTTAGGCCGGTAGCAAAAATAGGCCCGTTGCCTAAATGCTCTGCTATTAATGCGGATATGAATTCTTTTGTTATCAATTTTTTTACAATAAAAGAGGGGACAACTGTCCCCTCTTTTTCTTTAGTTATTTTCGTGAGTGCAAATATAAGTAATAAATATTTAATAAAAAAACAAAAAATAAGCCAAACAGGCACATATTTTGCCAACCTACATGTGATACATAACGTTTATATAGGTAGAAACATCATAAAAACAGATCATATGAAAACAATAAATTTTAGAGCAATGTCAATCCTAGTAGGGTTGGTGCTTGTTAGCAGCCAAAGAATGGTTGCCGGGGTTATGGATAGTGTAACGAATAATTCGGGTAATCAAATGTCAAACCTTAACACACAGGGTTTAATAGTAATGGGAGGAATAGTGGGAGCAAGTTTAGTGCTCTATATTTTAACTACCTATGTGATTAAGGACAAAAGCCAGTCAGTATTAGATCAAAAGCCCCCAGTAAACAGGCATAATCATAACAGGCATCATCATAACCGCCATGTGGTGAAAAAAACTTCTTAACTATTGAATTTTGTTACAGCTTAGTTTTCAATAAGTTAACTAAAATTTAACTTTGGATGCTAACAAATTATCAAAAATTCGAGGTTATTTTTGAGTTTAAATTTTGTTTTAGCTGCGATATAATTATTTTTGTGCCAAATTTAAAAAGAATTATAATGTCAGACATTGCAAACAAAGTAAAATCAATCATCGTTGATAAATTAGGCGTTGATGAGAAAGAAGTAACACCAACAGCTAGCTTTACTAATGATTTAGGAGCAGACTCGTTAGATACTGTGGAATTGATCATGGAATTCGAAAAAGAGTTTAACATCGCTATTCCTGATGAGCAAGCCGAGAAAATTGGCACAGTAGGTGATGCAATTGCTTACATTGAGGCAAACGCAAAAAACTAATTTTATTTTATGCAGTTAAAACGTGTAGTAGTTACTGGTCTTGGGGCCATTACCCCTTTGGGCAATAATGTTAATGATTATTGGACCAATCTGATTAATGGTGTTAGCGGCGCAGCCCCTATTACACGTTTTGATGCATCAAAATTTAAAACAAGATTTGCTTGCGAAGTAAAAGGGTTTAATACCGATGATTATTTTGATAAAAAAGAAGCGCGTAAATTAGACACTTATTCTTGGTATGGTATTGCCGCAAGCGTTCAAGCATTTGCAGATAGCGGACTTGACGCTGAGGGTATCGATAAAAATGAAATTGGTGTTATTTGGGGGAGTGGTATTGGTGGTTTAGATACTTTCCAAAACGAAACCTTTGCTTTTGCTAAAGGTGATGGCACCCCTCGTTTTAATCCTTTTTTTATTCCAAAAATGATCGCCGATATTTGTAGCGGTCATATCTCTATTCGCTTTGGTTTAAGAGGACCAAATTTTACAACAGTTTCAGCTTGCGCCTCTTCTACAAACGCATTAATTGATGCTTTTAATTATATTCGTTTAGGAAAAGCAAACGCCATTATTAGTGGCGGAAGCGAAGCTGCTATTAACGAAAGTGGTATTGGCGGTTTTAATGCTTGCCAAGCCATGAGCACAAGAAACGATGATCCTGCAAAAGCTTCTAGACCCTACGACAAAGACAGAGATGGTTTTGTTTTAGGAGAAGGTGGAGCAGCCATTATTTTAGAAGAACTTGATCACGCTTTAGCTCGTGGAGCGAAAATTTATGCCGAAATTATTGGTGGCGGAATGAGCGCTGACGCTCATCACATTACCGCACCTCATCCGGAAGGATTAGGCGCAACCTTAGTAATGAAACGTGCCATAAAAGATGCAGGAATTGATCCTACAGAAGTTGATTATATTAATACCCATGGAACCAGTACTCCTCTTGGCGATACAGCTGAATTAAAAGCAATTGAAAATATTTTTGGAGAACATGCTTATAAATTAAACATTAGTTCAACAAAAAGTATGACAGGCCACCTTTTAGGCGCTGCCGGGGCAATTGAAGGTATTGCTGCAATTTTAGCCGTTAAAAACGACATTATTCCCCCAACAATAAATCACACAACTCCAGACCCGGAAATAGATCCAAAATTGAATCTTACGTTTAACACCATGCAAAAACGTACGGTAAACATTGCAATTAGCAATACGTTTGGTTTCGGGGGTCACAATGCAGCTGTTGTGATCAGAAAATTTAAACCTTAAAGTTTTGGCCCTAAAAAAATTATTATCGCAACTTAGGTTTAAAAAAACTAAAAGCGATAAGGATTTTAAAGCATGGATAAAAACTACCATTGGGTTTACACCAAAAAATTTAGCATTATACCATCAGGCTTTTTTACACAGCAGTGCTGCCGCAAAACGAGATGGTAATCCAATCAGTAACGAAAGACTTGAGTTTTTAGGCGATGCTGTTTTAGGGGCTGTTATTGCCGAACACCTATTTAATATTTATCCCTATAAAGACGAAGGTTTTTTAACTCAACTTCGCAGTAAGATCGTAAACGGCCAAAATTTAAAAGAGCTTTCAATTAAATTTGGTTTTAACGCGCAGTTAAAAGCTAACTTAACCAAAGACGAAAAATTAAAGTCAAGCGCCTATGGCGATGTCTTTGAAGCCTTTATTGGCGCCGTTTACCTTGATCTTGGTTATGAAAAAACAAAAAAATTCATCTCGTCAAAGATCATAAAATATCATATTGATATAAACGTGTTGGTTAACACAGACAGTGATTATAAAAGTCAACTCCAAATTCACTGCCAAAAAAATAAACTGATATTAGAATATAAATTATTAAGCGAAGAGAAACAAGGCGCCAACAAACTGTATGTTATTCAAGTTATAATTAACGATAAGCCGTACATAACATTTGAAAATTTTAGTAAACGTGTTGCTGAGCAAAAGGCCGCGCAATTAACCTTAGAAGAATTGCAAAAAGAAATTGGCTAAATACGTTTTAAATACCAGCGAAGAAGATTTTGATTTTGTGCTGATAGGCCTCGTGTGTCTTGAAAATCAATATCACGTAACCAGTGCAGTAAACGAGGCGCTAAAAATTAATTTATTGCTCAGCGATTATTTACCATTTAATTTAAAAGATGGAAAAGTGTTTAAATTTTCACTGTATCATTTTTTGGATGATGCTTTGGGAATTGAATACTATCTCATTCCTAACACGAGTAATTTTGAAGAGCCTAATTTAAATGACGTAAAAACCGATGATCTGTTTGGAAGCGTTGATGTGGATGAAAGCGTGAAGCTGATAAAGGAATTACCAAAAACAGATTATTTTATTTTATTAAAAGGCGAAGACCTTCATAATTATCAATTTAAGATCATTGATAAATTAAAAACAATACAAGAAGTAATACAGGTGCAAACTATCGAAGCCAACGAATTAGCCAGCAAACGAAATCTGATCTTTTAGGTCAGCCGCAGATTTCACGGATCCCGCAGATTTTTATGATTTATTTAATTCTACAATAGTTTTCTGTGCGATAAGCGAAATCTGTGGCTCTTTTTTCTAGAGTCAAATTTCTATCTATCTTTACACTATGGATGATTTAAGAAGCCACATCGTTAAATTGCGCGAGGATTTCACAAAAGGAACGCTAAGTGAAACAGACGCCAACAAAAACCCAGATCTACAATTCGAATTATGGTTGCAACAAGCCGTTGATTCAAAAATAGAGGAATTTCAAGCCTGTAATTTGAGTACGGTCTCACCACAAGGCAAACCGTCTTCTCGCATTGTGTATCTGCGCGAATTTCAAAACAATGATTTTTTCTTTTACACCAATTATAATTCTGTAAAGGCACAACATTTGGCCAACAATCCTAATGCATGCTTAACCTTTTTTTGGCCCCAACTTGAAAGGCAAATTCGTATTGAAGGTATTGTTGAAAAAAGCACTGCCGCTCAGGCCGATGCTTACTACAACAACCGACCATACGAATCAAAAATTGGAACTTGGGCAAGCGCTCAAAGCCAACAATTATCTTCACGCGAGGAATTAGAAAAAAAAGTTGAAGAATTAAAAAAACAATTTACCCCCGAAACCATTAAGCGTCCCGATTTTTGGGGAGGCTACGTTTTAAAAGCAAATTATTATGAATTTTGGCAAGGCCGTAAAAGCCGCTTGCACGATAGAATTTGCTATGAATTAATTAATAATGAATGGAAAACTAAACGAATTGCACCTTAAATTATGACAAAAGAAGATAAAATAAAAAATTTTGATTCAAATGGTATTGGCCAGTTAAAAGATGGTCTTTTTGGTTTACCCTTTACTTTAGAGGAATGTGAAACCGTTTTAATTCCTGTACCTTGGGAAGTAACCGTGAGTTACGGAGGCGGCACAGCAGATGGTCCACAAGCTATATCTGACGCCAGCTACCAGGTTGATCTATACGACCCTACTGTAAAAGATGCCTGGAAAAAAGGCATTGGTATGGATGCGATCGATCAGGACGTTAGAACGAAAAGTGAGAATTTGCGTCAGTCTGCCGAGCGTTATATTGATGCTTTGGCTAACGGAGCAGACGAAAATAGTAAAGAACTGAAAGAGATTTCGCAACATATAACTAAAGAATGTTTATGGTTAAACAATTGGGTTAAAACCCGTACGCTTCATTTTTTAGATAAAGGAAAATTTGTTGGTTTAATTGGCGGCGATCATTCTACACCACTTGGCATGATGCAGGCATTGGCCGAGAAGTACGAAAAGTTTACAATACTTCAAATAGATGCGCATGCCGATCTTCGTAACGCTTACGAAGGATTTGAATTCTCTCATGCATCAATTATGTTTAATGCATTAAAAATTAAACAGGTTGAAAAGCTTGTACAGGTGGGTATTCGCGACTACTGCGAGGAAGAGCTTAATTTAATAAACAACAGTAACGGCAGGATCAAAACTTTTTTTGATCGCGATATAAAGTACGCACAATATGTTGGCGATAGCTGGGATAGAGTTTGTAACCGCATCATTAACGAATTGCCGCAAAACATTTATTTAAGTTTTGATATTGATGGTTTAGACCCTAAACTTTGTCCAAACACCGGAACGCCTGTTGCCGGTGGGTTTGAAACAGAACAGATCTTGTTTTTAATTGAAAAAATTGTAAAAAGCGGACGAAAGATAATTGCATTTGACATTAATGAAGTGTCTCCGGGAGCCGATGGCGATGATTGGGATGCAAACGTTGCCGCTCGTTTACTATTTAGAATTGCGAATTTAGCAGCAATGAGTAAGAGCAACTAAAAAGAAATAATTTAAGAATGAGAATTACTACACGTGTATATCTGCTAATTTTTATTCTTACAGCAACTTCTATGTTTTCTAAAAAATTAAAGGAAGGAAGTTACCGTGGTGTTTTAATTTTAAATGAAGAAAACAACACAGAGCTTCCTTTTAATTTTGACGTTAAATACAAAGGCAAAAAACCATCGATCATTATTAAAAATGCCGACGAGCGCATTATTGTTGATGAAATAAGTATTAAAGGTGATTCGGTAAATTTTAAAATGCCGGTGTTTGATACCGAATTCAGAACTGTTTTTGTTGGCGATAATTTAGAAGGACTTTGGATTAATCATTATAAAACCACTAAGAATAAAATTAAATTCAAAGCTGTTTATGCTGAGGTCAATCGTTTTTCATTTGTTCCCGGCAAAGCAAATCCTTGTTTTGAAGGCAAATGGGAAACCACATTTTCTCCAAACACAAAAGACAGTTCGAAAGCGATTGCTGTTTTTCATCATGTTGAACAAACCGATTATTTAACAGGCACATTTTTAACCGAAACCGGTGATTACCGTTATTTGGAAGGCATGAAGAATGGCAATAAATTATTTCTTTCTTGTTTTGATGGGAGCCATGCTTTTTTATTTACTGCAGAAATAAATGAAGGAAAACTAAGCGGAACATTTTATAGCGGCGCTAGTTGGCAAGAACCCTGGGTGGCCAAACAAAATGCAGATTTTAAATTGAAAAACGCAGATGAAATAACATTTTTAAAAAACAAAGATGAGAAGATCAATTTTTCTTTTCCTGATCTAAATAAAAAAGTTGTTAGTCTGAATGATAAAAAATACCTGAACAAACCTGTAATTATTCAGGTAATGGGAAGTTGGTGTCCTAATTGTATGGATGAAAGCGCCTATTTAGCTGAGGTTTATAAGCGGTATAAAAATGACGGATTAGAAATTATAGCATTAGCGTTTGAAAAATCAAGTGATTTCGAAGTCTCAAAAGAGCGGTTATTGCGTGTTAAAAAGAAACTTAATATGGATTATGATATATTAGTTACACAGCAAACGGGCAAAGATAAAGCTAGCGAGGTATTGTCGGCACTCAATAAGATCACAGCTTTTCCTACTACACTGTTTTTAAATAGACAACACCAAGTGATTAAAATACACACCGGATTTAGCGGACCGGCCACGGGCAATGATTACGAGGTTTTTAAGCAAAACACCGAGAGCTTAATTAAGCAGTTACTAAAAGAATAGATAAAAAGAATTAACTTTAATTTATGTTTACAGGCATTATAGAAACTCTTGCAAGAGTTGAAAAAATTGAGAATGAAAACTCAAATATAAATTTTACTTTTTCGAGTAAACTAACAAACGAATTAAAGATCGATCAAAGCGTTGCACATAATGGTGTTTGCTTAACGGTGGTAAAAATTGAAGGCAATAATTATACAGTAACTGCCATAAACGAAACATTAAAGAGAACGAATTTAGGAACTTTAAAACCGGGGAACCATGTAAACATTGAGCGTTGTATGCCTGCAAATGGTAGGTTTGACGGACACATTGTGCAAGGACATGTTGATACAACCGCAAAGTGTATAGAAGTAAATGATCTAAACGGAAGTTGGGAGTTTGTTTTTGAACACGAAAAAAATAAAAATTTTGTTACGGTAGAAAAGGGCAGTATAACTATTAACGGTGTAAGCCTTACAGTTGTTAGATCTACCGACACTACTTTTTCGGTTCACATCATACCATACACATTTGAGCATACGAATTTTAAAGAGATAAAAGTTGGAAGTCTTATTAATTTGGAGTTTGATATTATTGGCAAGTACGTTGCAAAAATGTTATCGCTAAAATAACTCTTTTCGCGAGAAGCGTGTATTCTTTTATTGCGCCGAATGCAGCAACAGATCACTTTTATTATTCTTTAATAAGATCTTATTAAAAAAAGTCAACTCGTTTTGTTTTAAAGTTGTGGCAATGTCATCTACATGCATGCCGTTTTTTACTTTAATAAAATCATAAGGGCTAAAGCCGTGTTGGCTGGCAAGGACATCAAAATAATTGTTTGATTTATTAATTGAAGCGCCAATGTTTTCGATATCTTTAGAAAGTAATATTAAAGTATTTACTACGCTATCAATTTTGTTGGGATCTACTTTTAAAGAATCGGTTTGAATGCTGTCTTTATTAAGCATTTTGATTCTCTCACCTATTTCTTTATTAAAGGAGCCGTCTATTTTTCTGTTTTTATTTTCGCCGGTTGAGCATGAAAATAAAACAAGGCTGATCATAAGAATTAACAATGGGTTCATTTAATTTTTCTTTGTCTATAAAGATATTAAATATTGACTAAAACCTAAACCCCCAATTTCTTTTTAATGTTTTCTGTAATTTGCAGCACCGCCGGACAAACCAATGTATTCTTAAAAGTTAGATCTAAAATTTGCTGCATTTTTTTACGGTCGGTGTGTGGGTATTCTCTGCAGGCGTTTGGTCTATCGTCATAGATAGAACAAAAGTTGTCTGTATTCAAAAATGGGCAGGGCGCTTGTTGTAATACAAGGTCATGCTCCTCATCTTCTCTAAGATATTTTTCTATAAATGCGCCGGGCTTCATTTTAACGGCTTTTGCGGCGCGCTCAACATCGCGTTGATAAAATATTGGCGAAGTTGTTTTGCAGCAGTTAGCGCAGCTTAAACAGTCTGTTTTTTTAAACACGGCTTCGTGCTCTTCATGAAAAATTTCGTCTAAATTTTTTGGCGGACGCAGGCTAAGTCTTCTAAAAAAATTTTGATTTTCTTTTTTAAGGCGTTGCGCTTGTTTATTAAAATCCGAAAGGTTCATGAAATAGTGACCAAGGGGAGGTTTTTTTGATTGTTTTATAGGACTAGGTAGAAACAAAAAAAGCTGCCAAATTATGACAGCTTTTTTTGTTTAATTTTTTTATTCAGCTTTTTTAGCTGCTTTTTTTGGAGCTGCTTTTTTAGCTGCTGCTTTTGCCGGAGCTTTAGCAGTTTTCTTAGCTGCAGTTTTTTTCTTTTTTTGGCGCACTACACCTGTTGATCCAATATGTATTTTGCCACGTTTAGTTCTTTTATCACCTTTTCCCATAATTAATTTTTTTGTTTATGTGTGTAAAAGTAAAAAATTATCTTTACCAATCAAACTATTGAACAAAGGGCTTTCATTTTTTATGAAAAGAAGTCGGGTTTAATGGAGATGTAATTTTAAAATAAAGCCCAAGATCGAAACAAAATTTAATAAGCAAGAGCGTTTGTGCAGTAAGAAGAACATTGATCTGTTGTTTCAAAAGGGGCACAGTGCTATTTCTTTTCCCTTAAAAGTAATTTATTTAGAAACGGATGTTGAATACGTTAATCCTTGTCAGGCTATGTTTGTGGTGCCAAAACGAACCTTTAAAAGAGCGCATGACAGAAATAAATTAAAACGTAGGATGCGTGAAGCCTATCGCTTAAATAAAGCTTTTTTTTATGAAGCCGTTAAGGTGAAAAACAAAAAAATAATACTCTCGTTTTTGTTCATAGGAAAAAAAAGCGAAGATTATAAGCAAATAGAAGCTTCAATAATTAATCACCTTAAACGAATAGAATTGGCTTTAAACAAAGCAAATTAGCGTTTGTTGGATTCTTTTAGGTAAGACTCAATTGCACCCGACATGCTTGGATTTTGAGGGTTTGGCGCAAAAATATCTAAACGGCAACCTAATTCTTTTACCAGCAATGCTGCCGCATGACCAAAAGCAGCTATACGTGTGCCACCTTGTTTAAAATTAGGAAAATTTTGTTTTAATGATTTTATACCCGCCGGGGTAAAGAATACAAGTAAATCAAAATCACTTAAAGATTTGATATCACTTAAATTTGCGCTAACTGTTTTGTAAAAAGTGCCTTTTGTATAAGTGATATTTAATTCATCCAAAAAATCTACGATCTGTTCTTTTGTTACATCACTTGCCGGCAATAAGAACTTTTCATCTTTATTCTTTCTTATAACATCAACTAGATCTAGAATTGTTCCGTGACCAAAAAAGATCTTGCGTTTACGGTACTGGATGTATTTTTGAAGGTAATAGGCAGTTTGTTCGTTAATGCAAAAATACTTCATGCTTTCCGGCACTGTAATACGCATCTCGTTGCAAAGCCTAAAATAATGGTCTACAGAAAGACGACTGGTTAAGATAACCGCACCGTGCTCTAAAATATCAATTCTTTGTGCTCTAAAATCTTGAGAATTTAATCCCTCAATTTTTATAAACTGTCTAAAAGTAACATTTAAATTATATTTTTTAGCAAGTTCTAAATATGGGTTTTTATCTCCTTCGCCCGGCTTTGGCTGAGAGATCAAAATGTTTTTTATTTTATTTTTAGGATAATTGCTCACCTCGATCTTAGGAGGAGGAGGCAATGTAATAACGGGCTTTTTTGAGGATTTACGTGGGCGCTTAACAGCCACTACTTTCTCAATATTTTCCTTTACGATCTTGTTTACTAAAACCTTTTTTTCTTTAACAGGTTTTATTTTTGCGGGTTTAACCGGCTTTGATACTGCTTTAGAAACTGCCTTTACAACCTTTTTTGCAGGCTTTTTTGCCAACAATTTAGTTTTGGTAATTTTATTGGATAATGCTTTAGCTTTTTTTACAACCGGTTTAGGTTTACTTTTAGTTACAGAAGCTTTTTTAAGAGGCGCTTTAGATTTTTTAATGAGCTTTTTAACTAATTTTTTTTTAACTAACTTTTTCTTTGCTGACATTAATTAAGCCTTATTAAAATGTTTCAATAATATACTTTACCAAAATAATAACCGGTAAAATTTCTAAGCCGCAAAAGTAAGTAAAAGTTTGCAACAATCCTATTCTTTCTTCTATTAGACCAATTATAACACCCCTGTACCAGCGATATACAACTGAGGCTGTAACTACAACAAATGCGCCTGAAACAAATATTAACGGGTTAAAATCTGTAAGTTCTGCCATTATTAGCCAGGGAAACAGGAAGAGGCCAAATGTTTGATTGATTTTTATTGAATTGTAAGAATAATCTGAAAGGGTTTTATAATTGTTGCTTAAAAAACATATAAATTGATTTAGGAAATTTTTTATTAATACAAAAACCAATACTATAAAAAAGATAAGGGTGAATTGAAGAAATAATGATTTGTCTGAAAAAACAAATTTATAAAATGCGTTAAGCTTATATAATAAAAACGAAATGTTTAATAAAAAGAAAAACGATAGGAGAATAGAGTGAGCTTTAAAGCCTTTTGTTTCCTCTCTTTCTAATTCTCGTAGCGCATTTGAGTTAAATGTAGATTGGATGATCTTTATAACTTTTGTGTATGCAGTAACCCTTATAAAAACAATTAAAGCCAGACAAAATAAAATGTAAACAGAAGTCCAAACAAGATAAGTTTGATTTTTTAAGACAGGGTTTAAATGCTGTCTTTGTAATAGATGATCATAAAAAAGATGGCTATTAGCGGCTAGCTCCAAACACTATAGGGCAAATGTACGAGATATGCAGAAACCAAATTTTACTTGTCCTTTATTCCAACTGTCGTTGGTGTACGGAATAAAGTTGTTTTCAACTAGGCCACCTGAATTTGTAACAAATAAACTAAATACGTGTCCGCCTGTTTCTATTTCAAACCCTAGTGCTAAAGGGTTAAATACTTTAGTATTATTCTGATAGAAGCTGTTTACGTTATAAAAATAATCACCAATAAAGCTCAAGCGTTTATTTAATTTTATTCTACCGCCAAAACCAATACTAAAAAAACCGTTTGCATCATAAGAGCCATTGTTAGTGTTTAGCCTTTCTTTTATAAAATTGCGGTGCATATAGCTTGGCAGTATTTCTAAAGACAACCAGTTATTAATTTTGCTTGCAATAATAAGTTGATTAAAATAATTAAAGCGATGCGCTTCGTTTGTTGGAAAATCTTTTACGATCCCACTATAAATGGTTGAAGGCTGATCATGAGTATATCCGGTGCTAGAGAAGAAGGCCAAAGAGATAGGCATGCTAAAATTAGCAGTTTGTTTTAAGATTTTCCACTTTAAAGTTCCATCTAAAAGGTGGTTCATTCTACTTCTACCAATTCCAATAGTTATATCTTCTGTAAGACCGTAATCAAAACTAAAACGAATATCACTTGCCCCTTCAAATCCTAAAAAGGTTTGACCGGTTGAATTGATGGCGTTTGGAAGATCTGAGTTATAAATGTTATTAAAACGATGACTGATCCTAAAATCTAAATGTTTCTTTTTTACAGTTTCTATGGTTTGAGCATTGCCAATACGCATGGTTTTAAAGGTTGCATAAACCTTTTGCACAGGTTCGTCTTTTTTATCCGAAACCAGATCTAGAAGATCGTCTTGGGAAAACGCATTAGTAACTGTAAAAGCGAATGTTACAATAAATAATGATTTTAAAATAGTCGTCATAATTAAGTGGAAATTTATTTTTTCACAAATGGTTCAAGTGTACTAACTAATGTTACATCAACAATTTCAGCTATATTTTTTACATATAACGATGGCACTTTAATATCATAATCTGCAACCTTAATTTGGAATTTACTATCAATTAAAACCTCAGTACCCTTTTTAGTTAAAGTACCATTTATAGTAACATCTTTAGTTACACCATGTAATTCCATTTTACCCGTAACCGTAACCTTGTTTTCACCATCCTTTGTAAAATCAACCTTTTCGTTGATCTTGCCTTTAAAAACACAGTTTGGAAATTTTGTAGACTCTAAATAGTTTTCGTTAAAATGCTCTTCCATCAAACCATTTTTAAACTTAAAGTTTTGTATGGTAACCCTAACCTGCAAATCACCTGTGTTTGTGTTTAAAACAATAACAGCGCCTTTGTTCGCAGCATCAATATCCTCAAGTGGAGATTTAGAATAAAAATGAATTAAAGTAGTACCATCCTTTGCTTTAAAGATCTGAGAATAAAAACCAGAGACACAAAATGACAATAAGGATGCAAATAATAATTTCTTCATAATAGATATTTTAATCAAATTTAAACTATTTCTTTTAATTTACAATCATTTAAAAATTTTTCTATTAGCCTTGAAAACGCAAGCTCTGTTAATTTATTTAACAGTATAGTTTTCTCAGATTTAGCAAAAAGGCCGTTTGTTTTTATTACAAAAAACTTTGCATACAAATGCTGGTGACTTAAAATATGTTTATACGTTTTTGAGCTATAAAGTAAATTAGGTTTTGGCCCAATTGTTTTTTTAAGTTTAGAATTATTTAATAATTCTTGTGTAGAGACTTCCTTATCACTTTCTATCAGATAAAACTCATATAATCCTTTCCAGATGTCATTTTCAGACCGTCGGTTAATGAGCACACTATTTTTTTTATCTATTAAAACAAAATAATTTAAATATCGGTTGCTGATCTTAGTTTTTTTTGCTTTCACCGGAAATTGATTAACCCTTTGGGCTTTAAAAGCGAAACATTTTGAATTAAAAATACAGGCCTCGCAATTTGGATTATTAGGCTTACAATATTGTGAGCCAAATTCCATAATAGCTTGATTAAATTGTGCAGGCTCTTTTTTATCCAATAGATCTGTTGCCAATTGCTGAAATTCTTTTTTGCCCAAGCTCGAATCAATTGGTGTTTCAATTCCAAAAAGGCGACTTAAAACCCTGTAAACATTGCCATCTACCACCGCATGAGGCAAATTAAAAGCAAAACTGCTAATAGCAGCAGCCGTATAATCTCCTATACCTTTTAAGGCTTTTATGTCGTTATAATTTGCCGGAAAAACCCCTTTATGCTCTTTGTGTATGAATTTAGCTGTAGCATGTAGGTTTCTGGCTCTAGAGTAATATCCTAAACCTTGCCACATTTTTAACACCTCATCCTCGGTAGCGTTAGCCAATTGGCCTATTTTTGGGTAGTTTATTGTAAATTTTAAATAATAGCTTGTGCCTTGAATTACTTGAGTTTGCTGCAATATTATTTCAGAAAGCCAGATCTTATAGGCATCGGTTTCGTTGCGCCAGGGCAGCTCGCGTTTGTTTTTTTTATACCATTTAAGTAAACCCGAACTAAACCAAATTTCCATATTGGGGTAAAATTACTGCTTAAACCCCTGTTAACACTATAAAAATTCAAAAGTTTAAAAAAATTTTCAATTAATAATAATAATACTATCTTTGCTGCCCGTTTTAAAATACAATTAATTGATTTTAAATAGTTTGTAAAATGACCAAAGCAGATATTGTTAACGAAATTTCAGAAAAAACAGGCATAGAGAAGATGGCTGTACAAGCCACGGTAGAAGCGTTTATGAAGACAATTCGCAACTCCATGGTAGAAGGTAAAAATGTTTATTTAAGAGGTTTTGGGACCTTTGTTGTAAAAAAGCGTGCCGAAAAAATCGGACGTAATATCTCAAAAAACACCACAGTTGTTATACCTGCGCACTATATACCTGCTTTTAAGGCTTCTAAAACTTTTTCAGACAGAGTAAAACGCAACGTAAAAACTGCAGAACCGATACAAAAAAACATGGATTAAGTAAACCATGAGCGTTAAAAAGACACATTTAGTTTTAATTATTAGCGCCATTGTTTTATTCGTTCTTTTATTTATTGCACCAAAAATTGCTCCTAAGCACACTGATGGTGATGGACACGATCATTCTGCCGAAAATAAAGCAGTTTCGACCAATGCCACATTAGACGTGTATTTAAATTTAGCTTTAAACAGTTTAGATCCCGAAAAGAAAAAACAAAGCGATAAGTTTATTGCCGCAAAGCAATTAGACAGCGTTGTGGTTTTTTGGGATAAATTAAAACGACCTGATCTTGCAGCTTTTTATACTGAAGAGGTAGCAAAAAAAGAGAATAAAGTAGCCAATTGGTTAAAAGCCGGAAATCGTTACTATTACGCTATTCAGTTTATTCAAGATAAAACGGCCATCCCGGTTCTTTACCAATCTGCCAGTCGCTGTTTTGCTAAAGGGTTAGAGTTAGAGCCAAATAATGTAGACGCTAAGATCATGTTAGCATCTTGTTACGTTGAAGGATCTGAAGATCCTATGGAAGGGATAAAGCGATTAAAGGAAATTGAAAAAACCGACAGCAACAATGTAAAACTGCAATTAACTTTTGCTTTTTTCTCTGTTAAAAGCGGCCAGTTAGATAAAGCAATTATTAGGTTTAATAATGTTATTAAAATAGACAGTAATTATATTGAAGCTTATTTGCATTTAGCAGATGCCTATGAGCAAAAAAACAATACTGATAAAACAATAGAGATGTTAGAAAAGTATTCGGCCAAAACAACGGATGTTACGGCGCGAATAGAAATAGAAAAGTACATTCAACAATTAAAACTGAAACAGAAATAAAAGCCTGTTTCACTTAAATAAAGAAAATTAAAAACTAAGTATTAACAATTTAAAAATTAAATTATGCCAAGCGGAAAGAAAAGAAAAAGACATAAAATGGCGACACACAAACGCAAAAAACGTTTGAGAAAAAATCGTCATAAGAAAAAATAATTAGCCAAAGGCTAGTTGTTTTTTAGTAAGATTAATTAAAACGGGAGGCAAATACGCTGTTCCGTTTTAATTATTTATTTACGTGTATTAAATAGTGCAGTATAAAACTGTATTCAAATTATTAGTTTACTAGTGATTTGTTTTGTGCTATTTAATATTACCATTTACTATTAATAATTTAAAATATTAAGCGCGTGAATCAAGAATTAATAATTAATTCCACGCCTAACGAAGTTGTTATAGCTCTATTACACGATAAACGTTTAGTAGAGTTACATCGCGAAAAGAATAATTCAAAATTTTCGGTAGGCGATATTTATTTAGGCAGAGCTAAAAAGGTTATGACAGGCCTTAACGCTGCTTTTGTAGATGTTGGATACGAAAAAGATGCTTTTCTGCACTACCTCGACCTAGGCCCCCAAGCTAACTCATTAATTAAGTACGTTGAGCAAACGCAAAACGGAAAACAAAATGTGAGTAACCTGATGTACTTTAAAAATGAACCTGAAATTAAAAAAGACGGTAAAATTAATGAAGTAATAAAGTCAGGAACAAACGTATTAGTTCAAGTTGCTAAAGAACCTATTAGCGCAAAAGGACCAAGAATTACCACTGAAATTAGTTTAGCCGGGCGTTATTTGGTTTTAATTCCTTTTTCTGATAAGATCTCTGTTTCTTCAAAACTTAGAAATTTTGATGAGAAAAAGCGATTAAAAGATCTGATGCAAACAATTAAACCAAAAAACTTTGGTGTAATTGTAAGAACGGTTGCCGAAAACAAACCGGTTGCTGATCTTGAAGCGGATTTAAATGATCTTGTAAAACGTTGGGACGATTGTTACAACATGCTAAAAACCGGCCAACCTCCACTAAGAGTGTTAGGCGAGGTAGATAGAACCAATGCTATTTTACGCGATTTTTTAAATGCATCTTTTAACGCGATCCATGTAAACGATCCTAAAGTTTTTGAAGATCTAAAGCTTTATATAAAAACTATTTCTCCTGATAAATTAGACATTTTAAAATTATACAACGGCAAATTGCCAATTTTTGATGCTTATGGAATTGAAAAACAAATTAAGAGTTTGTTTGGAAAAACCGTTCACATGAAAAGTGGTGCTTATTTAGTTGTTGAACACACTGAGGCTTTACACGTTTTTGATGTTAACAGCGGTAACCGTGCAAAAAGTGATAGCAGTCAGGAAGAAAATGCATTAGAAGTAAATTTAGAATCAGCAGTTGAAGTTGCCCGTCAATTAAGATTGCGCGATATGGGTGGTATTATTGTGGTTGATTTTATCGACATGCACAACCCCGATAACCGTAAGTTACTTTTTGATAAATTAAAAGAGGAGATGAAGAGTGATCGTGCAAAGCACAACATTTTACCTCCAAGTAAATTTGGTTTAATTCAAATTACCCGTCAACGTTTACGCCCTGAAGTGAATGTTGAGGTTTTAGAAACTTGTCCGAGTTGTAACGGTACCGGCAAAGTACAACCAAGTATTTTGTTTGTTGACCAAATTGAGAACACCTTGCGTTTTATTTTAAAAGAACAAAATCAAAAAAACATTACATTAAATATTCATCCTTACATTGAAGCCTTTATTAAACAAGGTGGTTTATTTCGCAGTAAACAATGGAAATGGTATTTTGAACACAAACAATGGGTAAAGGTTCAAGGTATGGCAAGCCAAAGTTTTATGGAATTTAAATTCCTGAATAAAGACGGTGATGAGATAGTGGTTTAGTTAAGCTGCGAATTTCACTAATTAAATTAAAGCCTCTGTAAAGAGGCTTTTTTTATTTCGTGAAGTAGCAAAGGCAAAATTCTTATGTCCTCCTTGGCAATGCCAATTGCTTCACAAATAATTTTTTCATGAAAGGCAAACAAACCAAAAATATAATAATAGGAACAATTTTGCAAAGCATAAACCAAAGATCATATTCATCTTGCCAATAATTAGACAAATATTGATCTAGGTAATACGTATAATCATACACTTCTATTTTTTGGCCGTACATATTTACTTCTGTTCTTGCACTTGCACCACCATAGTTATAATAATAATTATCATAAAAAATGCTAGTATTCCTTTTTAAATAATAAACCACCATCATAGGCATATAAATGATCGTTAGAAAAAACACCTGATTAAGGACATTATAAATTGGTTTAAACTGCGTTTGTTTTTTTGAAGTAACAAATAAACTAACAATGCTTACAACAAAAAATAAAAAGATCAACCATTGAAATGATCGTTCGCTATTTGAACTTAAAAATAATATTTGCGATACAATAAATGCCAGCAAAGGATATAATCCTAAAACGATAACCGTAATTAAAAACTGTTTCCAGTAATTTAATTTAAACAAGATCAACAACAGGCTTAACGAAAAAACAACATAAAACATTCCCCATAAAAAATCTTTATCCCAAATGAATAGTTTGCCAAATTTTGCTTCAAACAAATTATTAAAGGCAATGCGCATTTCTTCTTTGTAATAATCGTTTCCAAGGTTTATTTCTTCAACACTCAGCCAGCCGGCCTTTTGAGCCTTAATATAATTTTGTGCTACTTCAGTTTCGTTTATCCCAGGATTAATGCCGTATTTCTTACAAATAGAAATATGTAAAGCAACTTTCGCTTTTATTTTTTCAAGATCCGTTATTGGTTTGTAAGACAGTAATAGTTTGTAATTACTTAATACCAAAGGGAAGTTTATTGTATCATTTAAATATTGATAGGGAGTGTAATTGTTAAGGCTGTTAGATTTATTGACATTAAAATAAGTTTGTTTTTTTATGGTATCATAGGTGTTTTCATAAGAATAATAACTTGTTGGGATATAGGGTTCCAGCTCATTAAGCGTATTGATATCTTTTACAACTTCATCATCTGTATAAAGATGTGCCATTTTAGTATTATAACTTATTACAAATGGCGATGCAAACCACACAAAAACAGCGATACTAAAAAATACCAGAAAAAAGTTTTTGTATTCATCGGTAAAATTTAATTTCCCGAAGTTTTTTTCTTTATTGAATATCAAGTAACGGAAACCCCAAAACCACGAAATAATAAAGGATACAACGCTAAGTAATGCAAACCACAAACCATCATCGGCTCTGCTGGTTAAATTAATTGGCACTAAAAATCCAATAGCTGTAGATAACAGATAAAGTAATGCGCCAAACCATATTACGTAATGTACTTTACTGATCCAAATAATTGGAAATTTAGTAAGTAAATAAGTGTCTAATCGGTTTAAAAAACCGGGAGCTATTTTTTTAAACATGTTAAATATCTTTATGAAATAATTGACGAGTACTTTGACTGATATCGCGATAATAATTTAATTCAAAACCATTTTTTTGCAGGATAGATAAAACCTCATACCATTTTACTTCAACCCGGCAAGCTATGATAAATGCAGTTCCTGCGTCTTCAATTTTATAACCTAAGGGCTCTGTTAAACAATTTTGTAATTGTTGCAGCGTAAAATTTCCAGCAATCTCAAAACTATTTACTGCCCTGTTAACCCCAAACTCTATTTGTTTACCGTTATAAATTGTTTTACCCTGACGAATAAAAATAATATTATCTGCTATGCGTTCAATTTCGTGGAGCTGCTGCGAGCTTAAAATGATGGCAATGGGATGGCTTTGCGATTGTGCAAAAAACCGAAGGTCTTGTAAAAATAATTGTTGCGCATTAATATCTAAATTAGCTAAAGGCTCATCTAATATTAATAAGTGCGGACGCCACAAGAGCATTTTTGCTAATTCAAAACGCATACGATAACCGCTCGAAATTTGGTCCCATGTTAGATCCCTGAATTTATCAAGACCCAATCGAAATAAAATATAATCGATCTGTTTTAAATTTTGTTCTCCTGTAATATCGTGTATAGTTGCAAAAAAGAGCAGGTTCTCTAACAATGTACCGTGCCATTTTGGTATACGTTGAGGTATAAATGCGAATTTATTTTTTGCTTCGTACCAGTTGTTAGAAAACTGTCCGAGTGCAGGAAACTCAATGGTTCCGGAATCTGTAGATAGTTGTCCCGAAATTATTCTTAGCAAGGTTGTTTTACCGTTCCCGTTTTCACCAACCACTCCTGTAATTTCTCCTAACTTTAATTCAAACGAAATGGGATGCAACTTAAAAGGAGTTTTGCCACTATGAAATTGTTTTGTAATATCTGTTGCTTTAAAAACGCAGTCAGAAATTTTATCCGGTGAATGTGCTAAAGCAAAATCTTGAGTTCTTAATTTTTCTAATACACTTGCCGCCTCATTTGTAAGCAAATCTTGTTGCGAAGGATTTACTTCAATAATTGATAAAAAACTTTTTCGTAGTTCAAAAATGTCGTTCACTAAATTATCTGGTAAACTATAATCATTCGTAAAGTCCAGGCACCGGCGAGTAAACAGACTATAATCTTTAGAAGAAAAAGACTCTTCTAACTGTTGTGTAAATTTATTTTCAACCATATTTTAAAAACGTTTATTGTGGAAGAATAGTATTGCGTAGAATATTATTTTCTCTATTCGGAAAATTATATTAAATTTAATTAAAGGTTCTGAATAATCACTTAAATAACATTATTTATGAAAAAGAAGTTTTACCTAGTACACTTGATTTTAGTTTGGACCTTTTTTTTGAAAGCTTCACCAACTGTAACAGTTCAGTTCATTAAAACTGATCAGTTCGGGTATCAGCAAAGCGCGCAAAAAATAGCGGTTATCTCAAATCCTATTACTGGCTACAATAACAGCACCCCGTTTAATCCGGGCTCAAGCTATCAAGTAAGAGATTGGACAACAGATGCAATAGTTTATACTTCCACTATTACACCTTGGAATGCAGGGGCAACGCAAACACAAAGTGGCGATAAGGCCTGGTGGTTCGATTTTTCTTCGGTAACCGCAATTGGTTCTTATTATATTTACGATGTTACTAATAACGTAGGTTCTTACCGTTTTGAAATAAATGATTGTGTTTACAATACTGTATTAACTCAAGCCGTGCGTATGTTTTATTACGCCCGATGCGGCTCTCCTAAATCATCCACAAACGCAACTGCCGCTTGGGCAGATGGAACTTGTCATGCAAACACACAGCAAGACTTGGATTGCAGACTTTACAACAATACGGCAGTTTCAACTTCTAAAAATTTGTCGGGTGGTTGGCACGATGCCGGTGACTATAATAAATATGTAAACTTTACATGGAGTACTTTAACCGATCTGTTACTAGCTTATGAAGAAAATCCATTAGTGTGGACGGATAATTATAATATCCCGGAAAGCGGAAATGGAGTTCCGGATATTTTAGATGAAATAAAATACGAATTAGATTGGCTTTTAAAAATGCAGCAACCTAACGGTTCTGTACTTTCCGTAGTGGGAGGTGGCGCTGTTAGTCCGCCAAGTGCAGATGTGGCTTATCGTCGATATGGTCCTGCAAATACTTCTGCGGCTTTAACCTGTGCAGCTATGTTTGCGCTAGCTGCCATGCAGTATACTACCGCCGCTCAAACAGCATACTCTAATCAACTAAACGCAGCAGCTGTAAATGCTTATACCTGGGCTGTTGCTAACCCAAGCGTAACTTTCAATAATACAGGCCTACTTGCGGCGGGTGAGCAGGAGATTGCAGCTTACGATCTAGCAGCAAGAAAAGTTTGTGCCGCAATTTATTTGTATGCCTTAACGGGGAACGCTTCGTATAAAACTTTTGTTGATGCTAATTATGCAAATGTTCATTTATTACTATGGACCTTTGCATACCCATTTGAAGGACCGGAGCAAGACGCGCTTCTTTATTACACCAAAACACCAGGCGCCACACCTGCCGTAAAAACAGCGATTATAAACGCTTACGTTGCATCAATGTCAACCAACAATGCTGATAATTTGCCCGCATATACCAATAAAACTGATGCTTACCGAGCCTGGCTTTCAAATAACAATTACACGTGGAATAGTAATCAAACAAAATCTAAACAAGGGAATATGTTCTTAAGCATGAATCAATATTCGCTGAATGCTGCAAATGCCAACAATTATAAAAATGCAGCTTCGGGGTTTGTACATTATTTTCATGGTGTAAATCCAAATTCAAAAACCTATTTAAGTAATATGGGAAGTTATGGTGCTGAAAATTCCGTGTCGCAGTTTTATCATGCATGGTTCCATGATGGAAGTTCTTTATGGGATGAGGTTGGAGTGTCCACATACGGGCCGGCGCCCGGTTATATTCCGGGTGGGCCAAACCCCGGTTATGCTTTAGATGCTTGCTGTCCGGGTTCTTGCGGTAACCCAACGGTAAACGCTTTATGCACAACTAATGTAACTCCACCAATGGGGCAGCCAATACAAAAATCATATAAAGATTTTAATAACGATTGGCCGTTAAATTCGTGGACGGTGACCGAAGCAGGAATATACACCAATGCCGCATACGTTAGGTTGCTCTCAAAATATTGCACAGCCACAACTTGCAGCTTAACAACAGGTATTAAAAACAATGAGCAAAACGGAATGGGCCTTATTCAAACTGTTTATCCTCAACCGGCAGAGGATAAAGTGATCGTTAAATTTTATACTACCGAAAATACTATTGATTTGTTGTTATATGATATAAGCGGTAAACAACTTTATAATAAAACAGAGATTATTTCTAATGGCTTAGTAGATATTGATCTGGCAGACCTTGCAAGCGGCATTTATTTTTTGAAAGTAGTTTCTAAAAATAAAACAGAGACCAGAAAGATAGTGAAGGAGTGATGTAGTTATGATTAATTTTTTTTGGTTAATCGCTGCTTTTAAATTCTATTCCGTTTAAACAAAAAACCCTCAGCAATTTGCCGAGGGTTTTTAATTTATGTGTGTCATCCCGACGAAGGAGGGATCTCACGTTTGAGATGCTTCCTTCGTCAGCATGACATAGTTTATTTCTTACTCTCTGCCGCTTTTGCGTCGGCTTTTACTTTAGCATCTTCTAAAGATTTTAAGCATTTTGCTTCAGCGTCATCCACTATCTTTTGTACTTTTTCATCTACTTTTTTCTTAGCAACCTCTGCGGCTTTTTTAGCAGCAATTTTTGCGATCGGATTACCTGCCTGCTCAACTAATTTGTCAGCTTCTGCATAACCATCTTGTTTTGTTTTATCAGCAGTTGCTTGTGCTTCTGCTTTTGATTGTTCACATTTTGCTTTTGCATCATCTAATATTTTTTGAGCTTCAGCAAGCGCTTTATCAATACCTGCGTTTAGTGCTTGTGTAGTAACCGTTGCTACAGTACTTTTTGCCTCATCTTTTAAACTTGTTTTAACGGTTGGTTTCATAACTGTACCGCCAAATAATGCAGTTACATTTACTTTATCACCCATTGTAAGATTTGTTCCTGCCGCAGCATTACCTTGTGCTAATAAGCCGGTTAAAGCAGAATTGGCAGCGCCACCAAACATACTTTTAGGAATAGCCATTTTCCATTTGTAATCGATGGTTTGATCAAAGCCCGTGCTACCGCTAATATTGGTTGGCACGTTAGAGATCTTAGTATCAAACGGTGCCATAACAACTCTACCATCTTTAATTTGATAGTTAACTAACAGATTACTTACATCCATATTTTTTAATTGCTCAATTTTTAAGGCTTCGCCTAATTTCATGAAAGGAGGAAAACCACCAACATTTACTTTATCTGTTTTAAATACACCATTTGCTTTTACAGCATTTAAATCCGGTTCCATCTTATCATTTAAAGAAGTATTAAAGTTTTCTAAGGTTGCAGTAAATTTACCTTTAGCATATTGACCAACCGGAGCTAATTTTTGAACAGAGTTAAATGTTTTAAATGTTTCTTGTATATCAAAATTCTCAACTTTTAAATTTAAACCTGTAGTTGGTTTTTTAATATTTGATGTTTCATAAAAACCATTGATGGTTAAAGCACCGCCCATGGTGTTCATTTTTAAATTGGTCATATCCACTTTTTGATTTCTAACTACAATGTTACCGATCATGTTATCTAAAATTAAATTGGTATAAATTACTTTACCAATTTTTGCATCTAGATTAAAATCGATATTTGCCGGAACAGCAGCAACACCTGTTGAAGCTGTTGATGTTGGAGCGGTTGTAGCTGCCGGAGCCGCTGCAGTAGACGTAGCAGTTGAACCCATCAATTCGTTAAGATCCATTAAATTACTGTTGATCGCAAAAGCACCTTTAATTAAACTGTCTTTAAACAAGTATTGAATTAAATTATCAATTTTCCCACTTGCCTGAACATCGCTTTTACCCATTTTTGCATCAAACTTTGCTAACTCTACAAATTGCGTTGTAAAGTTCAAAAGCATGGTATTTAAATGCACTTCGTATGGAAGGCTGGCTGTTTTATAATTCATTTTATCAATAGCCAAAGAACCACTTGCTTTAAACTTATCGTATTCTTTTTTATCGATAGAACTCATATTACCGGCAACACTGATGTCAGATTTAATGATACCGCTTAGATCATCACCTTTTTCACTTGGAATAAAATCTTTAACAGACGAAAGATCAACTGTACCTCTAAATTCCGCTCTTAAACCCGGATCTGAAATTGGTGTTTTAACATGAGCCGTTATATCAATAGGATTACCGGCCATTTCAACATGAAATTTATTTACATCAATAGTTGTTGCATCTAACACACCGGTTGGGTTTACAACTTTAACATCAATATTAATGTTGTTAACCGATTTTGGTAACGATGGATACTTGAACATCGCATCTTTAATGCTTAGGTTAACACCAAATGCGGGCATCTGCGAAGCGTTATAGGTTCCGTTTGCATAACCATCTAAAGCAAGTTTTCCTGCAGTTTTTACCGAAGCAAAATCTTTTGAATACACACTTGGAATTAGAGAAAGAATAGATTTAAATTCTGTTTGGTTAGCTTTAAACTTCAGATCCATTTTAATGTTTGTATCAGGCATTTCAACAAAACCATCAAAGCCTAACGTTAAGTCATTTAAACTAAATTCATTTTCTTTAAATGTAAATTTCATCTTTGGCATATCCATATCAAGATCTGCTTTTAAATGTGTGTGTACTTCGTTTAAATAAGCAACACCACTCATTTTAAATGTTGTTTTAGCAATGTCTAATAAATTATTTAAAACAAAATTATCTTGTGTAAAATCACCATTTAAGTCGTAATTAAAGTTTTCTAATTTCGCATACATATCACCTTGTTGATCGTCGTATACAATGTAGGCTTCTTTAATTTTAAATTCTTTTAATTTCATGGCAAACTTTGTAGGCTCTGCCGATTCAGGTGTTGGCGCGCCTGTAGAGTCTGTACTTGGTTTTGCAATATCCCAGTTTGCTTTACCATTTTTTAAAACTTTTCCTAAAATGCGAGCCTTATCAATAACTATTGAGTTAATGCCGTATGGACCACCACTAATAACACTTTTTAAATTAATGTCTGTGCTTAGGTTAGTAATAAAAGCCAAAGTATCATCTTTAAATTCATCTACACCAATAACACTTACGTTATTGATCTTAAATCTAAAATCAGGAAACGATGAAAAAAGCGTTAGATCAAATTCACCAAAATCTACTTTCGCGTTTAAATTATTATTTGCCTGCTCTTTAACAATAGCAATAATTTTATCTTTAAAAATAAATGGTGCCGCTATTAATAAAACAATAATTAATAATAATGAAATGCCACTCCATTTAAGAATGCGGCGTAGTAATGATTTTTTTGGTTTTGTTGTATCCATGGTTCAATTAATTTTGAATCATAAAAATAAGAAGAATTATGATATTTTGAGGTTATTAAATTGAACTTATTTATGCCTATAAAAGTGATCTGTATCATTATTTATTTTTTGGAGGAATAAGGAGTCTTTGAGTCATGTTGTTGCAGTGTTAGGCTTTAAAGTAAAAAACCCTCCTAATATAAATCAGGAAGGTTTTCTTGGTTTACTACCCTATGAAAATAGAAACCAACACAAACTATCTTTTTTACCCTAAGTATGCCTTTAACAGGCGACTTCTGCTACCGTGTTTAAGTCTACGTACCGCCTTTTCTTTTATTTGACGAACGCGTTCGCGAGTAAGATCAAATTTTTCGCCAATTTCTTCCAAGGAGTGCGGACGTTTGCCGCTCAATCCAAAAAATAATTGCACTACATCAGCTTCACGCTCTGTTAACGTTGATAAAGCGCGCGTAATTTCTAATTGCAAACTCTCACCTAGTAAATGTTTATCGGGACTAAGGGAACTTTCATTTTGCATTAAGTCATACATACTTCCGCCATCTTCTCCTAAAGTTAATGGGGCATCCATACTTAAATGACGGCTGTTATTACGCATGGTATCGCGTATATCTTGTGGTGCCATATCCATAATTTCGCCCAATTCATCATAACTCGGCTCTCTTTCAAGATCCTGTTCTAATTTAGAAAGGGTTTTGTTTATTTTATTGATAGCACCAATTTTATTTAAAGGTAAGCGCACAATACGACTTTGTTCGGCCAATGCTTGTAAAATACTTTGTCTTATCCACCAAACGGCGTAAGAAATAAATTTAAAACCACGTGTTTCATCAAAACGTTGTGCTGCTTTTATTAAACCTAAGTTACCTTCATTTATAAGATCCGGTAAACTTAAACCTTGGTTTTGATATTGTTTACTTACCGAAACCACAAAACGTAAGTTAGCTCTAACTAATTTATCTAAAGCGCGTTGATCACCGGCTTTTATTTTTTGGGCCAAAACAACTTCCTCATCGGCAGTAATTAATTCAACGCGTCCAATATCATGCAAATACATGTCTAACGAAGCGGTTTCACGATTAGTGATCTGTTTGGTTATTTTAAGTTGTCTCATGGTTGCTTATTTAAATACTTATACGTTTGGTTTTACTATTACGTTGGGTAAAAAGTTTAGATACATTAAAAAATATTAAAAAACTGACTTTTATTGAGTTAACCGCAGTTTTTATTGAGTAAAATGAGGCTTTCTGTTGAAAATAAAAGCGTTTTTTTTAGAAAAACTACTTTTTTAACTGTTTAAATAATGCGAAATTGGCACTATGCTCAAACAGTTATACATAAGCAATTTTGCACTCATACATGAGATGGATGTTTCTTTCCCGGGAAAATTAACCGTAATTACGGGAGAAACAGGCGCGGGAAAATCTATTTTTTTAGAAGCACTTGGCTTAGTTCTTGGTAACAGAGCAGATTTAGCCGCCCTCGAAAACAAACATAAAAAATGTATCATCGAAGCAGAGTTTGATACAAAAGGCCTGGAATTGTCTTCTTTTTTTGAAGAAAATGATCTGGATTACGATACCACAATTGTATTACGACGCGAAATAAGCACCGAAGGAAAGTCACGCAGTTTTTTAAACGACACGCCCGTAGGATTAAACAGCTTAAAATTATTATCCGAAAAGTTAATTGATATTCACTCGCAACATCAAACACTCTTATTAAATCAAACTAATTTTCAATTAGAGGTATTAGATGCCTTTGCCGGAAGCTTGAATGATTTTAAAGAATATAAAGCCGAATATTCGAAATTAAATAAATTGAAAGGCGTTTTAAAAAATTTAAAAGATCAGGAAACGCAAGCAAAAAAAGAACTAGATTATTTTCAGTTTTTATTTACTGAGTTAGAAGAAACTGAGATCAAAGCGGGAGGATTAAAAGCTCTTGAAGAAGAAAGCGCCACTTTAGAAAATGCAGAAACAATAAAAAGCACCTTGCTAAACGCGGCTAACAGCATTGGCGGCGGAGAGGTTAATATGCTTTCTGCTTTAGCCCAGGCTAAACAAAGTTTGCAGTCAGTTTCAAAATACGGAAAAAACTATACCGAGTTTTTTGAAAGAATAAATTCTGTTTACATCGAATTAAAAGATCTTGCTACTGAATTAGAAGACGCCGAAAGTGAGGTTAATTTTGATGCCGTTAAATTAAACGAAGTAAACACAAAGCTTGATAAAATAAATCGTTTACTTAAAAAACATAATGTAAGCACTGAAGAAGAACTAGCGGTTGTTAAAGCAGATATTGAGAGTAAACTAACGCAGTTCGAATCAATTGAAAAAGAAATTAACGAAACGCAAAAACAAATTGATAAACTAAATGCGAGTTGTGTTAAGATCGCTAAAAAATTAACTGATACTCGTCTTAAATCTGTTGCTGAAATCGAAAAACAAGTAAAAGATGTATTGGCAGATCTTTCCATGCAAAATGCAAATTTTAAAATTGAAATTACACATACAAAAGAATTAACAGCCAATGGCTTTGATCAGGTTAAATTTTTATTTTCTGCAAACAAAGGCGCTGCTTTAAATGAGTTACAAAAAGTTGCCAGCGGGGGAGAGTTGTCAAGATTAATGTTGTGTTTAAAAGCATTGCTGGCTTCAAAAAAGCAATTACCCACAATTATTTTTGACGAGATAGATACAGGGGTGAGTGGAGATGTTGCAGATAAGATAGGACTTATTTTATTAAAAATGGGACAAACCATGCAAGTGGTTACTATTACCCATTCTCCTCAAATAGCAAGCAAAGGCCATCATCATTTGTTCGTTTATAAAAACGACGATGCAGATAAAACGGTTTCTTACATTAAAAAACTTGAGTCAGATGACCGTGTTACCGAAATTGCCAAAATGCTTAGCACGGGCAAGCCTACACAATCTGCAATGGTTAATGCTAAAGAACTTTTAAATACAGACCAAAAAGTTTAATAACGTTTTTAAGACACTTTTTGTAGCCTATTAATTCAAAATAAATGCTTAAATATTTTCCTTCTTTATCTTATTTTGTTGGCTTAATATTAAAGTTGGCGCTTTTTTATAGCGTTCTGTTTTTTATTGTACGTTTACTTTTTTGTTATTTTAATATCCCTGAAAATAATAACGAGAAATTCTCTGATTATTTGAGCGCTTATGTTATGGGATTTAGATTTGATCTTATCATCATTTCTTATGTACTCATGCTGCCGGCGGTTATTCTGTTTTTACACCAAACTTTTTTTAAGACAAATAAATTTTTAATTACCGGTATTAAAATTTATTTGGGTTTAATTACAGGATTGATCTTATTTATTGCCTGTGCTAACATTCCTTATTTTGCACAATTTGGCAGCCACATTACAAAAAGTGTTTTTGCGTGGAGACTAACACCCGGCTATACTTTAAAATTAATTTTTAGCAGTATTGGTTATTGGGGATTTTTTATTGTTTTTCTTTTGCTTTTTGTCTCCTATTTTAAATTGTCTAACATTTTTTTTAGAGTTTATTTGAAAAATATTAGTCAAATGCCAACCACTTCTTTATTAGCATCAGTTGGTAGATTTTTAGTGTTGGCTTTTTTGATCTTTGCCGCTGCACGCGGACGACTGTCTTTTAAAAGCCCTATGAATGAAGGAATGGCAATTATTAGTCAAAATGCTTTTGTTAATCAGATCGCATTAAATCCAAACTTTACCTTGATAAAAAGTATAAGTCGCAAGGCATCAAAAACCGACTTTTTGAGAGGTATAAAAAATGATCTTGAGGTGTGTAAAAAGTTTTATCCTCAAAATCAGTTTCCTGAGAACGGCAAGCTATTATCTGCAATTAACTCAAGCACTATTGCCGATTCTGTAAACAAACTAAATGTTGTAGTAGTGTTAATGGAAAGTTTTAATATGTCTAAGATGGGCTATTATAATAATAAAAATCTTTCTCCCTATTTGACTGAATTCGCCAAAGAATCGGTTTTCTTTGATCGTTTTTTCTCTTCCGGCATTCATACTTTTAACGGCTTATTTTCTTCTACAACAGGATTCCCTTCAATATATACAGAGCAGGGTTTACGCCAATATACAAAGCAACCCTTTATTACATTGGCAAATTTATTAAAGCCTTATGGCTATGAATCTTATTTTTGTGCCTCACACGATCCGGTGTTTGATAATATGGAAGGCTTTTTTAAGCTTAACGGATTTAATACTATTATTAGCAGTAATGATTTTAGCGGTGATCAAAGTCTTGGTGTTACAGGTATCCCCGACCATCTATTGTATAATAAATTGGTACAAAAAATTAACGAAGCGCCACAAGGAAAACCATTTGTGGCCTATGTTATGACGGGAACAGATCATGGTCCTTGGGCTATCCCAAAAGATATTTCGTTTAAACCAACTGGGGCCGATGAAAAAGAAAACGCAAGTATGTATGCCGATTGGTCGGTTAAACAATTTATAGATGAAGCAAAGAAAACCGCATGGTATAAAAACACGGTGTTTGTTTTTTTAGGAGATCATGGTCAGATCATGAACGATGTTTATGATATGCCAATTACTTATCATCACATACCTTTCATAGTTCATTGCCCGAAAGAACTAAAAGCAGAGGTGAATCATAATTTGGGTTACCAGCCTGACATTGTGAGAACAATTTCTTCTTTATTAAACATCGATTATGCTAATTTTAGTTTTGGTGTAAATATTTTTAAAGAAAAAAGGCCTTTTGTTTTTTTTAGTGCCGACGATAAATTAGGTTATGTTACGGATGATGATCATTTCTTTTATCATCTGTTGAGCACTAATCAAAAGAATTACGTAAAATACACTACAATGGATAAAACCAATTACTATCAACAAAACAAATTTCACGCCGATTCAATGTATAAGACAACCCAAAGTCTCTATAATTCAGCGCAATACTTTATAAATAATAATTATTTTAATTTTTAATAAATCCTATATTTGTACACTAACTAAAACAAAAATTATGGCTTACAACTTATTAAAAGGAAAACGCGGAATTATAACCGGTGCTTTAGACGAAAATTCAATTGCATGGAAAGTTGCTTTGCGTGCACATGAAGAAGGCGCTACGTTTGTATTAAGCAATGCGCCAATTGCAATGCGCATGGGCGAAATAAATAAATTAGCTGCTCAAACAAACTCTAAGATCATTCCTGCTGACGCCACAAGTGTAGAGGAAATTGAAAAACTATATACTGAAGCAATGGCACACTTAGGTGGTAAAATTGACTTCGTATTGCATTCAATTGGAATGAGTGTTAACATTCGTAAAAACATTCCGTATACAGAATTAAATTATGATTATGTAAGTAAGGGTTTTGATGTTTCTGCATTATCATTTCATAAAATGTTGGCAGTTGCACATAAATTAGATGCATTAAACGAGTGGGCTAGTGTTGTTGCATTAACATACATTGGTGCGCAACGTGTTTATCCATTTTATACTGATATGGCTGATTTTAAAGCGACTCTTGAAAGTATTGCGCGTACATTTGGTTACCATTATGGTAAACATAAAAAAGTTAGAATTAATACGATCTCACAATCTCCTACAAAAACAACTGCAGGTAATGGAATAAAAGGCTTTAGCGATTTTTACGATTTCGCTCAGATGCAATCTCCTTTAGGAAATGCAAGTGCAGAAGATTGTGCAAATTATACCATTAGCTTATTTAGTGATATGACTAAAATGGTTACCATGCAAAACTTATTTCACGATGGAGGTTATTCATCAACAGGCGTAAGTCAAGAGCAATTAGATTCTATGAAGTAATACCTGACTACTTTTAGAGCTTGCTAAATGTTTTTAGCAAGCTTTTTTTTGCCCTTTTATTTTTTTGAACGTGAATTACACCTAACTTTACAAAAAATTAAAGAATGTTAGCACTTAATAAATACAGCGAAAAAGGGGTTAAATTAACTATCTATATTACAACTATTGCCGTTTGCGCTTTGGTAGTTATATTAAATCAAAAATGGATCCCTCACCCGGATACGTTCCCAAGTTTTATATATAAGTTACCAATGGTGAACGCCTTTTTGAATGGCACCTGTACTATTCTTCTTTTAGCTTCTTTATGGGCAATAAAAAACAAGAACATTCAATTACACAAAAAATTAAATTTAACGGCCTTTATTTTTAGTACTGTTTTTTTATTGTGTTATGTCACCGCTCATTATTTTATTCCGGACACAAAATACGGAGATGTTGATCATGATGGCATTATGAGTGCGGCTGAAAGCGCTGCAGTGTCTGGCATTAAGCCGGTGTATGTAATTATTTTATTAACGCATATTTTTTTCGCGGTGGCCGTTCTTCCAATGACACTTATGTCTTTTTATTATGGACTTACCGATCAAAGAGAGAAGCATAAAAAATTAACACGTTTCAGTTATCCTATTTGGTTATATGTTACTGTTACCGGTGTAGTTGTATATTTAATGGTGTCGCCCTTTTATAATTATTAGTTTTTACAGTAATTGACCATAAAAATTATAAATAACTATTTTTCTTTTTTAATTGCATTTTCGTTTTTTCTTTTTTCATGTAATCCTAAATCTACAAGTGAAAAGGATATTTTAATTCCCGAAAAAGTTACCTGGAGCGAACACATTGCGCCTATAATTTTTAAAAACTGTTCTCCCTGTCATCGTCCGGGCGAAAGCGGTCCATTTGAACTATTAACTTATTCTGATGCAGTAAAAAAAGCAAAACTTATAAAATTTGTAACCCAAACCGGTTATATGCCACCATGGCCGGCAGATGCAAACTACTCTCACTTTATAGGCGAGCGGGTTTTAACCAAAACAGAAATTGAATTATTAAAAATATGGGCCGAGACTAACTGTTTGCGGGGTGACAGTTTAGCTGAGCCAAAACCTCCGGTTTTTTACACCGGCTCTTATTTTGGAAAACCTGATCTTGTGGTTAAGGCGCAGAAAGCCTATGCCATTAAGGGAAATGGAACAGATGCTTTTTTAATCATGAAATTCCCCTATAAAATTGATAAAGACACTATTATTGATTTTGTGGAATTTGTTCCGGGTCAGCGAAAATTAGTGCATCATGTTAACGGGCATTTAATTAGTTATGATAGCGGTCGCGCGTTTAATTATTTTACAGGCGAATCCATTCATGAAGATACCCGCTCCCAATTAATGGAGGTTTATTCTAACATGCATATTCCTTATGCAGATAAATTACAGCCCCAGTTTCCAACCCTTACACCAAATGTGGTTTATTATTTACCCGGCTATCTTCCGCCTTCTTATCCTAAAGAAATGGGTGGCTATAAGTTTAAAAAAGACGGGGCATTTTTAATAAACAATATTCATTACGGACCAAGCAATGCAGATCTTTTAGATAGTAGTTACATAAATGTGTTTTACAGAAAATCACCTATTACCAGGCCTGTTACCGAAAAACAATTGGGTACATTTGGAGTTTCAAAGATTGAACCAGAATTTGTTATTCCCCCAAACGAAATAAAAACATTTCACACACAAATTACTTTATCGCAAGCAATTTCTTTATTATCCGTTAATCCGCACATGCATTTAATTGGAAAAACTTTTTGGGCATTTGCCTTAAAGCCAAATGGAGATACCATACCATTGATAAAAATAAACAAATGGGATTTTAGATGGCAGTATTATTATACCTATAAACACCCGGTAAAATTAGAAAGCGGTTCTACTATATTTGTTTATGGCACTTTTGATAATACCAGACAAAATCCAAGAAACCCTTTCAATCCGCCTAGAGCTATTACCCAAGGCAATGGGGTTGAGAGTATGAAGACGACCGAAGAAATGTTTCAATTCATTTTTACCTTTGTGCCTTATAAAGAGGGCGATGAATTGATCAATTTAGATCGATAAATATTCTGATTAGTTTTAATAATTAAATAGGAAACAAAAGCAGATGCTCTATTAGAACACTTTTATAGTTTAGAGATAAAATTATTCAACCATAACTCTTCCAAAGTAACTGTTACCTTTTTTGCTTTTAACATGATATGAGTAAACACCTTTTGGTTGTTCTGAAAGATCAAAGCAATTGTTTTTTGATAGATCTTCTGTTAAGATAATTTCTCCAATGGCGTTATAAAAAATAATTTGCCCCTCTGCCTTTATCGTAAATTTACCCTGGTTTGGGTTGGGATAAACTGAAAGTGAACTATCTATAAATTCTTCATTTATTCCTACGGTTGACGAACCTAAAAGTTTAGCAATAAAAATATCATCTCCACAGCCTTTAAAAACACTATTGGCGCCAAACGATACAACGGGGCTATTAAACACACCACCCACATAAATTTCGGCTCCTGTATTATTTACAGTAATTGTGTTGCCAGCTTCATCATAGGCGCCTCCTGATGCAGAAGTTGCCCAAGCAACACTTCCATTAGGATTGAATGCGCATACAAAAAGATCGCGATAACCGGATCCTGAATTAGTGAGTGTAACACTTCCAAAATTTATGCTGTTACTTATAAAAAACCCTGTAACAAATGGTGTTCCTCCAGCGTTTAAAGCTATACTATTCCCTGCTTCTGAATCTGCATCTCCGTATCTGTTTGCCCAGATAGAATTTCCATCAAGATCATATTTTGTCACGAACACATCACTGGTGCCGGTAGTATTATTGTTTAAGGTTGTTGCTCCAAAAATTACAGAAGCACTGTTAAAACCTCCGGTAACAAACACGCCGTTTTTCTTTACAGCAATTCCATTACCTGCATCATCCAAAGCGCCACCTGAGCGAGTTGACCAAACGGCAGAACCTGAACCGTTATATTTTGTTACAAAAACATCTTGTGTTCCGGAAGCCGAGTTGTTAAGGGAGCCGGTACCAAAATTGATGGATGAACTTGCAAAAACTCCGGTGACATATACATTTCCTAATGAATCCGTAGCTACTGAATAACCTACATCCGCACCTGTTCCGCCGGCACTCTTAGCCCACAAAGTAGTTCCGGCCGAATTGTGCTTAGTAACAAAAAAGTCGTTCACAGCGCTTGCGTTGCTTAAGTTTCCTGTTCCAAAATTAATAGTCCCACTGCTAAAGCTGCCGGTGGTAAAAACATTTCCTGCCTCATCTAGAGTAATGCCATAACCTCTGTCATTTGCAGAACCTCCTGCACTTTTTGCCCAAACCTCCGTTCCTGAAGGATTGAGTTTAACTATAAAAATATCACTGCTTGCTGCGCTCGAATTGGTAAGAGTTAAGGCCCCAAAACTGATTGTAGAACTTGCATACCACCCGGTAATATAAACATTTCCTGATGCGTCAACCGCAATACCGTTACCAATGTCACCATCAACCCCACCAAAGGTTTTAGCCCACAAGGCATTGCCTGCTGCATCGTATTTTACCAAAAATACGTCACCTGTTCCAACACCCGGATTGGTTAAAGTTATTGCTCCAAAAGTTAGATTTGCACTAGAATACCAACCTATCACATATAAGTTTCCGCTTCCATCTATAGCAGATCCCATAGCAGCTTCGCCCCCTGTTGATCCCGCGCTTTTAGCCCACTGCCAAGTTGGCGATTGTGCAATTGTTTTTTGAGAATGTAACATTGTTACAATGGCTAATACAAAAATTTTAATGCTTGTTTTCATGTTGATCTTCTTAAAGAATGAAGTAAAAAATTACAGTTCATTCATGGTTCTTTTATTCTAAAATAATATTTACTTCTAAATTCTTTTTTTTATTCTCAAAACTTATGCTAAGCCCCGGATCATTATAATTAAACCCATTGGCATCAGTATATTCTGCTTTAATAAAATAGTCACCTTTGTTTAATCCCTCAAATTTATAACTTCCCTCGGCGTCAGTTAAAATAGTTTGATCGAAAACAGAGGTTGCTTCTTTTGTCCCGTATGCAATAGAGACGCGTGCCTTTGCGGCAGGATCGTTTATTCCACTTACGCCATTCTTAAATAAAACACGTCCAGTAATACTGTTTTTTCCTCCCGCACCTGCTACCTTTTTTTTACATCCGCCTATAATAGCCAATAGCAATAAAAAAGATAATCCTATAATAACTTTCAATTTCATTACTAATGGTTTTTATAAAATTGGGCATTAAAATTGAAACTCATTTCATCTGCAACGTTAGTTGTCCAAACGCCATAGGTTGTATTACCGGCAGCCGTTATGTTTCCGGTTTGGTCAGAAAGTTTTGGAACCGGCACCCATTGTACTTTTGATTTTGTATCCATAAAATCAGATCGTTTAAATTTTAATGTTGAACTAAACGATGTGCGATATCTGTCGGTTACCTGATCTCCATTTGTATCAAAGTCCATTGTGCCGTTATAAACCAGATACATAATTGCGGGTTTTACTATTGGGGTTCCGTCAGGGAATCCACTTGGAGAACGGTATTTATTAAACCTTAAATTTCCAAAAACAACGTAGCCATTACCCGATCTTACAAAGCTGGTGCTTCTAAACCAGGCAGAATCGCTTGTGGGGTTTGTGATAGTTTTCATAGAATCTAAATAGGTTACGCCCATATAACTTCTAATGCAATTACCTATTGCATCTCTTCCGGGCTCTCCTGAATCAATGGATGAAAGTTGAACCCAGGCATTGATACTACATTTACTGAGGTCGCTTTCATTAAATGAAAATTTTGGATTGAAATTGAAATTGTTAAATCGACCGGTTAGCATTCCTGCCGACCAATCCAAATATTTTGCTTCCCAGTTTACATTACTGTGAGCCTTGTCAAATGTCCAAGAAACATCTACCAATCCATCACCTAAAACACTCGTGTTTTCAATAGGGGAAACCGAATCTACTTTTCTACAACTAAAAAAAACTATGGTTGCAAACAAAAAAAAGCAAAAGGTAATTTTAATTTTTCTGGCGTTCATTTATGAAAAAACTATATATTTTAAAGGTAATCCATTCTGTTGGATCCACAAAAAAATATGTTTTGTTTAAGTTCCGGAAAAATAAATATGCCTGTTGGGTTGTTGGTTTAATTGGTTATGATCAAAAATCGTACAACGAATTTGGCCAAACCCATTTTCGGCTTTGGTTGTTTTTTTGAAATTAAACCGACTAAAAGGAGTAAAAAGCAGAAGAAAATCAAAATAATTATTATATTAGCATCTTATTTGATACCAACTAGTTATAAAAAACTAAATCCATTTAAAATAAAACATAGAAAATGAAAAAAATCATCCTTCAATTCGTATTGCTCCTATTTGTAAAAAGCTTTTTTGCGCAATCGCCCGGTGATACTATAATCGTAAAAGCCTTTAAATACGGCAGTACAACACGCGATACATTATTGACTTTTCCGCCAAGCAATCTTACTTACGAAAAAGTAATAATGAAATATAATATGCGCTGTAAGAACGCATTGGTGTCAACACAATCACAACCAAATCTTGGTTGCGGCGAATGGGATTATTCGTGTAATACCTATATAGTTGATTCATCAAAAACAGAAAATGATCTGAGCATTCAACCGAGCCATGTTATTTCTAATTATACCGCTACAACGTTTCCCTATATGACGCAAGCCGTTCATGATTTTTATAATTTTAATCAAACAAATGTTGTTTTAAACTCGATCATTTCTGAATCGCAATATACTGTTGGTGCCGGTGTTATTGCAGCGCCAAATGTTTTAAAATCAAATGAAAAGTCAGGAAGGACCCAAATTCTATATACTGCAGCAGAGCTTACCGGCGCCGGTTTAACAGCCGGTAATATCAATGGATTTATATTAAATGTTGCGAATGCAGGAGGCGGAGTTAATTTTCTTAAAGTAGGGATACAACAAACGGCACAAACCGTTTTAAATTCCGGAACCATTGCCGTAACAGGTTTTACAAATGTTTACAACAGTAATTATACATTTGTTACAGGTAATAATCGCGTGCAATTTTACACACCTTTTGTTTGGAATGGTACAAGCAATCTATTATTAGACCTTTCTTTTACAAATACAAACCCTACCAATCCGGTTGTTTTTAACGGCAGCACCGGAGCTTCTGTTATGTCGCTTTACGCAAATAATAATTTTGCCGTAGATCTATCCTCATACGGTCATGTGCCATTAAATACTTCTATGCTTTCGGGTATCAATAATGAAATAACAGTTTCGTTTTGGGTTTATGGTAATGCGGCACAAATGCCTCGCAATACCTCTTTACTAGAAGGATACGCTGCTAACACAAATCAACGTAACTTAAATTTACATTTACCTTGGAGTGATAACAATATGTATTTTGATTGTGGCTATGCCGCTAATGGATACGACAGGATCAATAAAGTTGCAACAGCAGCAGAGCAGGGAGGGCAATGGAATCATTGGGCTTTTACAAAAAACGCCACAACAGGCAGTATGAAAATTTATTTAAATGGTGCTTTATGGAGCTCTGGCACAGGAAAAACAAAACCAATTTCTATTCTAACTTTGATCTTAGGAAAAGATGCAACATTATCTAATGGGCTTAACTACAAAGGAAAAATAAACGAATTTTCTATTTGGAATAAAGAATTATCTCTTACTGATATTCAAACGTGGATGAATAAAAAATTAGATGCGAGCCATCCTTTCTATTCAAATCTACTAGGTTATTACAGAATGACAGAAGGGACAGGTTTAACAATTAACGATTCAAAAAATAGTTTAACGGCAACCGGAGTTAATTTACAGTGGACTTATGATAGAGGGAATAATTTAAATCGTTCATTTACCGAAACCAACATCAGACCAAATCTTGTTTTTGTTAGAGGTGTTTATTCTATAACTACTAATACATTAATTGTAAAAGATTCCATTGCAAGAAATCCAAATGTTGTTCTTCAATATTCTATTACCTCTAACGCCACTATTACTCCGGCAACTAGCGATGCAGTTGTTTTAGCCTCAACGTCAACTTTATTTGATGCCTCTCCGTCAAAAATTTATGATGGCGATACCGGCCTATTAACAGGCACTGTTTCTAATACCCCAACCGGAACGATCACCATCACGAATTTGAATTATTATAACCGCTTTCCTTTTTATAATGAAATAATGTCATTCGTAACACCCTATGGAAAAGGGTTAAATCTAGGTGTAAATGGAAAAACTTGGTATTTTGATGTAACAGATTTTACCCCCCTATTTAAAAACAAAAAAAGATTTTTAATGACTATGGGAGGAGAAAATCAAGAACAAATGGATATTGATTTTTTGTTTATTGTTGGAACACCGCCAAGGGATGTTTTACAATTTAATCAATTATGGCAAGGTGGTGCAAGACTTGGAGGTGTATCAATTGGAAACATCACAAACGATTCAAGATTTAATGTTCAAACTGTTCCATTGCTAAGTAATGGACAATCATTTAAAGTTCGCTCAACGATCACGGGCCATGGCGCTCAAGGAGAATTCCATCAAAACGGCGGACTTGTTAATCAGTATATTAATATAAATGGAGGCCCAAATGAATATACTTGGCAGCTTACACAGGAGTGTTCAACAAATCCTATTTTCCCGCAAGGAGGCACTTGGTTGTATGACCGCCAAGGATGGTGTCCCGGAGAGGCATCTTTATTAAAAGAATTTGACATTACAACTCATGTAACTCCCGGTTCAACAGTAACGTTAGATTATAATTGTGCTAACGCTCCTAGTCCAACCGGTGATTACAGATACATTGTTGCCAATCAATTGATCACTTATGGTGGCGCAAATCATGCTATTGATGCCAGTATTGTTGAAGTATTAGCGCCAACTAATAGAGTGTTATATTCACGAAAAAACCCTATTTGCGCTAACCCAGTAATTTTAGTTAGAAACACAGGCTCTACAACATTAACAAGTCTTGAAATTGACTATTGGGTAAATAATGCAACAACCAAACAAACGTACACGTGGACAGGGAATCTTGCATTTATGGACACAACACGAATTGTATTACCAATAAATACCTTGTGGCAAAGTGGGATTACCCAAACCGGAAATAAATTTAATGTAGAATTAAAAAAGGCAAATTCTGTTGTTGACGATTATTCATTTAATAATATTTTCAGCTCTCCGTTCGTGGTTCCTGAAAATTTACCAACCAATTTTTCTATTGAATTTAAAACAAACAATAACCCTTTTCATAATACCTATAAAATTATTGATGATGCCGGAAACATCGTAGGCTCAAGTAATTTTACAGATCCAAATACTATTTATGAAGATTATTATGTTTTAAATGGTTGTTATACACTTATTGTTGATGATATTGCCGGCGACGGACTTTCATGGTGGGCAAACACAGCACAAGGAACGGGTTATGTAAGATTAAAAGACAACTTTGCCAACATCATTAAAACATTTCAACCTGATTTTGGAAGCAGATTTGAATTCAGTTTCACAACAGGCTCACCATTATCGATCGAAAAAAATAAACTTGGTAATACTTTAAATTTATACCCTAACCCATCACACAATAAATTTATATTAGAGGGATCTGAACTGGATGGTGCTCAAATAATTTTTACTAATGTTATTGGACAAACTATTTTAATTCCTTCTATTAAAATGAGTAGCGATAAATTTGAATATAACACTTCCGGTTTAGAGCGTGGTGTTTATTTTGTTACTATCAGTAAAGACGGATACACAACTACTAAAAAAGTTATTGTGAATTAAGAACGTACTTTTTGAGAACCATTAATTACAGTAAAACCGGCAAGAAGAATAATTGCTGAAATTAGTGTAGTTAGTGGTTCAAATTATTTATCGCGAAGATTTTTTTGTGATCTATTCTGAATAAATTATTTTCTTGAAAACCTTGTTGTCATTGGTTTTATGAACACTAATAAAATATAAACCGGTTGTAATATTGAGTAATTTAAGGTCAATAAATTTTTCACTCTCAAAATAAACTTCTTTGCTTAAGATCAATTTTCCTAGCGCATCAAATAATTGTATCGATTTTATTGTTTGATCATCAAAAAACACTTTTCCGCTTGTTGGGTTAGGGTATAATAACAACTCCTCATTAGATTCATTTGTATCAATACCAGTTACAATTAGCTGGGGTGTACATGATCTAATAGCTTTAAATCCAAATGTATTTATTCCGCCATCACTTTTAAATCTTAATGTTAAACTTTGTCCAGACGATATAACGGTTCCGGGCGTGTTTGTTCCGGTGTACGAACCAATTAATGGTGCAGCTACAGAAGTTCCATTATAAAGAAACAAAGAATCATAGCCTTGTTCGGCGCTAAAACTTTTAAATTGTAGTTTTACTAAGCTTCCTGTTGGCGCTGATAATGAATAGGTATAGGTTTCATTATCGTAATAGTTCCTGGTTGGTCCGCCCATATCAAAAAGGCTGTCGTTACATACCAGTGGCGCACAATTACTGAATTTATTTTGTATTAAGGTCCAGTAACTCGTCATACCGGCATCATAACCTAATGCCCAAATGCCAATCCCGCCAATCCCACGTTGGTTAACCAGATCGTATTTTCTGCCTAAACTGTAAATATCATCAATAAAACACTGGCGCCATAAACCAACATTTTGATAGGAATAATAAGGACTGTAACAATTACCTTCCCAACTTTTATTGGTTGCATTATAAGTTCCGGGTGTGTTATTAATGTAGCTTAAAGTTCTTGATGAATTAAAATTTCCGGTGCTTGTGGCTGGAATGGTATTGGCCGAAACCTCCCACTCACGGCCATAGTAAGGCAAACCTAAAAGCAATTTACTCGGCGTAGCTCCAGCTTTAATATAAGTTGTAATAGATTTTGCCAGGGTATAATTATAGCTGGTTTGATAATTATATAACGGTGCGGTTGGACCGGCCGTTGTGCTACCACTATAATAATAATCGTAACCCATAATGGTATATAGATCTACAATATTATTTAGAGCCGGAATATTAAACGTGCCGCTCCAATCAACCGCATACAAGCAAACAGATAATTTATAGTTTGGGTTCGCAGTATTTAAAGCCGCATTTAAATTGGTCATAAATGTTGTAAAAGGAATTTTATCTGAGGAGCCCATACCTTCAAAATCAATATTTACACCGTCGCCACCTCGCGCATTTAATAAAGAAACAATGTTGTTGATAAAAGTTGTTTGTGCAGTTGCGCTTGCCCAAAAAGTAGAGTGCCCGCTAAACATGGTAGCGCAAATATGAATTTTAGTGCCGTTATTTTTTGCAACTGTAACTACACTTGCTGTGGTCCAGGCAAATGATGCGTTGGTATTGTTGCCTGTTGTAGGTGAGGCATCATAACTAAAATAGCAGAGGTCACTTAACAAATTCCATTGGTAGGCAGTGTAAGTGGTTCCAACCCAATAAGGATGCCATCCAAAAACCCGTTTATTTAAGGTGCAGGTAGCAGAGCTTGCGGTGGTCAGCTCTTGATTTTTACTTACAACGCCATTTTCTAAAGCCCTTAAACTATCAAATTGTTCGTCTGTTTTTAGGTTAAGAGAATGGTAATACTCGCTTTGTTGCTGCATAGTAGATTTAAAACCTGAGTTTTGCGATAACACAACGATATTAAAAAGCAGTAATAGAGCTAAAAGAATTGATTTCATATGTCTTTCGAAAGTAGCACCTAATTCTAATACCACCAATAAAATACACATTAAAAGCCTACTTTTTTGTATATTTACGGCTAAATTAATTTAGAGAGATAGTAGGATTAGCAAAATGAAAAACATTCGTAACTTTTGTATTATTGCACATATTGACCATGGAAAAAGCACCCTGGCAGATCGTTTATTAGAATATACCGGAACAGTTAATAAACGCGATATGCAAGCGCAGGTATTGGATGACATGGATCTTGAAAAAGAGCGTGGCATCACCATTAAAAGCCATGCTATTCAAATGGATTACCCTTACAAAGGCGAAAAATTTGTTTTAAATTTAATTGATACTCCCGGTCACGTAGATTTTAGTTATGAGGTATCTCGTTCTATTGCTGCTTGCGAAGGAGCTTTGCTTATTGTAGATGCGGCACAAGGTATTCAGGCGCAAACAATTTCTAATTTATATTTAGCATTAGAGCATGATCTAACCATTATCCCAATTTTAAATAAAATGGATCTGCCAAGTGCAGAGCCGGAAATGGTAAAAGACCAAATCGTTGATCTAATTGGTTGCGAAAGAGAAGATATTATTCCTGCCAGCGGAAAAACCGGAATGGGAATTGAAGAAATTCTTGCTGCTATTATTGAAAGAATAAAACCACCGGTTGGTGATCCTGCTGCGCCTTTGCAAGCCTTGATCTTTGACAGTGTGTTTAATTCGTTTAGAGGGATCATTGCGTATTTTAAAATTGTAAACGGCACCATAAAAAAAGGCGAAAAAGTAAAATTTGTAAACACAGGAGCATTTTATAATGCCGATGAGATTGGGGTTTTACGATTAAAGCCGGAACCTCGCCCTGAGCTTAGTACAGGCGATGTAGGTTATATCATTTCAGGAATTAAGAGTGCAAAAGAGGTTAAAGTGGGCGATACCATTACCCATTTTGATCGTCCGTGTACCGAAGGAATTGTAGGTTTTGAAGAAGTAAAACCAATGGTTTTTGCCGGTATTTATCCTGTAGATACCGAAGATTTTGAAGAGTTACGTTACAGTATGGAAAAACTGCAACTAAACGATGCCTCATTAACCTGGGAGCCAGAATCATCTTTAGCCTTAGGTTTTGGTTTCCGTTGTGGTTTCTTGGGAATGCTTCACATGGAAATTGTGCAGGAGCGTTTAGAGCGTGAATTTAACATGACGGTTATTACAACCGTTCCTAACGTTTCGTACATTGCCTATCAAACAAATGGCGATATTGTAACGGTAAATAACCCAAGCGATCTTCCAGATCCGGGTCGTATTGATTATATTGAAGAACCATATATTAAAGCAAATATTATTACTAAATCAGATTTTATTGGTCCGGTAATGAGTTTGTGTATCGAAAAACGCGGACAAATAGTAACGCAAAATTATTTAACGGCAGACCGCGTAGAGTTAGTATTTGAAATGCCTTTAGGGGAAGTAGTATTTGATTTCTTTGATCGTTTAAAATCTATATCAAAAGGATATGCTTCATTCGATTACCATCCAATAGGCATGCGCGAATCTGATCTGGTTAAATTAGATATTCTTTTAAAAGGAGAGCCGGTGGATGCTTTATCGTGTTTGATACAAAGAAGTAATTCTTATGCTTTCGGTAAAAAGATCTGCGAAAAATTAAAAGAACTAATACCAAAACAACAATTCGAAATTCCTATTCAAGCTGCAATTGGTGCAAAAATTATTTCTCGCGAAACAATAAGTGCAATGCGTAAAGACGTTACCGCTAAATGTTATGGTGGTGATATTAGCCGTAAGCGTAAATTATTAGAGAAACAAAAAGAAGGTAAAAAACGAATGAAGCAAGTTGGAACTGTAGAGATTCCACAAAGCGCCTTTATGGCCGTGTTGAAGTTGAATGATTAATTTAAAATGAAAAAAATACTTTTTTTATTTTGCTTTTTATTTTTGCTTTTAAATTTTAAAGCACAAGTAATGTGGCAATTTAATAAAGATTCATTAATTACCTGGCACTATCAAGAAGGTGATGAGTTTAACGGTAACGCAATAAATAAAAATTATTGGGGAGATTGGTTTGGCTGGGCTCGTTCTATTTCCAGTAACAAAGAGCAACAATATTATTCTAAGTGGAAAAATCATTTTGTAAAAGATGGTATCTTAACATTAACTGCAAAGAGAGAAGATCTTAACGAGCGTTACGTTGATTGGATGGGAGATAACGATACTATCTTTAATGGAAAAAAGTTCGACGGGTTAAATAAAAGAAACTTTACTTATTCCGCAGGATTAATTCAAAGCTTAAAAGATTTCCAATACGGTTATTTCGAAATTAAATTTAAAATTCCTGAAGAAGGTGGGTTTTGGCCTGCCTTTTGGTTATATGGTGCCACCCCAAATGAGGAAATAGATTGGATGGAATTAAAGACAGAAAAACCAAATGAAATTCATGTTGGTAGACATGCTCAATACAGAAAAGATAACTATGTTCCTGTTTTTTTAGGTAAAAAAGTTTGGGGCGATTGGGTTAAGTTTAAAGGAAGCTTGAATGATGGTTATAATATTATTTCAGGGGAATGGACTGCAACATCTTTAAAATATTATTTAAATGGCGAATGTATTGCAATTGCGAAGGGGAACATGAACCATCCTAAAAAGTTAGTTGCAAATATTGCAGTTTCAAGCGATAACGGTTCTTTTAAACCCGGACCTAGAAACGATTTTAAAGATTCAGTAAATTTTGAAATAGATTACATTCGAGTTTGGACTAGAAATGATCTAGGCGCGCAAAAAACACGTAACCAAAACTATAATATTGAAGAAACAGTTATAGGGCCAAAAGAAATTAGCAGATCTACGCTTGTTTCAAGATCAAAGATCCATTATGGTAAAGCCGAGCTCCACAAAAACGAAGGCTTGATGGTTTCATTTTTTTCGCAAGGAAACTTTAAATATCATTTAACAGTATTAGGAAAGGAAATTCCAAAAGACACTAAATTAATTTTGCAAGACGAAAAAGGTAAAATAATTCTTGATGAAATTTTAAAATACGGAACAAACGTTCTCGATCTTTACAAATATCCTTCAAAAGAAATAAATCTGACCATTGAAGCTTTTGGAAAAAAGGCTAGCTATAAATTTAAGGCGAGTTAATTTCTTTGCTCGTAAAGAAAATATTTTTCTAAATCTACATTTACCTTCTGGTAATAAATTGTGTCTAAAATAGTTTGTTTGTCAATTAATTTATAAGAACCCAGCTTGTTTGGCAATGGTTCAAGTGTAATATTATAATAACGTAGTAAATAAAATTGGTAATCCCATTTTTCATATATATCGTTTGTTGTTCCAATTACTTTATCCTTTCCAATTATACTGCCTATTTTATTTATTTCACCCAGGACCTTTTCATCTCTTCCTGTTTTACCAATTAATGAAACAAAATACAGCAGTGCGATACAAAAAAGCACTAATACGCTTGATCGTATTACCTTAAAATTATTATCATTGATTTTTGTGATCAAAACATTTAATCCTTTAGCTAAAAAAATCGCCACTGCAATTCCAAAAAAAGGTAAAGCAGGCACAAAGTATACTGCCCTTTGAACATGCGTAAAACATAAAGGAACAACACCGGATAAACCATATAAAAGAAAAAACAAAATAAGTTTATTTTCACTTTTAGTTAATTCATTTATAAATAGTTTTGCTTTAAAGACGAGAAATAATAGAACACACAAAGCAATATTTACCAATTGATCTGTAAAAAGCCAAAACAAAATAGAGAATCTATTTTCAACAGTATGTGCCTCACTTAATCTATTTAACAATCTGTTTTTAATATAAAAAGTCAAACTTTCTTTAGCTTCTGCATTAAATTTAAAAAGTAAAAAATAAATTATTGTGGGAATAATGATTAAAACAAAAGTGTAAATAATTGTTTTTTTAAGAATAGGTTTGCCGAGCAAAAAGTAACCGCACACAATAATGCTTATTGGAAATAATCCGGGCAGTCCTTTTGACAGGCTTCCCAAAAACACAAAACATCCTGCAATAAAAATATAAACTAAATTAAACCCATTTGAATAAATCGCCTTTAAGGCAAAGTAGCTTGCCGCCAAGACCATTATAGTTAATGTGTTTTCGAGCATGTTGTTTGCGAACGACCAAAAAACTGATGGTGTTATAAACCATAAAAGCACTGCTAGCCACCAATAATTTTTTATTTGTTGATTGTCTTTAAAAATTAAACACCAGATCTCAGAAATTAGAAAAGCACAAATCGCGAATGCAAAAAAACAATAAATTTTTTCGGTAAAAATTCCATAACCAAACACCAAAAAAAACTTCGACTGTAAATAGTAAACAAGAGGTGGATGTTCTAAAAAATAGTTTGAATACATTTTACTCCAAGAACTACTTAAATAGGGCATCCAAAAAGTAGCTTTGTTAAGGGCTAAGTTTTTTGCAACAATAGCGTATTGCATGCCATCCATAAACATGCCGTGTTGCAAAAGAGCGGGTAAAAGTAAAGCCAAAACTACCGTTAGGGTAAAAAGAACAAATACTCTCTGTTTATTAAAAAAAGTCACCTCGCCAAAATTTATTAATTGTTAAAAATAACACAATTAATTAGGTTTAAGCGTAAAACAAATCACGGTTATTTGTTTTCAACCTAACTATTGTTTACAAAAGTTGTAACTAAAAGGGTTCTTTAGCATTATAGCCATTAAATTTACCCTATGCGATTTTTAATTTTTATTCTTCTTTTTGCCCTTAGCCTTAATGTATCATCTCAACTAAAAAAAGAGTATTACGATGCTAAAGAAACTCAGTTAAAATCCGAAACCGATTATTACAAGGGCATGCCTCATGGTGTGTATACCGAATATTATCAAAGTGGAAATGTTTTATCTAAAGGTTTTTATTATTCCGGAAAGCTTAATCATTATTTAGGAAAAGAAGATAGTATTTGGACCTTTTATTACGAAGACGGAACTAAAAAAGCCAAAGAGCGCTACGATAAAGGAAAAAAGAACGGGACCAATGTTTATTATTTTAAATCAGGCAAAATTTCGCAGCTTACAAAATTTACTGATAACCTTGCCGATAGCACTTGGACTTCCTTTTACGAGAACGGAAAAGTAAAGAGTCGCGAAAATTTCGAGAAAGGTAAAAAAGAAGGTGAGTGGATCTACTTTTATGATAACGGACAATTAGAAAGTAAAGGAAATTTTGAAAAAGATAAACGCCAAGGTAAAGTTGAAAGTTATTCTAAAACCGGAAAATTAATTGCCATTCAAGAATACTGTACCGGTAAACCTTGTAACCGCTGGGAAGAGTATTATGATAACGGCCAAAAAAAATTCGTAAAAGAATATAAGGATAGCACCCTTTATTTAATGGAGCTTTTTGATACCAAAGGAAAACAACTTATTTCTGGAGGCAATGGAAGTCTTACCGCAAACTACGATAACGGCGTTATTAAAGCAATGGGCTTTTATAAAGGCGGCTTGCAAGATGGGCTGTGGCGCTTTTTTCATCCCAACGGAGAATTAGATTATGAAGCTACTTATCAAGAAGGGGCTTTAAATGGCTATTACTCGTCTTATTTTGTCAATCACAAAATTAAAAGCGAAGGAGAGTTTATCAATAATAAAAAAAATGGTGTCTGGAAGTTTTACACGCCCGACGGGAAGCCTGAAATGATAGGGACTTTGAAAGATAATTTGCGCGACGATAAATGGACTTATTATTATTCTAATGGAAAAGTTGAAAGCGAAGGATATTATTTAAATGATAAACAAACCGCTACCTGGAACTATTTTTATATAACAGGGCAAAAATGGCGCCAAGGTAATTACGATAACGGTTTAAAAACAGCAGTTTGGACAACTTGGTTCGAAAACGGAAAAAAATTGCAAGAAGGACCCTATGTTGCTGGTAAAGAAAATGGTTTATGGACAAGTTGGTGGGAAAACGGGGCAAAAAAAGACGAAGGAACTTTTAAAGATGCTCAATTAGTTGACCAATGGCAGGGCTGGTACGCAAATGGGAAACCAAATTATGCGGGAAATTATAACAGTAAAGGCAAAAAAAGCGGAAAGTGGGATTATTTTTATGACAGTGGCAAACCTCGCGAAATTTCAACATACGTAAATGGCATAAAGCATGGTAATTATACCCAATGGTTTGAAAAAGGTAATTTTATTGACACTAAAGGAAAGTACAGAAAAGGCCACCAAAACGGGGAATGGACCTATTATTACGAAACAGGGGGCATAAATCGCATCCAAAACTTTAAAAACGGCAAATTAAGCGGTAAAAGCGTGTCGTATTATACAAATTCCAAATTACAGAGCGAGTGTAATTATAAGATCATAAACGATAGACGAAAAGGTAAGGTTCAAAGCGTCCCTCATGGTTTATGGGTGTTTTACGACAAAAACGGAAAAGAGATCAATAGAATTCATTATGACAACGGGATAAAAAAATAATAACAAATATTTATTATATTTGTCTCGTACGATTATGGGTAAGTTAAGTTTAAAAATATTTCTAGTAGTTTCCGTTGTGGTTTTCGCTTTCTGTAAAAACGCAGAAAAAACTGACGATAATATTGTTATTGATGACAACACAAAGCAGGCGGTTCAAGAAACCAAATTAAATGCACAAAATGTATTTAATTCAATGCCTGACAGAAAAATAATTTTAAAATTAATTGAAGAAAATAAAATCGAATACAATCCTCAGTTTTTAAATGATCCAAATTCAGTTTCAAAATACAGTATAGAGTTTTATAAAGCGGTTAATTTAGGCATTTACGGGTCTGATTTAAGTATTGCCAATTCTTTTGATCAAACCCAAGAGAGTATGGTATTTTTAAAGTGTGTTAATTCGTTAGCGGCAAATATTGGTGTTAACAATGCTTTCGATCAGGTAATGTTTGACAGGATGGAGGCTAATAGAGAAAATAAAGATTCAACATTAGAGATCATAACCAATGCGTTTAAAAAAGCTGATGAAATTTTAAAGATAAATAATCGTCCTGCAACTTCTGCCGTAATACTTGCAGGCTCTTGGATAGAAGGAATGTATGTTTCATGTCAAATGGCACAAACAATAAATGGCGAAAAGATAATTAAAACAATAATCGATCAAAACGAATCTTTGAAGAATTTAATTATCATGCTTGACGCCTCAAATTTAGCGCCTGAAACAGAATACATTGTTACCGATCTAAAATCAATTAGAGAAGCCTTTATTGTTGCCGAAGCAAATACAGTTCACAATTTGGAAACAATAAAAACTATTAATGAGCGCGTAACTGCCTTAAGAACCAAACTTGTTTCGGCCGGCGCATAGCTTTAAAGATCCAATATTTCATTTAACTTTTTTTCCGAAACAATAAATTTAAGTTTATTCAAATATTCTTAATTTAGTATGCATAAATGAAAAAACTGTCAGTTATATTTTTTATTCTTTTTTTTGCGAGCAGATCTTTTGCCTCATTCATTTTAATTCCAATGGATGAAGATCAAAAAAATCATTTAAAAGCCTATGGCCTTGCATACTGGGCGTTAAAGGGCGAGCTGGAGATACACTGGTTGTTAAACTACCGTGGTGGAAGTTTTATGATCCCAAATGCAAAACCGGTTTCAAACGAATGTGTTATAAGAGGAATTAGTTACGAAACAATTTCCGATGCTCAAGGAAATTCTATTCTTGCCGAAATTGCTAATCCGGAAGCAAACCAAGATGCTGTTAAGTTAGAGAAGGCACCAAAAATCGCTGTGTATTCTCCAAAAGGAAAACAACCTTGGGATGATGCGGTAACATTGGTTTTAAAGTATGCCGAAATACCCTACGATGTTGTTTATGATGAAGAAATATTTTTCGACAAACTAAAAGATTACGATTGGTTGCATTTACATCATGAAGATTTTACCGGACAATACGGTAAATTTTTTGCGCAATTTCAAAACGCAGCCTGGTATCAAAACGAAGTAAAAGAGAATGAAGCATTAGCAAAAAAACTAGGCTTTACAAAAGTTTCCTTAATGAAATTAAACACTGCAAAAAAAATAAAAGATTTTGTTTTTAGCGGTGGGTTTTTATTTGCCATGTGCAGCGCAACAGATAGTTACGATATAGCTTTAGCCGCAGAGGGTGTAGATATTTGTGAAAGTATGTTTGATCACGATCCGGCTGAAAAGAATGCGCAATCAAAAATAGATTTTTCGAAGGGTTTTGCTTTCGAGAATTATAAATTAAGTTCTAGTCCTTATGAATACGAGTACTCAACCATAGATACCTACCTTACCAGAAGAAATTATGGCATGACGCAAAAAACAGACTTGTTTACTTTATTTGAGTTTTCAGCTAAATGGGATCCTGTGCCAACCATGCTTTGTCAAAATCATACCAACACCATTCAAGGGTTTTGGGGCCAAACAGCAGCATTTGATAAAAAGTATATCAAAAAAAACGTTTTAATATTAGGTGAGGCAAAAGCTTTTGGAGAAGCCCGCTATATTCATGGAGATGTTGGCAAAGGCACGTGGACTTTTTACGCCGGTCACGATCCTGAAGATTATGAGCACAGAGTAGAGGAGCCTCCAACAGATTTGACCCTGCACCCCAACTCACCGGGCTATAGGTTGATTTTAAATAACATTTTATTTCCTGCTGCCAAAAAGAAGAAACAAAAAACTTAAATTTGAACTTATAAAACTTATCCTATCAATTTTATTTTAAAAATAATTATTTCGGCAATTGCGGTTTTTTTAGTTGCAAATTTATTACCTCACGTTAAGGTAGATGATTATGTGTCTGCGTTTCTTGTTGCTGTTGTATTAGCTTTTTTAAACACCATAGTTAAACCCATTCTTACCATTCTAACTATTCCTATAACGGTTTTCACTTTGGGCTTTTTCTTGTTAGCAATAAATGCCTTTATAATTATTTTTGCCGGAAAACTTGTCAGCGGGTTTCACGTGGATGGTTTTTGGTGGGCACTTTTGTTTAGCTTGATCCTATCTGTTTTTACAGGAATTTTGAATGCCCTTTTTGGCGTAAATGATGCCAGAAGAGACGAAAATTAGTTATCAAATAGCTTTTCGGGCCATTTATTTTTTTTAGCATAACTTAAACGCTCTATCTTTTTGGTTGTATGATAACTGTCTAAACCACTAACCGTAATTGTTCCGGCATTTTCCAGATCAATAAAACCATCTGACATAACCGCATCGCTTGGAACAGACACATAAATTATTTTCCCTATCAATAAAGTTGTGCCGTTAATTTCCAGATCTATTTTTTGTTGTAATTCACAAGCAAATTTAATGTTACTTTCTTTCACAAAAGGAGCTTGTATAGTGTTTTTATATTCCGGAGTAAGTTTAGCGGCCTCAAATTCTGATTCGTTTTCACCATATCTTGCCGAGGTTTGATGTGCGTTTTTTAAAAATTCTTCGCTGATGTGATTTATGGAATAATATTTTTTTTCTAAAATATTATTTAAAGTGTGGCGCGGCACTTCGCTGGGTCTTACAATTATACCGCATAATGCAGGGTTTGCGCCAATGTGAAATAGCGAATTAAATATGGCAAGATTTTCTTGACCTTGAGAATTGCACGTTCCTACCAAAACAACACTTTTAAATCCACCTAAAGAATTTATAAATGTTGTGCGAAACATTTTCTCTAGATTTTCCAGGTCTTCACTTAAAAATTCTTTTTTCATTATTATAATTTTAAAGTATTCATTCCCCCATCAACGGCTATCACCTGACCGGTGATCCAATTGGATTTTTCGGATAGTAAAAACTCTATTGCATTTGCAAGATCAATAGGCTCACCAATTTTTTTTAGTGGATTTCTTTTTTGTGACGCTTCTATTTTTTCAGGCGTGTTTAAAAATTTTTCTCCTAACACTGTATTGGTTAAAGAGGGTGCTATACAATTAACACGTATACTAGGCGCTAATTCGGCGGCCAATGATTTGGTTAATCCTTCAATTGCGGCCTTTGCCATTGCAATGGAGCTATGAAACGGCATGCCTGTGTTTGCAGCCACGCTGCTTATTAAAACGATCGATCCGTTTGGACTATTTTTTAAATTGGGTAAATATTTTTGTATAAATGCCGCGGCACCTAATGCATTGATTTTATAATCGTTTACAAAATCATTTTCTGTTAGCCTGTGAAAGGGTTTTAGGTTTATTGTGCCCGGAAAGTAAACTAAACCATTTAAAGGCTCTGTTATGTCAGGAAAATTTCCAAATTCATAACTACCTATTTTATAAAACCGATTATAGTTTCCCTCTTCTTCTTTTGTGCTTATACCAAATACGGTTTGATTTTGTTCTTGTAAGATCTGCTTTGTAGCAAAGGCTGTTTTACTTGAAGCCCCCGCAAATAGATAAGTATTGCTCATTTATTATTTTCTTTTTGATAGTTTATTTGAACTTATATGCCTTTGTAAATTGCATTTAAAACGATCTATTCCAACAACGCGTTTTTTAATATGCTTTGTTTTACATGCCTCAACCCGTATCCGCCACAATTTATAACTGCTAAATTTTAATTGTTTTTTCATTAGCGCCTTTACATCGCTTTCATTTAAACCAAATTGAAAATTTATAGCTTCAAAAGGTGTTCTGTCTTCCCAGGCCATTTCAATTATTCTATCAATAGCTTGTACACTTAATTGATTAGTTGGGGCGTCCTCAACTTCTTCCATATAGGCCATTGGAGAGGGCAGGTCGCTGTAATAACAATAGTTAGTTGATTCGGTCATGATTATTTATTAAACAACTCTTCCATTTTATTATACCTGTAATCAAAAATGGTTTTAAGTTTCTTTTTTATAAAAAGTGCCACTGCAATTTTTCCAAAAATGCCAAAGGGTGCTTTGTAATGCACAATATCGATCATTTCAACACCTCCCGGCACTGCTTTTATAAAATGTTTATGGTGCCACATAGCATAAGGGCCAAATCGCTGCTCATCCACAAAATATTCTTTATCCTTAACGTGCGTAATTTCTGTAACCCAGTGCATTTTAATGCCCGCCACCGGCGTAACATAATATTCAATTATTTGCCCGGGGTACATTTTTCCATCAGACAGATCGCTTAAAATATTAAAGCCCATATAGTCTGGTGTAATTTTTGAAAGGTTTTTTGGTGAGCTAATAAACTCCCAAACTGTATCAATATCACTCTTAATGAATTGTTTTGCTTGTATAATGTTTAACATAGTATACATACAACACAATTTAAAACTAAATGTTTTAAAAGTTCATGTAAATAAAAAAGGAGCCATTAAGCTCCTCTTTAAATATTATGCAATTAAAAATTTATTGGTCAAATTTACTGTAAGTTGGCGGAACCATTAAGCTCGCATCATCCGGTACTTTTTTACCGATCTTAGTAACTTCTAATTTCGAGATAAACTTACCATCAGTTATTTGTTTTTCTTCACTTAATAAAGGCATGCAACCTTCCGGTAGATCTTTGATAAAATTAAAGTAAACGCTTTGTTTGTCTTTTCTGTTCCATAATTTTATTAATGGCATAAAAAAACCAAATTTATTTTCTGCTACCCAATAAGTAATTACAGTGTTCTCTTCTGTGTTTTTTACAGTATATTCTGTACATTTTATTCCTTGAATGGATTTTGTGTTGGTCCCTTTTATTGCTACGCATGTGCCTTTAACAATGGGCGGGGTTTCGCTTTTGCTCTCGCCCCAAACTTTACGTTTTGGGTTTGTCCATTTTATTTTATTTGCAGTTAAATCAAAAATAAAACTACCCTCTATCTCTGTTGATTTTTTCCCGTATCTATCTAATTTTATTATTTTGTCTTTTACCAAATAAACGTTCATGATGGTATCTTTTAGAGTTGTTTGTTTAAACTCAATTGTACCATTAAAGTTTTGCGCTGAAATTTGAAATAATCCAAAATAAAGTGCAAGTGCAAATAAAATCTTTTTCATTTTACGATTTAAATTAGAATACTAAAATATGTATTTTCGAGAGAATTATTAGCATGAAAAGTAAAAATTCACATATTTTAGGTGTTGAAGGCGAGAAAATCGCTAAAAAACACTTGTTGGAGAAGGGATATATTATTTTGCAAGAAAATTGGCGATATAAAAAATATGAAGTGGATTTAATTGCGAGTTTTAAGGATCTGTTGGTAATAGTTGAAGTAAAAACACGCAGTAGCGCAGAGTTTGGAGACCCGGAACTATTTGTGACCAAGCAAAAACAACGGTTTTTAATTGCCGCAGCAAATGAGTATTTAGTTTCAAATAATATTGATTTGGAATGCAGATTTGATATTATTTCTGTTTTACAACTTAATAACACTTTTTCTGTAAAACATTTGGAAGGTGCCTTTTATCCATCATTAAAGTAGCGTATATTTGTTTTATCATGCGCAAAACAAATAATACAAGATCAAGTACAGGAAAATCGTTTAAAACAAAAGACGCTAATAAGGCCTTTAAAAAACCTTTTGGAAGTAAATCCTACAGCGATAGACCAAAAAAAGACGAGAACTCATTTTCTGACAGAGACGAAAAACCTAAAAAACGTTTCGAAACTGCCGGAGAAAGACCTGCCTATAAAAAAACAGACTCTTCTGATAAAAAATATAGCGACAAACCAAAAAGAAGTTTTGGAAGTTCAGATGAACGTAAACCATTTAAGAAAAGTTTTGGTGGCGATAAGGATTTCAAATTTGGTGATAAACCAAAAAGAAGTTTTGGAAGTTCAGATGAGAAAAAACCATTTAAGAAAAGTTTTGGTGGAGACAAAGATTCTAAATACAGTGATAAACCAAAAAGGAGTTTTGGAAATTCCGACGATCGTAAACCGTTCAAAAAAGATTTCGCAGATAAAGATTCAAAATACAGCGATAGACCAAAAAGAACTTTTGGAAGTTCAGATGATAAAAAGCCTGCAAGAAAGTTTAACGATTCACCACGAGTTGATAAAGACGAAAAAGTAAGTAAGAGAAGAAGCAGTAGAAGTTTTGATGAAAATTCAGAACAAACTAAGCGCGTAAAGTTTGATGATTTTGAAGAAGGAAACACATTTTCAAATGCCTCAAAAAATGACGGAGATAAAAAGCGTTCTAAAAAACCTGATCTGATAAAAAGAACAGCAAGCGCAGATGGACTAACCCGTTTAAATAAGTATTTATCCAACGCAGGTATTGCCTCGCGCAGAGATGCCGATGTTTTAATTACCAGCGGCGTTGTAAAAGTAAATGGTGTTGTTATTGACCAATTAGGTTACAAAATTAAAGCAGGTGATATGGTTACATACGGAGACGCTGCTGTTAAAAGCGAACGTAAAGTATATTTATTATTAAATAAGCCAAAAGATTATATTACAACAGTTGACGATCCTCAAGAACGCAAAACTGTAATGGAGTTAATTAAAGGTGCATGTAAAGAGCGTTTGTATCCTGTTGGTCGTTTAGATAGAAATACAACAGGTTTATTGTTGTTTACTAATGATGGCGAAATTACAACCAAGTTAACGCATCCAAAGTTTGGGGTAAAAAAAGTGTATCACGTTAGCTTAAACAAAGGCTTAAAAACTGAAGACTTTAAAGCTATCACCGAAGGAGTTGAATTAGAAGACGGAATTGTTAAGGCAGATGATCTGGCTTTTGTTGGTGAAGGAAAAAAGGAGATCGGGATAGAGATCCATAGCGGTCGTAATCGTATTGTAAGACGTTTGTTCGAACATTTAGGTTATGATGTTATTAAGTTAGATAGGGTTGTATTTGCGGGACTTACTAAAAAAGATCTTGCGCGTGGCAAACACCGTTTTTTAACGGCAAAAGAGATCAGCTTTTTGCAAATGATCGGTTAAAATTTTGTATTTTTAAAGGATAAAATAATTTTTTGAATAAAGAACTATGTGTGGAATTGTAGCATATATCGGTAACCGCGAAGCTTACCCAATTATTATTAAAGGATTACAACGTTTAGAATACCGTGGCTATGATAGTGCCGGCGTTGCCTTGATAAACAAAGCAGGAAAACTTAATGTTTATAAACGCAAAGGAAAAGTAAGCGAATTACTTGACTTTGTAAAAAACGACGACACTACCGGTAATATCGGTATTGGCCATACTCGTTGGGCTACACATGGTGAGCCAAACGATGTAAATTCACATCCACATTATTCGCAAACTAAAGATCTGGTGATGATACACAATGGTATCATCGAAAATTATGCTGCTATTAAAGAAGGTTTAACAAAGCGTGGTCATACTTTTTTATCACAAACAGATACAGAAGTTCTTATCCATTTGATCGAAGAAATAAAAAATCACGAAAACATGAAATTAGGGCACGCTGTACAGGCAGCCTTAAAACAGGTTAATGGTGCTTATGCAATTGTAATTATGGACAAGAACGATCCTGATTCTTTAGTTGCAGCTAAAAAAGGCAGTCCAATGGTGATCGGTATCGGCGCAGATGATTTTTTTGTTGCATCCGATGCTTCTCCAATTATTGAATACACAAAAAATGTAGTTTATTTAGAAGATGAAGAGGTTGCTATTTTAAGAAGAGGGCAAGAGATAAAGATCAGAAATTTAAAAGATAAAGTGATCACTCCTTATGTTCAGGAATTAACTTTAGAGATTGAATCTATCGAAAAAGGCGGCTATGATCACTTTATGCTTAAAGAGATTTATGAGCAACCGCGTTCTGTGTTAGACAGTATGCGTGGCCGATTAAGATCACATGAAGGTGAAATTAAAATGGGTGGCATTGTTGATCATGAAAAGAAATTTGAAAAAGCCAAACGTATTATTTTTGTTGCCTGCGGCACTTCTTGGCACGCAGGTTTAGTAGCAGAATATTTATTTGAAGAATTTGCCCGTGTACCGGTTGAGGTAGAATACGCTTCAGAATTCAGATACAGAAATCCAATTATTTTTCAAGACGATATCGTGATCGCTATTTCTCAAAGTGGAGAAACGGCCGACACATTAGCCGCCATTGAATTAGCAAAATCAAAAGGTGCAACCGTTCTAGGTGTTTGTAATGTGGTTGGTTCGTCCATCGCTCGCGCAACACACGGCGGAAGCTACACACATGCAGGGCCTGAAATTGGCGTTGCTTCTACAAAAGCATTTACTGCGCAAGTTACCGTACTAACGCTTATGGCCTTGCATATGGCTAAAGTGCGTGGTACTTTATCAGAAAGCCGTTTCCGTCAGTTATGTTATGAAATGGAAGCTATTCCATCTAAGATCGAAGAGGTATTAAAATTAAATGAGCAAATACGCGATATTGCTTTCTTGCAAAAAGATACCAGTAACGCTTTATATTTAGGAAGAGGAGTTTCTTTTCCTGTAGCATTAGAAGGAGCGCTTAAACTAAAAGAAATTTCATACATCCATGCAGAAGGGTATCCCGCTGCAGAGATGAAACATGGTCCTATTGCATTAATAGATGAAGAGATGCCGGTTTTTGTAATTGCTACTAAAGGAGCCAATTATGAAAAAGTGGTAAGTAATATTCAGGAAGTTAAAGCCAGAAAAGGAAAAATTATTGCTGTTGTTACTTCAGGAGATACTGAAGTAAAAGCTATGGCCGATTTTTCAATTGAAATTCCTGAAACAGATGAGTTTTTAGTGCCTTTGATCGCTGTTGTACCTTTACAATTATTATCATATCACATTGCTGTTATGCGTGGTTGTAATGTTGATCAGCCAAGGAACTTAGCAAAAAGCGTAACCGTAGAGTAACATGTTTCGGATAACAATAATAACTTTTTTTGTAAGTTATTGTGTTAGTTTATTTTCACAACCAATTTATAGTAGAGCGTTTGAGGCACGGAAAAAAAACGTGCCTCTTGCTATTATAAACGATCGCGCAAATTATTTTTATTTACTTCGATACAATAAAGCTGCGCATGATATTACTATCGAAAGACGCGCCAAACCTAGCGCAGAGATCTTATCCTTTACCCCACTAAAATTAGATAGTTTAAATGCCGATTGGTTTGATTATGAAAAACTGGATCATTTATTTTTTGAACACAATTATCATACTTATTTTTTATTTGAACGGGTTTTAAATTCAAAAAAAACCATCTACCTCAAGATCAGTGATACGCTTGGCCGATCATCCGGATTTATGGAATTGGCAAGCATTGAAAAAGAAACTGGTGTGATTGAAGTAAACTTTGAATTTAAGCGCGCCGAAAACGGCAATCTACTTTTAATTGCCTCGCAATTATATGGAAACTCAGTTATTAAAAAAACATGTCTTCTTTTTGATATCGATAAACGAAAAATTATTTGGGCAAAAAAATTGCCGATCGAAAATCCCTTTAACGGCTATTCTACTGCGTTTGAATCCAATAAAAACAATGAGTTGTTTTATGTTATGATCAAGTCTCATGTTTCTTCCTATGCCAGAAAATACTTGAATCAAACACAAGTAATCACACCTGTATTTTTTTATGATTCACTAACACTTGTAAGTTTTTTAAGCGCAAATAAAAACATTATTAAAGCTAAGTTGGCAATAAATAATTTGACGGCTTTAAGCAGTATCCGACTTATTCCTATTGATCAAGAGATTTCTATTATTGCTCATTTTTCTAAAAAAGGTAATAACGAAACCCTTACCCCCTATTTTTTAAATCAAAAATTTAGTGTGGATCTGACTAAAGAATTTTATGCAAATATACTTCCAATGGACACTGCATTAATTGATCGCTTAACATTTTACGACGGGAGTGATCACAATAGTGCCAGCGAAAAAGATTATAAATATTTGAATAAGTTTCAGAATGAAACAATCGATTATCAGATCTCAGAACGGATAGAGGACTATTATTATAAGGAACTTTTTGTTTGGAAGAGTGATCTGCAAAACGGAAAGATCTTTCATCAAAAGATCATTCCTCGCAAAGTATTTTCATTTAAGGGCCGCACAAGATTTAAAAACATTGGTACAGCCATGCCTTTTTATTATGATAAAACCTTGGCAATTTTAGTTCTAGAATCGCCTCTTAATTTTAGTAATGAACCTGATAATTTTGAGTATCACAGTTTTAAAAAGGAAACAAATCTTTGGAGAGCAAATATTGTTATGTATAAAATAGCTGCTGACGGAAGTTTGAAAAAAAAATTGATCTACCGTAATGCTAATTTTGATGCCGTTCCTATTAATTATCAAACCAAAGAGCAAAAAGATCTTGTATTGTACTTAAATAACGGGAAAAGTGAAAAATTTCTTATTTTGAAACTGGATCAACTTTAGCCGAATCATTTCTAAGTTGCATTTTGCTTAATGTGGCTAAAACATTTTCGTAAATTTTTTTGTAGATAGCAGGATGTTTTGAGTAGAACGAAACAGCCGAATCATATTGCGACTTTGTTACGTTATTTTCTTCGAGTGGATCAAAGGCATAAGCAGAATCCATTTTTTCGGCCGGAAGATTTTTTACATTTAAATTACCGGCGCTTTCGGCTAAAGAAAAATCTACCAACAACTTTGTGAATTTTTCTTCGCTTAAAATTGTGTTAGGAATTTTTATATCGTCATCCCCGCCCGAGCCACATGCTGATATTAACAAGGCAACCAACGCAAAAACAAATAATTTATTATAACTAAAATTCATCTGCTATTGATCATTAAAGACGTAGTCGCCAGTTTTTGAAATGCTAATTTTTGGCAAGATATTATTTTTCTCAAAATAGCTGTAAGGTTTTTTTAAGGTTTCCCAGAATTTATTTTTTTCTTCGCTGAAGTTCTTAGACAAATAGCGATCGTTTTTTTCATTAAATCGGCAAGGGTAAATGGCCATTTGTGTTATAAGCTTTCTGTTTTTAGCCTCGGTGGCTAAAACGTAAACCTCTTCAATAGGTTCATTTTCTAATGGAATACAACCTATAGTTACACAATTTCCATGTATCATAATATCTCCCCCGGCATCTGTTGCAGTCTTCTTTAACACATCGCTTTGATTGGGATAATTTATTTTCATTGCTAAATGATAGCTGCTGTTTGGATTAAAGGTGGCAATTTCATAAAACCCTTCGGGCACCTGATAATCTCCTTGTTTTCTTTTTGGCCCCAATTCTCCACTTGATGCGCAAATAGAAATTGTTTTTAATAAGGTGTATTTAAGGTCTGCTTTATTTTTTACCCACACTTCAAATTCTTTTTCGAGCTTAAATATTCTAAAATAGAGTTCAAAATTATCTTTATCAATTTTTTTAGCAGCAAGTTGACTTTGTAAATTAACCCATTTATTGTCGTAAGCCGCTCTAACACGTTTATTGGAGAGTTGCGAGGTTTTAAAACCGTTATCAAAGCTATATCTGAATGAGAACAACGAAATCAGCATAACTAACAAGGTTGTATTAATAATCTTTTTTTTCATTTGATTTTTAGCTTGTTTTCTGCAATAACTTTACCATACTAATTTAGCATGTTTTTATTTAGCATAATTAAGAATAAATATTTTTTAACGATAATTGGAATTATTGTTTGGCTATTGTTTTTTGACAAGAACGATGTGTTTACACAAATGGATCTTATCAAAAAACGGAATAAGTTGCAAAAAGAAAAAGAATATTATATCGCAGAAATTGAGAACAATAAAATTAATTTAAGCGAACTGCAAACCAACACAAAAAGCTTAGAAACCTTTGCGAGAGAAAAATATTTAATGAAAAAGGATAACGAAGATGTTTTTGTTTTTGTAACGAAGTAAAATTATTTTTTTCCTCCGGTAGTATCCTTCGCAACTTCTAATTTAGCCATTGCTTCAAGGTCTCGGTCAAAAAAGTATAATCCGCTTTTATCGTCACCGATCAACTTTAATTTATCTACAATTTGTCTTGCTAAAGCTTCCTCTTCTATTTGTTCGCTAACGTACCATTGTAAAAAATTATGGGTAGTATAATCTTTTTCCTTAAGGGTTATTTCTACCAAATTATTTATCTCCTCGGTAACTTTCATTTCGTGCTTTAAGATCTCTTCAAAAACAGATTTTACCGATTTAAAAGTTACAGGTGGTTGCTTTAATGCAGGCACTACCCCGTGGCCACCGCGCTCATTTACAAACTTTAATAATTTTAACATGTGCATACGCTCTTCATCTGTATGCGTATACAAAAAGGCTGAAACGCCATTTAATCCTTGAGTTTCTGCCCAACTTGCCATTGCAAGGTAGTATTGTGAGGATGAACCCTCCATTTCAATTTGCTTATTTAAAGCAGCGCTTACTTTAGCTGATAGCATAGATATTTTTTTTACAAATATACCTAAAAATTTTGTTTGGACTTTTGATGGTAGTAATTGATAAGAATTACAATTAATTTCGAATAAGGTTGTCTTTACTTTTAATTAACTTAAAAACGAGGTCGACCTAAAACTATTTAGTTTTTTTAGGCTTTAGGCATAAAGATGACATAATAATGTGCTCGTATTCACACATCTAATTGATTATCAAAAATTTAAAGCACTCTTTCGCTGAATTATAGTTCGACGAATGGGTTTTGTTAACCGATAATGAACAGCTTATTAACAATTAAGCTTTTTTTTGGACTTATTGAACGGTGGTTTTGGATGAGTGAATGGTTTTTATTAGCTGGTAAATGTTCTTAATTTTAACACAAATTACAATACCTATGAAAAATTTTAAGTCAATAATGAATGCAATTATTTTTAGCTTATTCATTATTTTAAACATTACAACGCTTAAGGCACAAGATCAAAGTTTTTATAACTCGCGTCTTGCTTATAAGTTTTCGGCTGACTCCCTTTCGGGTTTTAACGAAGCGGAAAAGATTAAGGAGTTATCTCTAAGCGGCTATGAAGGCAAAGAGTTACGTTGGGTTTTATTCAACGCAAAGAGAAACTTTGTAAACGAAAAATATAAGATTGTTTCTATTCCTCAGGTTCAGATAAACACAAATACAAGTAATTTTAAGCCAATTGGCGGCAATAATTCTGTTAATGCAGCTCCATGTGTAAATGAAGATTTTGAAGGAGCCTCTGTTGGACAGTATTTCGGAAATACACTTGTGGGATGGGTTACTACAAGTATGAATAATCCTTGGGCTGCAGGGGGAGGCGCAGCTTGCGCAAACGTAGCTACAACAACCGTTGGTTCTCCGGAAATTTGGGTTCGCACAACTCCTTTAGCCGATCCATGGTTAGGAACCCTGCCACATAGTCCTTTGGGAGGGACTCGTGTTTTACAAATGAATGATAACAATTGGGGCTCCCTTTGTACAAAAATTTCTCAAACCTTCCCGGTTACCGCTGCTAACGCTTTATTCCAATTTGCTTACGCCGGAGTATTTGATGGCAGTGGGCACGCTTGTTGTGACCAACCTTCATTAAATATTAAATTGAAAAATTGTGCCGGTACTCCTTTAGCCTGTCCGTCGATAAGCTTAACACCGTCGGGAAACGCTTGTGTTAGTGGTGTTGGAGGATACTCAGTAACTGGTGGAGTTTCTTGGACTAATTGGGTGATTAAATCATTGGATCTTACTCCTTATATTAATTCCTGTGTTACTATTGAGGTGGTTGTTTCGGATTGTAATGGAGGTGCTCACCAGGGTTACTGTTATTTTGATGCTATTTGTAAACCAATGAACATACAAGTTAACAATTCTGTTTTCCCTGCTGGAACAGCTGCTTCAACAGTGGTTTCTTGTGGTGTTTCTACCGCCACGCTTTATGCGCCTGCTGGTTTAGGACCATACACATGGAATGGTCCAGGAGGTTCAGGTATAACGAATAACCCTAATCAGGTAATACAAACAGCGACTTCAGGAAATTACACGTTAACTATGAATCCGGCCGGAGGATGCTCGCCAATCGTAAAAGTTATCACTGTTCAATTTGCGCCTGTGCCCAATGCTAATTTTACGAGCGCAAGTAATTGCACTACTTATACATTTACAAATACCGGTAATATTGCCCCCGCAGTACAAACCTATTCTTTTGTCGGGGCATCTCCACCACCCAGTTTTACCACTACTGCAACTAATACCGTCGTCACCTTTCCGACTCCAGGTACATATACGGTCATGCATATGATTAATAATTCAGGATGCACAGCAACTGTTACTTCCGTAATTAATGTTATTACCCCACCAAGTCCAGCATTCTCGGTTCCTACGCCTACACAATGTTTAATTGGTAACAGTTATAGCTTTGTTGCAGCAGTTCCTTTTGGTGGCCATAGTTATACCTTCAATCCGGTTGCTGGTTCTCCTGCTGTAGGAGCAACTGCAAACTATGGTCCGGGCAGCTTTTCTGCTCCAGGAACCTATACAGTAACACATACTATTACTAATGGCTGTACCGCAACAACAAGTTCTGTTATTACCATCAGCCCACACCCTAGTTTAACCTTAATACCAACTAATGCCATTTGTGGTAACAACAATGGTAGTATACAAATTAATAATACAACACCTCCGCCTCAAACAGTTGTTAGTTATTCATTAAACGGCGGAGCCATTGTAACTCAAACCCCTACCGGCTTGCCAACTGGGGCTTATACCATCGGTCTAACAAACAACTTGGGTTGTGTTACAACTTCGGTAACAAACATATTAAATACCCCGGGTGTAACCAACCTGGCAACAACATTTGTTAATCCATCTTGTGGTTTTTCAAATGGCTCAATTACTTTAGGATTAGTAACCGGTGGAACAGCACCATATACCTATAGTGTTAACAACGGTCCCTTTGTTGCCGCACCTCTTCTTACCAACTTAGCCGCGGGTAATTATACCATTACGGTAAAAGACCTAAACAACTGTGTATTCACAAAAGTGGTTACCTTGGTAAACACACCTGCCATTACAGCAGCTACCTTTACAACCGCACCAACAGCTTGTGTAGGTAATACAGGTGTTTTAGGCATAACAGGCGTTACCGGTGGAACAGCAGCTTATAGCTTTAGTGTTAATGGTGTTGGAACATCAACTATTACTAACAACTTAGCAGTTGGCCCAAAAACAATTACTGTTAAAGATGTTAATGGTTGTACTTTTACCTTAACGGCAAACATTCCTATGGTAACAGGACCAACAGCAGCAACAGTTGCTGTTACTCCTGCAGCTTGCGGAAACGCTAACGGTAGCGCAACAGTAACAGCAGTTACGGGGGGCGCTCCTGCATATCAATACTCATTTAATGGCGGACCATTTGTTGGAAGTGCGATACAAGCAGGTATGCTTGCAGGACCAAAAAGTGTAGTTGTTCAAGACGCTAACTCATGTACATTAACGATCAACTTTGTGGTTGGTAATACCGGCTCTCCAAGTGCAGCAATTGCAACCCTTACCAACGTAAGTTGCTTTAACGGTGCAAACGGAGGATTCAGCGTATCGGCAAGCGGTGGAACACCGGGATACAGCTATACCTTAACTCCGGGTAATATTACCAGTGGTTTTGGTGTTTTCACGAACTTAACAGCACAAGCTTATACAATAAATGTAAAAGACGCATTAGGTTGTATTACAACGGTAACAACTACCATTGGTCAGCCAAGTGCGGTTACATTAAGCGTAACTTCTCTTCAACCTTCTTGTTTTGGTGGTAACAACGGAACAGTAACTGCTACCGGTGGTGGTGGAACAAGTCCATACGTATTTAATATCAACGGCGGACCAAATCAAGTAAGTAACACCTTTACAAGTAACATCGCAGCAGGCGCTTATAACGTTACTGTTATTGATAATTTAGGTTGTACTACTAATCAAACTATTGCAGTAAATCAACCGTCACAAATTACAACCACCTTAAGCAGTGTACCTGCTAATTGTTCGGCAGCTAACGGTTCGGCTAGTGTAATTGCAAGTGGTGGAACACCTATTTATACTTACACATGGGCACCAAGCGGCGGTAACAACCCGCAAACCGTTGGTGTAGTTTCAGGTAACTATACAGTAACGGTAAAAGACACTAAAAACTGTACCGTAACAGCAGTAGTTTCAGTAACAGCTACGCCTGGCGGTACCGCAGCAATAACCAACACAACCAATGTGTCTTGTTTTGGATTTGCTAACGGAAGCTTAACCGCTAACATGATCGGTAACGCTACCGCTCCATTAACTTACTCTTGGAGCAATACTTCTACATTACAAACTATAAGTAATCTTGCTCCGGGAAATTATACGGTAACAGTAACTGATTTTTATGGTTGTAAATCTACCACGGTTGGAACGGTTACACAGCCAAGTTCAATCACCGTTACTCCCGCTAGCTCACCGGCATTATGTTTTGGTGGCGCTACAGGAAGTGCAAGTGTAGTAGCAGCCGGCGGAACACCGGGTTATACGTATTTATGGTCGCCAAACGGCAGTACCACAACTGTTTCTTCTGGATTATCTATGGGAACTTATAGTGTTCAGGTAACAGATGCTAATGGCTGTACATTAACAAGAACTGTAACGGTTACTCAACCAACTTCAGTAACAATAAACACAAGTACATTAACAGCCAATTGTAATCAGGCCAACGGAGTTGTTTCTGCAACAGCAACAGGCGGAACTCCAGCTTATACTTATACATGGAGTACAGGATTTGTTGGACAAACCTTATCAAACGTTACAGCAGGAACATATACAGTCCAGGTAAAAGACGCTAACAATTGTTTATACGTTTTAGCAGGAACTGTACCAAATGCATCAGGGCCTCAAATTGGTGTTTCTAGTTTTACTAACCCAAGTTGTTTTGGAGGAAATAATGGTATAGCCACTACTACTATAAGCGGTGGTACTCCTGGTCCGGGTTTCCCTATCTATAGTTGGAGTAACGGACAAAATACAGGAACAGCTACTAACTTATTAAACGGTGTTTATACAGTTACTTTAACAGACGCTACAGGTTGTATTGCTTCGGCTAGTGTTACCATAACACAACCTAGTTCATTAACTATAAATGTAAGCGGTGTAAATCCAAAATGTTTTAACGCTACCAACGGTACTGCAAACGCAGGTGTTGCCGGCGGAACAGGACCTTATTCTTACGCATGGTTACCTGCACCGGGAGCAGGCGGAACAACCGCCACGCCAAGTGGTATGGGTCCGGGCAATTACAATGTAACGGTTACAGATGCTAAAGGATGTATCATTCAAGGAACCGTTGGATTACAGAATCCTGCACAAATGTTATCAAGTATAACACAAACAAATGTTGGATGTTTTGGTGGCGCTAGTGGATTAGCAGTAGCCTCTACATCAAACACTGTTGGTTCGATATCTTATTTATGGACAGGCGGTCCGTTCCCTTTAACAACACAAAATGTAAGTGGTCTTTCTGCTGGAACATTTACGATGTTGGCAACCGATCAAAACTCGTGTACTGCCACAACGGTTTTCACTATTACGCAACCACCTTTATTAACAGTTAGCATTAGTGCTATAGGTACGCCAAGTTGTTTTGGTTACAATAATGGTTTTGCAACTGCAACACCAAATGGTGGAACCCCTGTTTATTCTTATAGCTGGAGCAACGCTCAAACTACAGCTACAAGCAACAGTTTAATTGCGGGAAGTTATACCGTTACCGTAACAGACACTAAATCATGTACTGCAACTGCAGTGGCTGTTATTAACCAACCTATTGGTTTAACAGCAACCGCTACCGGAACCAATGTAACATGTTTTGGAGCAAACAATGGTATTGGTAACGTAAACTACGCAGGCGGTACAGGTATACCAACTATTTTATGGCAACCAAGTTTAGGAACTACACAATTAGTAAATAATTTAGCTGGTCCAATGATACATACAGTAACTCTGACCGATTTAAACGGTTGCAGTGTTACTCGAACAATTTCAATTACTCAACCTACACAATTAAATTTAAGCACAAATTCAGGAACAACTAATTGTGGGCAAGCTAACGGCACAGCTTCTTGTACAGCAAGTGGTGGAGCCGGCGGATACACTTACCAGTGGAGTTCGAACCCAAGCTTTACAAACACAACAATTAACAATGTTACTCAAGGTGCTTATACTGTAACTGTAACTGACGCTAATAATTGTCAACAAAGTTCTATTGCAATAATTAATGACCTTGCCGGTCCAACTGTGGTTGTTACAAACACAGCTGCGGTTACTTGTTTTGGTTTAGCTAATGGTGGCGCAACAGTTTCAGCAAGTGGTGGTAGTTTAACATTAACTTACCTTTGGTCTTACTTAGCACAAACTAGCCAAAACGTAAATAACTTACCAAATGGTTTACATAGTATTACAGTTACCGATGCGGCAAATTGTGCTGCAAGTGCAACGGTTAATATTACACAGCCTACTCAGTTAGTAACTGCTATTGGAAGTGTTACCAATGTAGCTTGTGCAGGTCAGTTTAATGGTGCAGCACAAATGTTATCTGTTGGTGGAACAACCAACTATGCTTATTTATGGCAACCAAGCGCACAAACTAACTCTGTGTTAACGGGTGTTGGTAACGGCGTGTATTCTTGTACTGTAACAGATGCTAATAATTGTACAAGTACTAAAACAGTAAATATTTCTCAACCTAATCCTTTAATAATTACTACAAACACGGTTATCCCAAACCTTTGTAATAGTTTTAGCACAGGTATTGTTAACACAAGTATTTCAGGTGGTACACCAACATATACATTAACATGGACACCTGCTCAACCTGCAAATCCGATCATTACTAATTTAGGAGCAGGTTCGTATAGTTTATCAGTGGTAGACGTTCAAGGATGTTCAACAAACAGTGTTTATACACTAGTTGACCCGCCTGCTTTTGCTACACCAATTACAACTACAACTCAGGCTACTTGTGGTAATTCTAACGGTACAGCAAACGTAACTATAACAGGTGGTTCACCTGCTTATGCTTACAATTGGAATACACAGCCGCCACAAACAACTGCAAACGCAACCGGTTTACCTCCTGGAACATGGCAGTTAACAACTACAGATAGTAAGGGTTGTGTGATCACTGCTTCAGTAAATATCAACGCAGCTGCTTTACCTTCGGTGACTGCTGTATCGAGTAACATTTTATGTTTTGGACAGAATAACGGAAGTGCTACATTAACTGCAAGTGGTGTTGGTGGTTATTCTTATAACTGGAGTCCAAGTGGTTTAACATCGGCTATCATTAATGGTATCGGACCTGGCATCCACACAGCTACAGTTACAGACGCTAACGGTTGTAACACATTTACAAGTGTAAACATCAGTCAGCCAAACGTATTAGCATTAAACGTTTCTCCAGCTCAAACAATTTGTTTTGGTAATATTGCTCAGATATTCGGCCAAGCATCCGGTGGAACTATTCCTTATAACTATACGTTAACAGATCTTAGTTCAAGTATAACTACAACCTTGTTAACACCAAGCGGTATAAATGCTACACCAACATTAACATCTACCACTCAATACACAATTTCAGTGACTGATGCGAATGGATGTGCTAATGGTCCGACTACAATATTGGTAAATGTTAGACCACCGCTTCTTTCAATTGGAGCAACCTATACTAGTTGTGCAAATGATAAAGTAATATTAACGCCAAACATTACTAGTGTTGGTAATGGTGGGCCTTATACTTATAACTGGAGTAATGGTGTAACAACAGCTAACAATACAATTACTGCAAATTACGCAGCAGCTAATCCAAATACGTATAGTTTAACTATTGATGATGGATGTTCTACGCCAAACACAACAGCTGTATTCTCAGTTCTTGTTCGTCCGGTACCGAACGTAACATTTACTCCTTCAATGAGTAAAGGTTGCGCGCCATTAACAGTAACGTATTTTAGCAATGGAGATTCAACCACTACTAATCCAAATCCATTTATTTGGCAATTTGGAGGGCAGGCAGAAACAGAAAATCCGTTCTTAAATCCACAAACAATTACTTATCCTAATCCGGGAACTTATTCATTAACTTTAATTACTGTTAATAAATACGGTTGTAGACAAGAAATAAAAGCACCAATGGTTGCTCAGGCATATCCTGTGCCTGTTGCAGGGTTTTTTACAAACCCAAGCAGTGCAAGTTTATTAGAGCCTACTATTAATTTCACTAATACATCAACAAACGCAAGTTCTTATGTATGGGATTTTGGTGATTACAGTTATCCAAACACTAATTCATCTTTTGTGATGAACCCTAGTCACTTGTATAATAACGTTGGACAGTATCAAATTTATTTAGTTGCTATCAATTCATTTGATTGTAAAGATACCGCAACTGCAACTATTGATATTACTCCGGATATGGGTATTTACATTCCAAATGCATTTACTCCTGATGGAAACGGACGTAACGATGTCTTTATGCCTTATGGTTACGGTATCAATGAAGATAAGTACAAGATGGAAGTATTCGATCGTTGGGGTGAGTTAATTTTTAGTTCTTCTACATTCAGAAAAGGATGGGATGGAACTGTAAAAGGCACATCGCAAATTGCTCAAGACGGTGTGTATATTTATAAGATCATGATCACCGATCTGGAAAACAATAAGAAAAATTATGTTGGTCATGTGACGCTGATCAAACAATAGGAATAATAACTAACCAAAAAAAAGCCGTTCAAATTTTGAACGGCTTTTTTATTTTTAAAACTTTTTTAGATTTAGATTTAATTTTCGTCTAAAAAAAACCTGTTTAGTCGAAAACTAAATCGTTTTCACATCTGTCTAATTGTTCTTTAAAATTATATTGTATATCTTAATAACGCAAAAATTCATAAAATGAAAAAACAAATTAAAAGTATTGTATCAGTGTTTATTTTACTGACGAGCCTTATAAGTTACGCGCAAACAAATAAAACTGTTGGGCAAAATATTCCGTTAGATCCTGCGCAAATACAAGGGCGTGGTTGTGCAACACCAATTCCTTCGCAGCAATGGGAGGCGCAATTTCAACAGTTAATTGCTCAGTATCTTCAACAAAATCCGGAGCAAGCAAAGGCTATGGCAAACTCTCAATTAATGAGTGGGTATACTATCCCGGTTATTATGCACGTAATTCATGGCGGGCAAGCCGTTGGAACATACCCAAATCTTGCGCAGGGCCAATTAAATTCACAGGTAACAGTTTTAGATAATGATTTTTCCGGTATTGGGCAAAACGTCGGAAACTATCCGGCAAACGCTTTTACCGCTTATGCAACAAATACATTAATTTCTGCGGCAAGTAAAGATGGTAGTGGTAGAATTGCCATTGCGAATTGTAATATTAATTTTTGTTTGGCCACTAAGGATACTTTAGGGAACTTTTTAGCTGAGCCTGGTATTCATCGCGTAAACTATAACACATTGCCGGCAACAGCATTTCCTTCAAAAAACCCTGCTGCTACTAATTATAACACACCGGCTTTATTTACTAATTTTATGAATAGTTATATCAAGCCTAATACTATTTGGAATGTAGGTAAATATTTAAATATTTGGGTATCTGATCGTCAAAACGCTACCGGCTTATTAGGTTACGCAACTTTTCCACCATTAAGCACACTAGCTGGTATACCCGGAGCAACTGGAACAGCATTATCGGATGGTTTTTGGAGCTGGGCAGCTTCTTTTGGTTCTAGTACTATTTTTCCCGGCGGAACTTATGCTGCCCCTTACGATAAAGGAAGAACGTGTACTCATGAAATTGGTCACTGGTTAGGATTAAGACATATTTGGGGAGATGGAACCTGCGCAACAGATTATTGTACAGATACTCCACCTGCAAATGCTAGCAATGGCGGATCGCCAGCTTACCCTCTTGATCCAAACTCTTGTAATGCATCTTCTCCTCCTAATGGGGCTAACGGAGAAATGTTCATGAACTTTATGGATTATACAAATGATCTTGCCATGTATATGTTTACTCCCGATCAACGTTTACGTGCCCATGTAGCAATGGCAAACAGTCCTTACAGGAAATTTTTGGGGACACATGGTTTATGTAATCTTCCTGCGCCAATTGCAAACTTTACGGTAACACCAAATCCGGGTTGCGTTGGAACGGCCCTCAATGTTGGAGACCTTTCTTTAAATGTACCAACTTCTTGGTCTTATACCATGACCGGCGGAACGCCATCTTTATCAACGGCACAAAACCCAACAGTTTCTTATGCAGCAGCAGGTGTTTATTCAATTACATTAGTATCAACTAACGGTGCCGGCGCAAGTATACCTGTAGTAAAAACGGTTACCGTTATACAAGGCCCTGCTTTTACACTTACATCAACACCTAGTGCAACAGTTTGCGCAGGGAACAATGTAACTATTACACCGTCAGGTGCTACAACCTACACTTTGGTAAATTCCGGAGCAACCACTCCACCTTTTATTGTTACGCCAACTGTGGCAACGGTTTACTCTGTTACGGCAATAACTTCAGGAACTAATACCTGCAGAAGAACTCAAACATTAAGTATTAGCATAGGAAGTATTAATATTAACATTAATCCTCCTAGTGCAAGCATTTGTCTTGGCCAATCTGTAAGCTTATTCGGAAGCGGCGCTACAACTTATACTTGGAGTACAGGGCCTACTACTTCTACCATTAGTGTCTCGCCAACAGTAACAACAACCTATACTTTAAACGGGACAGGTGGCGGATGTGTTGGAACAAAAACAGTTCAGGTAACCTTAAATCCCACTCCAACACTAACAGCAGCAAATGCGACTATTTGTGCAGGCGGAACTGCAACATTAACAGCCGGCGGTGCAAATTCTTATTTATGGAGTACCGGTGCTACAACTTCTGTTATTACAGTTTCTCCGGGTGTTAACACTGTTTATACATTTACCGGAACAAGTGCATTAGGTTGCACCAATACCAAAACCGTTAGTGTGACGATTGGTACCGGACTGACCTTAAGCGCAATTGCCAATCCAACTTCAATTTGTGCCGGATCATCAAGTACTTTAACTGCAAGTGGTGCCACGACATACACTTGGAGCACCGGACCAAATGGTGCTAGTTTAGTTGTTACCCCAACGGTTACTACAAATTATACAGTTACCGGAACAACTGGAGCTTGTTCAGGTTCAACAACTATTAGTGTATTAGTAAATCCAAGTCCAACAGTAATTGCTACATCAAGCTCTCCGTCTATTTGTGTTGGCGGCAGTGCCACCTTGAGTGCATCAGGCGCAGTAACTTACACATGGAATCCCGGAAATTTTGTGGGAGCATCTTTTTCGGTATCTCCTGCCGCAACAACAATTTATACAGTTACAGGAACTAACGCAAGCGGTTGTGTCAACACAAAAACCGTTAGTGTTTTTGTATCTGCTTTACCGGTAGTAAATGCTACAGCAAATCCTACAGCTGTTTGTTCGGGCGCATCAAGCACAATAACAGCAACAGGCGCTACTACCTATTCATGGAGCGGCTTAGGAACAGGAGCAACTAAAACAGTTACTCCTGCATCAACTTCTATTTACACGGTTACAGGAACCACAGGTCTTTGCAGTGCTTCAAATACTGTCGCAGTAGTTGTAAATCCAACACCAACAGTATCGGTTAATAATGCAACTATTTGTCCTGCCGGAACGGCTACGCTAATAGCTAGTGGAGCTAATACATATTCATGGAGCACGAGCGCAACAACTTCGGTTATTACTGTTACACCTCCTGTTAATACAACTTATACTGTAACAGGAACTTCGTTAGGTTGCACCAATACAAAAACCGTTAGTGTTACTATAGGCACATCAATTAGTATAAATGTTGCTGCAAGTCCAACCGCTGTTTGTATAGGTAGTTCAAGTACATTAACCGCAACAGGCGCTACAACTTATACTTGGAGTGCAGGGCCAACCGGAGCAAGCATTGTTGTAACTCCTACAGCTAACACTATTTACACAGTTGTTGGCACAAACGGGTCTTGTTCGGGTTCTAATACAGTAAATGTGGTAGTTAACCAATTACCAACACCTGCCTTAGCCGGACCAAACCAAACAATATGTATCAATAATCCTTCAACAACTGTAACCGGAAACACACCTTCAATAGGAACAGGCAGCTGGACATTGATAAGCGGTGTAGGCGCGATCACAAATCCAACATTGCCAAGCACTAGTATTACCGGAATTGCAATAGCAGGTATAAATATCTTTCAGTGGAAAATAACAAATGGAGCTTGTTCTTCTATTTCTACTTTGACGATCGTTTCTGATGCATTGGCAACACCTGCTACAGCCATCTCGTCTCAAACAATTTGTTCCAGTAATGCTACATTAACAGGTAATGCACCTGTAATAGGTACTGGTGTTTGGTCTTTAGTTTCCGGCTCAGGAGTAATATCTTCTCCTAGCTCAACAACAACTGCATTAACAGGATTAGGAAATGGAACGAATGTATTCCAATGGTCTATTTCGAATGGGTTTTGCCCTGCATCCGTTGCATCCGTATCTATAACAAACAGCAACACGTTAGTTGTTACTGCTGTTACTGCATCAAGCATTATTTGCGCAGGAACACCTGTTAATTTAACAGCAAACGGCGCAACAACTTATAGCTGGAGCACAGGAGCAACAACTTCTGTAATAGCAGTTAGTCCAAGTGTAACTACTAACTACACTGTTAATGGAAGTAATGGACCATGTTCGTCATCTGCAATTATTACACAGTCTGTTTCAACTTGTACAGGTTTAAACCAAATTGTAAAAGAATCATACAATGTTGTTGTTTATCCAAATCCGTTTAAAGAGGAGTTAACAATTAATGCCGGCGAATTAGTAAATGCACAGGTGTTTAATACTTTAGGTCAATTAGTAATTGAAAAAACAATTAACGGTATTGGCAGCATTAATACCAGTGAACTTGCTAAGGGAGTTTATTACGTTAATGTAAAAGGCATTAGCGGAAATAAAACTTTGAAAATTGTAAAAGAGTAACAAATAATAGTTCTAAACACAAAAAAGGTCCCGGTTGTTTTTACAGCCGGGACCTTTTTTATTGGTAAAACTTATAGTAAGAATGATCATATGAATTTTATTATAATTTTTGTAGATTAGAGCTTAAAACCTTTCAAATCGTAAAATCAAAATTATATATTGTATTAAGCTTTTGTTTATTTTTTTTAGCTTCTCGGTCTCAAACCCGAGGGATAGATTCTTTGTTGACTTTGATCAAGAATACTTCTGATAGTCCTGAAAAAGCAAATAGTCTTGTTATCCTGTGTATGGAGTTTAATAGAATTGGTGATTATACATCCGGATTATTATATGGTGAGCAAGCAGTAGCTCTGTCAAAAAAGTTAAACCTTCCAAAACCGGAATCTGAAGCCCTAAACAATATTGGGATCATTTATTATAACAGTGGTAAATATCCTGAAGCGCTGGATAATTATTTTAAAGCCTATAAAATTGCTTCCACTAATAATGAAAAGGAAGAGCAAAGCAGCTTGCTCAGCAACATTGGTGCTGTATACGATGATCAAGGAAAATACGATAAGGCTATGGAGTATTATTTAAAATCTCAAGAAATGGCCTATCAACAAAAGAACAAACAATTAATTGCGAGTAATTATAATAATATTGGCGGCGTTTATTTAAAACGGAATGATTTTAAAACTGCCTTAGATTATTTTTTAAAGGGATTAAAAATTAAACAAGAACTTGGCAATAAATATGGCGTATCTAATGCGTTGCTAAACATCGGCACTTTATATTATAACATGGGCGATTTTGCAAAAACAATTAAATATTTTATGGGCGCTTATAAATATAAGGAAGAGCTGAACGATAAAGCGGGCGTTGCTATTGTGCTTGGCAATATTGGTGCTGTATATTTGGAAATGGGAGAGTATAGCAGGGCCGAAGATTTTTTAAAACGTTCTTTAATAAAATCAGAAGAAATAAGATCTTTAAGCGACATGAGCAATGCACATTTAAATTTAAGCGACCTTTTTAAAGTCACAAAAAAATTTGAACAGGCTCTTGATCATTACACAACCTACAAGGCTTTACAGGATTCGATCAGCAACGAAAGTAAAAGTAATGATATTGGGCGGTTAGAAGCAAAACATGAATTTGATATACAACAGGCGGTAATGGATGCCGATCACAAAAAAGAAATTGAATTAGGTGCCGAAAGGGAAAAGATACAAAAGTACGTGAGTTATTTAATTGGCGTCAGCTTGATTTTGGTTTTGTTATTTGCGGTGTTTATTTACAACCGTTTTCAAATCACTAATAAACAAAAAGCTATTATAGAACTTCAAAAGATCATTGTAGAGAAAAAGCAAAAGGAAACCATGGATTCTATTCAATACGCCCAAAGGATACAGCAATCCATTTTACCTTCCGAAAAATATATTGAAAAAACAATTGATAGGTTAAATAATAAATCCTGAGAAATAATTTAGGACTTAAGTTTATTTTGCTTCTGGCATATAGGTTACCGGACTGCACTGAGCGAAGTTACTTTTTGCTTTTAATGGAAATTGATAGACATCAACAAACTTGTTTAACAGGTCGTCAAATCTTTTTTCTTGTTCTGTTGTTAATTGATCCGCTCGAAAACTGTAAAGGAAATAATCAATTTTTCCTTCCTTGTTAAAATAGATCCTGTTAAACCCTTTAGTTGCTTTTTCCCAAATAAAATTATTTGCTTTTAAATGTTTTCCAAAGTCTTGTAATAATTTTTGGTAAGCTGCAATATATTCCTCGGCATTAGTTTTAAAAACAGCCAGCGATGTATCTGCGTGTATACCGCTTAAATAAATACTGTCGAGTTGCGATGTATGAATACCAGTATTTTTGGCCACATTAAAATGCATGGCCTTTTGCGAAAAAGAAAAGCAACAAAAAGCAAACGAGATTAAAAAAATGAGAAGTGTTTTCATAAAAAAAATATTCTAAGCTAGATCTGCAAAGTAAGCTTCTGTTTTTTTAAAGTACAGTAAGCCAAGAATAAATATAATTACAGATGATGCTATGCTCACTAAATCTGCTTCCCAATTAATAACACTGTTGGTTATACCAGCTCTAAAAATATCCAAAGGCGCACTCATTGGATTTAACGATAATAAAATTTTTAGGTATTTATTATCAGTAATGGTTGTTGGATAAATTACCGGAGTAACAAATAATAAAAACTGGATCAAAAAAGGAATAATGTATCTGAAGTCGCGGTATTTTACATTTAGCGCGGCAAGTAAAGTGCCCGAACCAAATGTGGCCATGCAGGCAAGTATAACTGCTAATGGAAAACACCATAACGCGCTTAACGAAAATGATATGTTATGAAACAAACAATAAATTATAAAAACCACAAACGCCATTAAAAAATCAAATAACCCAACTAATACAGATGATATTGGAATTATTAATCTTGGGAAATATATTTTTTTAATTATGTTGGCGTTAGAAACCATGCTATTACCGGCATTATTAATACCCGATGAAAATATTCCCCAAAGCACTAAACCACTTAAGGCAAAAACATCATACGGTAAAGGCAACTCGGTATAATTGCTAATTGCCTTTCCTAAAAAGAAAGAAAACAATAATGCCATAACCAGCGGTTGCAATACTGCCCACAAAAACCCTAAAACCGTTTGCTTGTATTTTACTTTTATGTCGCGCAGCGTAAAAAAATAAAACAACTCGCGGTATTCCCAAAGTTCTTTTAAACCAAGGCTCAATTTTGTTTGAGGTTTTATTTCGTATTCCATTTATGTAAATATAAATTGGAATTGCCAATAAATCAAGCCTTGTGGCGGATATTTAAACCGATTTAAGTAAAACAAATATTTTTTTGCTCATGATAAATATATTTTTATACATTTGCAGCTCATTAATTTAAAAACAATCACGAATAAAAGTGAAAACAAAAACTCTTACAATAGTTTCAATCGTTAGCCGGTTGCACTCTTTAAACAAGAGTGTGTTTTTGTTTATTAACCATTTAGCCGCAACAATCGTTACGGTGCGACCCATCTATTTTCTACGACGTTGATTTAAGGTTAACCTTACGTCTTATTCAAACATGTTAATTCTCTAGTAGGGAATTGATGTCATTTTATTATTTCTTAATTATTTCACAATGAAAAAATTCACTGTGCATTTGGCTAGTAGTGGCCATTTGCATTATGCAAACACAATTTGCACCGAAATGGAATCGTCTGCAAAAGCAAGAGGAACAGGCATCGCCAAAAGATCGCCGGAATACATTGAGCAAAAAATGCTCGAGGGTAAAGCAGTAATTGCCTTTTCTCCAGAAGGGCATTGGGCAGGTTTTTGTTATATAGAAACCTGGAGCCACGGCAATTATGTTGCCAACTCCGGATTAATAGTTGCGCCCGAATTTAGAAAGAGCGGTTTGGCAAAAGCCATTAAACAAAAGGTATTTGAGTTATCTAAAACTAAATATCCTCATGCCAAAATATTTGGCTTAACAACCGGTTTAGCGGTAATGAAAATTAATTCAGATCTCGGATACGAACCTGTTACATATTCAGAATTAACACAAGACGAAGACTTCTGGAAAGGTTGTCGCAGTTGCGTAAATTTTGAAATACTAAAAAGCAAAGACCGAAAGAATTGTTTATGCACGGCAATGCTTTATAACCCTGATGAAAAAAAGGATGTGAATAAAGACAATAAGTTCTTGAATTTTAAAAAGTACTCAACGCTTTTTGAAAGAATAACTAAAATGAAAAAGAATATATTTTTAAAACAACCAAAAATTAAAAACGAAGAAAATGAAAAAATCAGTAGTATTAGCATTTAGCGGGGGATTAGACACCTCGTATTGCGCAATTTATTTATCTAAAAACTTAAACCTAACTGTTCATGCCGTACTCGTTAACACAGGCGGTTTTAGTGTAAGCGAAATTAAATTAATAGAACGCAAGGCCCTTTTGCTGGGCGTAGAAACATTTGTGTGTTTAAACGAAACAGAAAACTTTTATAACAGTGTAGTAAAATATTTAGTGTATGGTAATGTTTTAAAAAATAACACCTACCCACTTTCGGTTAGTGCCGAAAGAATTTCGCAGGCAACTGCCATTGCTAATTATGCAAAAAAAATGAATGCCAATTATGTTGCGCATGGCAGCACAGGCGCCGGTAACGATCAGGTAAGATTTGATGCCGTGTTTAATATTTTAATTCCTAACATCGAAATTATTACACCTATCAGAGATAATAAATTATCCAGAGAAGAAGAAATTGCTTATTTGAAAGAGAATGACATAGTGATAAATGCAGAAAAAGCAAAGTACAGTATTAATAAAGGTATATGGGGCACTTCAGTTGGCGGTAAAGAAACTTTAACCTCACACTCTTCTTTACCATCGCAAGCCTATCCAACTCAATTGACTGAAACGCTTTTAAAAGATGTTGAATTGTATTTTGAGAAAGGTGAATTAAAAGGCATTGATGGTAAATTGTTTGGTCATCCTACAAAAGCAATTCAAGCTTTAGAAAAATTAGCCTCGCCTTTTGCTATTGGCAGAGATATTCATGTTGGCGATACGATCATCGGTATTAAAGGCAGAGTTGGATTTGAAGCTGCCGCAGCCCTTATTACAATTAAAGCACATCACGCTTTAGAAAAACATACGCTCACAAAACTGCAATTGATCATTAAAGATCAACAAGCTATGTGGTACGGTAATTGGCTGCATGAAGGATTGTTTCTTGATCCTATCATGAGAGACTTAGAATGCTTTTTTGAATCAACCCAAAAAAATGTTACCGGTAAAGTTTTTGTAAAACTATCTGCTTACAATTTTTCTATCGAAGGGATTGAATCATCGCACGACCTGATGAGCAATAAATTTGGTAGTTATGGCGAGATGAATAATACCTGGAGCGGACAAGACGTAAAAGGGTTTACAAAGATCATGAGCAATCAAATGAGTATTTATCACCAAATAAATTCCGTACAATGAAAAAATTAAATGTTTCAATAATTGGAGCAGCCGGGTACACGGGTGGTGAGTTACTTAGATTATTAGTGAATCACCCAAACGTTGATGGGATTACTGCTGTTAGTCAATCGCAAAAAAATAAATTGGTGACTGAAGTTTTTACTGATCTGTTGGGAGAAACTGATCTTAGATTTTCTGATAGTCCAAATAAAAATTCAGATGTTATTTTTTTATGTCTGCAACATGGCGACTCTTTAAATTATTTAAAAGAGAATCCACATTTGCTAAACTGCAAAATAATTGATCTAAGCAGAGACTTTAGGTTATTGGAAAATAACTCTCTTGATGCTAAGAAATTTGTTTATGGTTTACCTGAGTTGAATAAAGAAAAAATTAAAAACGCCAACTACATTGCCAATCCGGGTTGTTATGCAACTGCCATTCAGTTAGCATTATTACCCTTTGCAAAAAATAATCTGCTTAACGGAACAATACATGTAAGTGCTGTTACGGGCTCAACGGGCGCCGGTGTTAAGCCATCAGACACCACGCACTTTTCGTGGAGACAAAATAACATTTCGGTTTACCACCCTTTTGAGCATCCTCATAATTCGGAGATCAAAGAAAGTTTGATCCAATTACAAAATAATTTTTCAAGTGAATTTTTATTTATTCCTCAAAGAGGAAATTTTACCAGAGGAATTTTAGCAACAACTGTTTTGGAATGTGATCTTTCTGAAAATGAAATTAAAGAGCTCTTTACTGATTTTTATTCAAACGATCCGTTTACTTTTTTGGTTGATAAAACCATCGATCTAAAAATGGTAGTTAATACCAATAAGTGTTTATTGAATATCAAAAAACACAACAAGCATGTATTAATTACAAGTGTTATCGATAACCTCTTAAAAGGTGCGGCCGGACAAGCAGTTCAGAACATGAACATCATGTTTGGTCTGAACGAACAAGAAGGATTAAAATTAAAATGTATAACCTATTAAACTTATTAAAATGAATTTATTCGACGTTTACCCATTATTTGATATTACTCCTGTTAAAGCCGAAGGCGCTTTTATTTGGGATGAGAAAGGTATTAAGTATTTAGATCTTTACGGAGGCCATGCCGTGATCTCGATCGGACACTCGCATCCGCATTATGTAAAAAAACTAACCGAACAATTAAACCAAATTGCATTTTATTCGAACGCTGTAAAAATGCCATTGCAAAATTTATTGGCCGAACAATTAGGAAAACTAAGTGGTTACACTGACTACAATTTGTTTTTGTGTAATTCAGGCACAGAGGCAAATGAGAACGCATTAAAACTGGCCTCCTTTCATAATGGAAGGAAAAGGGTGATTGCCTTTACAGATTCTTTTCATGGAAGAACCTCTCTTTCTCTTGGAGCGACAGATGACGCGAAGTTATCTGCAAATATCAATAAAGATCATGAGGTTATATTTTTGCCAATGAATGATGAAGCTGCTTTTAAAAACGCAATAAACGAAACTGTTTGTGCAGTTATTATTGAAGGTATACAAGGCGTTGGCGGCATCAATGTTCCTTCCAATGAATTTCTAAAAACAATAGAAAGTGAATGTAATAAATTGGGCGTTGTTTTAATTTTAGATGAAATACAATCCGGATACGGAAGAAGCGGCAAATTTTTTGCTCATCAATATTCCGGTATTAAACCTCATATTATTACAACCGCAAAAGGCATGGGCAATGGATTTCCGGTAGCGGGTGTTTTGATCCATCCGGATATAAAAGCAAAACATGGCATGCTAGGTACAACTTTTGGCGGTAATTATTTGGCATGCGCGGCCTCGCTTTCTGTTTTAGAAGTTATTGAAAGTGAAAACTTAATTTCTAACGCACTTCAAATTGGAAATTTTATACTAAGTGAAGTTTCAAAAATGGATGGTGTAAAAAATGTTCGTGGTTTGGGGTTAATGATCGGGATTGAAACCGCGGGCGATGCTACGCTTATCCGAAAAAAATTATTGCAGGATGAAAAAATATTTACCGGCTTTTCTTCCGGGAAAAACACCATTCGTTTATTGCCGCCATTAAATATAGGAATGAATGAAGCAAAATTATTTTTGAATGCATTGAATAAAATTTTACAAGAACAATTAATAGCAAATTAATACCATGAAATACTTTACAACTATAAACGATATTAAAAATGCCGAGGATCTAATTACTGAGGCATTGAATTTAAAAAAGGATCCCTTTGGGTTTTCTCATTTAGGTAAAAATAAAACACTTGGTATAATATTTATGAACCCAAGTTTAAGAACACGTTTAAGCACACAAAAAGCCGCTCAAAATTTAGGCATGAATACCGTTGTGATGAATTTTAATCAGGAAGGCTGGGCTTTGGAATACAATGATGGCGCAGTAATGAATGGCAATACGGTTGAGCACATTAAAGATGCGGCTGCCGTTATGGGAACTTATTGTGATATAATTGCTATCAGATGTTTTCCTTCGTTAAAGAACAGGCAGGAAGATTACAGTGAGAAAATATTATTACAGTTTATGAAATATTGTAATAAACCTGTTATTAGTCTGGAGTCTGCAACCCTGCACCCATTGCAAAGTTTGGCGGATATGATGACTATCGAAGAAAATAAACCTACAAATAGAAAACCTAAAGTTGTTTTAACCTGGGCGCCCCATATTAAGCCACTGCCACAAGCGGTTGCTAATTCATTCTGCGAATGGGTTAAAACCAGAGATGTTGATTTTGTAATTGCTCATCCAAAAGGGTATGACTTGTGTGATGATTTTACTTCTAACGTTACAATAACAAATAATCAAGATGAAGCATTGCTGGATGCTGATTTTGTTTATGTAAAAAACTGGTCTTCTTTTATTGACTACGGCACAATGCCGGAGGTAAATGATAATTGGTTATTAAATGAAAACAAAATGAGTTTAACCAACCATGCGCAATTGATGCACTGTTTACCGGTAAGAAGAAATGTTGAAGTGATCGATAGTTTATTGGACAATAACAGATCATTAATATTGAAACAAGCCGAGAACAGGGTGTTTGCTGCGCAAGCAGTGTTAAAACAAATGCTGGAGACAAATTATAAGATAGAAGAAAAATTTACTATTACATCAAACGAGGCAGAATTATGCAACAGTTAAGGGTAGTAAAAATTGGCGGCAACGTGATTGATGATGAAAATTCCTTGTCGGCTTTTTTGAAAGAATTTAATTTATTAGAAGGACACAAAATTTTAGTTCACGGTGGAGGTAAATTGGCTAACCAATTACAAGACCAATTAAATGTAGCTGTAAATATGATCGATGGCAGACGGATCACAGATGCAGAGACTTTAAAAATTGTGACGATGGTGTATGCGGGATATATTAATAAAAACATTGTTGCTCAGCTTCAAGGCTTAAACTGCAATGCCATAGGTTTATCAGGTGCAGATGCAAATTGTATACAGGCAAGTAAAAGAAAAGTGGAAACGATTGATTACGGTTTTGTTGGCGATGTTGAAAAAGTGAACACTTCATTTATAATTTCATGTTTAGAAAATAACATAGTGCCTGTTTTTTCCGCGATCACTCATGATGGTGTCGGACAATTATAAAACACAAACGCCGATACCATTGCTTCTGAATTAGCAATTGCCTTAAGCGCTACTTATAATGTGCGATTAGTTTATTGTTTTGAAAAAAATGGCGTCTTGCAAAATGTAGATGATGAAAGTAGCGTGATAAAAAGCATTTCAAATTCAGACTATATTCATTTGAAAGAAAATTCGGTTATTAATACAGGAATGCTCCCAAAAATGGATAATGCTTTTCTTGCACTTAAAAAAGGCGTAGGCTCTGTACAAATTGGTAAAGCAGAAAAATTATTACAATTAGTAAAAAAAGATAATTATGAAGGAACAAGATTATATAATTGAAAATAGTGTATCAGTTCTGAAAGTGGAGGTTGTAGACTTGCTAAAAAAATTAATTCAAACACCTTCATTCAGTAAAGAAGAAAATGCGACGTGCACACTCATTGACTCTTTTTTAAAGGAAAAAGGAATTGCAACAAATAAAAAATTAAATAATGTTTGGTGTGCAAATAAGTATTTCGATCCGGCAAAACCAACAATTTTATTGAACTCTCATCACGATACAGTTAAACCAAATCCCGCGTATACAAACGATCCTTTTAACGCATTTGTAGAAAGCGGAAAATTATTTGGTTTAGGAAGTAACGATGCCGGCGGACCTTTAATGGCCTTACTCGCAACCTTTATTTACTTTTATGATAAACACAACCTAAAGTATAATTTTATTTTTGCTGCTACAGCTGAAGAAGAAATATCCGGAAAAAATGGGGTAGCTTGTATACTCAATGAATTAACAAAGATAGATTTTGCCATTGTTGGTGAACCAACACAAATGCAAATGGCCATTGCCGAAAAAGGTTTAATGGTTTTAGATTGTAAGGTGTTTGGTAAGGCAGGGCATGCTGCCAGAGAAGAAGGCGAGAATGCAATTTACAAGTCTCTTAACTATATAAATTGGTTTAACACATTTAAGTTCCCAAAAAAATCTGAAGCACTAGGAGAAATAAAAATGAGTGTAACAGTAATTAAAGCAGGTGAGCAACACAACGTGGTTCCTGCTTTGTGCGAATTTACAGTGGATGTTAGAACAACCGATGCTTATACTAATGAAGAAGTTCTTGAAATTATTAAACAGTATGTTGATTGTGAAATTACACCGCGCTCTTTTCGATTGCAGCCTTCTTCCATTTCGAAAGATCATCCCTTTGTAATGGAGGGCCTAAAATTAAACAGAACAACTTATGGATCGCCAACAACCAGTGACCAGGCATTGATGCCTTGGCCTTCTCTAAAAATGGGTCCGGGGGATTCTGCAAGATCGCACAGCGCCAACGAATTTATTTACATAAACGAAATAGAAGAAGCAATTGATATTTATATAGCTATTCTAAAAAAATTAAATTAACATGAAAACAAAACTTTGGGAAAAAGAAAATAACGTTACGCCGCATTGGTTATTAGAATTTACAGCCGGTAACGATAAATTGTTAGATATTGAATTGGCAGAGTTTGATGTATTAGGTTCTATCGCTCACGCAGAAATGCTTGCAAAGGTTGGATTGATAACCTTTGAAGAATATTCGTTTTTAAAAGCAGAACTGAATGCAATTTTAATTGCAATTAAAAATAATGAATTTGTAATTGAAGATGGAGTAGAGGACGTTCATTCACAAGTAGAAATTCTGCTTACAAGAAAATTGGGCGATGTTGGAAAAAAAATTCATACTGCTCGTTCTAGAAATGACCAGGTGTTAACTGATATTAAATTATATACTGTAAGTGAAATAAAGAAAACTATTTCATTAGTTAATGAATTATTTAGGTTATTGATCAGTAAAAGCGAAGAACATAAAACCGTTTTGATTCCCGGTTACACGCACCTGCAGGCCGCAATGCCATCTTCATTTGGTTTATGGTTTGGTGCTTATGCCGAGAGTTTGTGTGATGATATGGAGATGATAATTGCTGCATATAACATTGCTAATAAAAACCCTTTAGGTTCAGGTGCCGGTTACGGAAGTTCATTGCCAATTGATAGAAGTATAACAACAGAATTATTGAAATTCGACGGAATGAATTACAATGTGGTGTATGCTCAAATGACAAGAGGGAAATCTGAGAAGACCACATCAATGGCCATAGCCACTCTTGCAGGAACGCTTTCAAAAATGGCTATGGACATTTGTTTGTATAATTCGCAAAACTTTGGATTCATTTCTTTTCCTGATTCGTTAACAACAGGCAGTAGTATTATGCCGCACAAAAAAAATCCGGATGTGTTTGAATTGGTTAGAGCTAAATGTAATAGATTACAAGCTTTGCCAAATGAACTAACGCTTTTGATAAATAATTTGCCATCGGGTTATCACAGAGATCTGCAGTTAACAAAAGAAATTTTGTTCCCTGCTTTTAAAGAAATTCAAGCATGTTTAAAGGCTACTGTAAAAATGTTGGAAGAAATTAAAATTAATAAAACTGCAATTAACGACGAGAAATATAAATTTATTTTTAGTGTTGAAGCCGTTAATCAATTGGTGCTTGATGGAATGTCGTTTAGAGACGCTTATCAAAAAGTTGGCGCTGGCATTACAAGCAATACATTTGAATTTAATGGCGATATCAAACATACGCATCAGGGAAGTATCAATAACTTATGTAATGATGAGATTACAAAACGTTTTGAGAAGTTAAGCGCTAAGGTTTAATCGCTGTCTGGTGAAGTGATGGAATCTAGAAGTTTAAAAGGTGTTGTCACTTCGAGTAATTCCGACTCTTGGAGGAATGTATCGAGAAGCGTTCTCGATACGCGCCACTTCGTTCCGCTACTCGAACTGACAAATATAGTGGCCTCTTGGGCGGAGTTGAACGGTAAACAAACATGGTTCGACATGCACACCATGACGATTACTTTCAGAGGAAAGGTAAAATATCAAAGTGATTTCGACAGGCTCAATCACCGGTATTGGTCGCTGAGCTTGTCGAAGCGTATTGAAGCATGGTTCGACAGGCTCACCATGACTGTTACTATCAAAGGAAAAGTAAAATATTGAATTAATTTCGACAGGCTCACCATGACCGTTGGAGGTCACCCTGAGCGGAGTCGAAGGGTCTGCACTAAGAAACAGCTGCTAATCGTTCTTTGCCAAAATCTAAAATTTTGTCAATGAACTCATAAGGCTTATAATTATTTATCGCGGCTTGATGAAAGATACAAGTTGCAGGAGTCATTCCCGGCAAAGAATTAACTTCAATAAAAATTATTTCAGCTCTGTAATCAGGAAACACTCTTACGAAGGCGTCAATTCTGCAATAACCTGTAACACCTAAAGCTTTTGCTGCTCCGCCTAATGCTTTTTTTACTTGCTCACTTACTTTTTGTCTGTCTTTTGGATCTTTCGCATAACGTGCCGGTGTAATATTCTGGCCTTGTCCTGCTAAAAATTTTTCTTCCAGACTTAAAATTTCGCCATCTGCTAATGCTTCAGAAGCTTCAAATACTTCGTAATGAATTTCACCCGCTTCATTTAATTTGGTAAGCATGCCACCAGTTATTTCTAAAAAGTGCGCCGCATCTTTTTTACTGATCAATTCTTCCACTAAAACAACTTGTTTTTGCGGGAATTCTTCTTTTGGTTTAATGTGTAATTTTTCTGCAGACGGCCCATCGAATTCTTCCGTTGTACGGAAGATCAATTTACAAAAGGCTTCAAACTCTTCTAAGTTCTTTATTTTTTTAACCGCACTGCTACAGCCATCGTCAACAGGTTTTGCAATGAATGGATATTTGATGCGATCTTTTAAGATCTCAATAAATTTATTTTTATCCTTTGCCCATTCTTCTTTCGAAATTAAAATATGGTCGGCAATTAGGAAACCGTTATTTTTTAAAATTTCGTTAGTGCGGTATTTATCAATGGTGATCGATGAACTTTCTTTATTGGAACCGTTGTAGGGTAAATTCAATTTATCTAACTGTTCTTGTATAGCGCCGTCTTCGCCCGGTCGGCCATGCAATGCAATAAATACTTCATCAGCTTTTTGTTTTAAACTTGCGTAGGTTAATTTCTCCGGTTCAGCGGTGTGATTGCTTGAAGCGTATTTATGGGTAATGGCTTCGCACTCATGCATAATGTTTTTTATAACAGAGTGTACTTTAAAATTTTCAACTTTTTCTTTTATATCATCTGCATTATCTTTTAACAACAAATTAATTGGCACATGATACATTTGGTGTTCGTTAGAATTACCGGTTAAAAAAACGGGGAATGGTGCGTACTTTTCTGACGAAGATAATTTTTCAAACACATTTCTTCCGCTTTCAACAGAAATATGTCTTTCTGAAGAATAACCGCCAAGTACCACAGCAACACGTGTTTTATTACTTGCGGCAGTTTTTTCTTTGTGGATCTGTTCGTCGAGTTGTTGTAATAAACCTCTATACTTTACATTTCCTTTAGATTGTTTTAATCGTTTAGAAAGTGAAGTGCGAATAATGAATGTTAGAAATTGTGATGGATTTAAACCGATCTCTGCTGCCTGATGAAAGAAGAAAGATGATGGCATCATGCCACTGGTTGTGTTCGGATCATTCAAAAATATTTTGCCATCAGTACTTAAAAATCCGTCAATACGGGCATACACATCAAAATGCAAGTCGTAAAATAATTTTTCGCAATCTTTTCTAATAGCTTCAATTTGTGCATCCGGAAGATCAATAGGTGTTATCTTTCTTGCAAGTCCAGGTAAATATTTGCTTCTATAATCAAATAATTCTTTTCCTTTTTTTATTTCTGTCGGTGGTAATGCAATGGCTTTTCCATGTTCGTCTTCAAGAACAATGCAACTAAATTCTTTTCCTTCAATAAAGCCTTCAACCAAAACGGTGCTTTCGCCATCAATACTTTCAATAACAAAACCATCTGTTTTTAAATTAAAATTTAAAAAATCTAATAATGATTTTGGATCGTAAATTATTGGCGCATTCAGATCGGCAGGATAGCTTATTACAATTGGCATTCCAATGCCTTCACGTATATCTGCAATTTGTTTTACGTAATTAAATTTTTGCTCATCCGTAAACGCATTCCATTCTTTTGCATCAACCCATTTTGTGAATAAGGCTTTTTCAATAGCACTCATAAATTCAAATTCATTTTCTGAATTCAAAACACTGATACCAATACTAGAGCCTTGATTGGCAGGTTTAACCACACAAGGAAAACCAATGGTTTCTTTCACCACATCAAATGGTTTGCCGGCGGTTCCTTCTATCCAGGCTTTTCTATCAATGGTAATATATTTTGGGCTGTTAAAGCCTCTGCTCACCATCATTTCTTTTTGTACCGCTTTATCAATTCCAATAGATGAAGCTAAAATTCCTGAACCGCTATACGGTATTTG
>JALHPG010000001.1 GCA_022842625.1 Bacteroidia bacterium | reverse complement strand
GCAGGACAGGGCTTAGTATATGAATTAGTGCAAATGAGCCAATTAGATGGCTACAAAACCGGTGGTACTGTTCACTTTGTTATTAATAATCAGGTTGGTTTTACAACTAACTTTTTAGATGCTCGTTCTTCTACGTATTGTACAGATGTTGCTAAAGTAGTTTTGTCTCCCGTGTTTCACGTTAATGGTGATGATGTTGAGGCTTTATGTTTCATTTCTAAATTAGCAATGGAATTCCGTCAAACGTTTCACAAAGATGTATTTATTGATGTGTTATGTTATCGTAAATACGGGCATAACGAAGGGGATGAACCACGTTTCACTCAGCCATTATTATATAAAGCAATTGCTGCTCATGCAAACCCAAAAGATATTTATGTTGAAAAACTAAAAGCAGAAGGGTCTGAATTAGCTAACGAGGCAAAACAAATTGAAACTGCTTTTAAAGCAGAACTAGACACGAATTTAGATGAGGCTAAAAAGACCGAAAAAGCTAAGATCACTTCTTTCTTAGAAGGAAATTGGAAAGGCGTAAAAATGGCTACTCCAAATGATTTTGATGTTTCTCCTAAAACCGCAATTGACGAAAAATTGTTTTTAGAGGTTGCAAAAAAATCAACAGAGTTGCCAAAAGACAAAAAGTTCTTTAATAAAATTCAAAAGTTGTTTGACGATAGAAAAAACATGATCGCAAACGATAATTATGATTGGGCAATGGGAGAATTATTAGCCTATGCCAGTTTAATGAAAGAAGGTCACCCGGTTCGCTTTAGCGGCCAAGATGTTGAGCGCGGAACTTTTTCGCACCGTCATGCCGTTGTTAAGGTAGAGGATAGTGAAGAAGAGTACATGCCATTAAACAACATCGATGCAAAAGTAAAATTTGAAATATATAACTCTTTATTAAGTGAGTATGGGGTTTTAGGCTTTGAATACGGTTACGCGTTTGCCGCACCAAATACTTTAACTATTTGGGAAGCACAATTTGGAGATTTCTTTAATGGCGCTCAAATTATTGTTGACCAATATCTAACTTCTGCAGAATATAAATGGCGCCGTATGAATGGCCTGGTTGTATTGTTGCCTCATGGTTACGAAGGACAGGGCCCTGAACATTCGAGTGCCCGTATGGAACGCTTTTTACAAGCTTGTGCCGAGAATAATATGCAAATTGTAAATGCAACAACACCTGCGCAACAGTTTCATGTTATCCGTCGCCAGTTAAAAAGAGATTTCCGTAAACCATTAGTTTGCTTTACACCAAAAAAATTATTACGCTATCCAACTTGTGTAAGTAAGTTAACTGATTTTACAAAAGTGAATTTTCAGGAAGTGTTAGACGATACCATCGATGCTAAAAAAGTAACACGTGTTGCTTTCTGCTCCGGTAAAGTATATTACGATCTAATTGAGCGCAGAGAAAAAGAAGGTGTTAGTGATATCGCATTTGTTCGCTTGGAGCAATTATATCCTTTCCCTCAAAAACAAGTGGATGTTATTTTGAAAAAATACAGTAAAGCAAAAGAATATTTATTTGTTCAGGAAGAGCCTGAAAACATGGGTCCTTGGCGTTTTGTTGACAAGAATATGCGTTCACTGAACTTAAAATATGTTGGCAGAAGTGAAGCAGCAAGTCCTGCAACCGGATTTGCTAAACGTCACGCAGCAGAGAACGAAGAAATAATGACCACTATTTTTAGTAAAGTATTAGTAAAATAGAAATTCAAAATTTATAATTAAACATTCAAAATTTTAATATGGCAATTGTAGAATTAAAAGTACCAAGTCCCGGAGAATCTATTACAGAAGTAGTAATTGCACGATGGGTAAGAAACACCGGTGACGTAGTTGAAAAAGATGAAGTGTTAGCAGAAGTAGATTCTGATAAAGCCACCTTAACTTTAAATGCAGAAGAGTCGGGGAAAATTGAAGTATTAGCTGCAGAAGGCGATACTGTAAAAGTTGGACAGGTAGTTGTAAAAATTGACACTTCGTTTAAACCGGAGGCTAAAAAGGAAACTCCTAAAGCAGAAACGAAAGTTGAAGCTAAAAAGGAAGAGCCGAAAAAAGAAGTTGCTGTTGCTGCAAGTGCCGGTACTTATGCTACAGGCACGCCAAGTGTTTCTGCTGCTAAAATAATGGCAGAGAATAACATTAAACCCGGCCAGTTAAACGGCACCGGTAAAGATGGACGCATCACCAAACAAGATGTATTAGCTGCGTTATCTAACGGTTTACCAACTGCCGCAGATGTTCTTTCTAATTCATGGAAAGGCGGAAGAGATAAGGATCGCGTTAAAATGACCTCTCTTCGTAAAACGGTTGCTAAGCGTTTAGTTGCTGTTAAAAACGAAACTGCCATGTTAACTACCTTTAATGAAGTAGACATGAGCGCTATCTATGCTATCAGAGCTAAGTATAAAGATAAATTTAAAGAGGTTTATGGCACCAATGTTGGTTTTATGAGTTTCTTTACAAAAGCAGTTACCGAAGCGTTATATCATTATCCTGCAGTTAATGGAATGATAGATGGCGAAGAAATTGTTTACAATAAATATTGCGATATTGGAATTGCAGTAAGTGCTCCAAAAGGTTTAATGGTACCGGTTTTGCGTAATGCTGAGTTAATGAGCATTGCACAAATTGAAGGTGGAATTAAAGATCTTGCTGTTAAAGCACGTGATGGTAAATTAACTATCGAAGATATGACCGGTGGAACATTTACCATTACTAATGGTGGTGTTTTTGGAAGTATGATGAGTACACCAATTATTAACCCGCCACAAAGCGCTATTTTAGGAATGCACAATGTGGTTGATCGCCCAATGGCTGTTAACGGACAAGTTGTTATTCGCCCTATGATGTACATTGCGTTAAGCTACGATCACCGTATTATTGACGGAAGAGAATCTGTTGGCTTTTTAGTGAAAGTAAAAGAGATGTTAGAAAATCCTACACGTATGTTATTTGGCGGTAAAAATGCCGAAGAAGTGTTATTGGGATTATAATTTTGTCATTTCGACAAGCTCAATAACCCTTGGTCGCTGAGCCGGTCGAAGCGCAAGAACAAATTAAAAACCCTTTCCTTAACGGAGAGGGTTTTTTGTTTTATCTAAACTATTGATTGATTCTATTGTTAAACTAGAGCCATTTCAGTATAATTTTTATTATCATACCTTTAAGTACAAATGACCTGCGAAAATTGAAAAACGAACCTTTAGTATCTGTAATTATGTCGGTTTATAATACCGATTTTGTTTTGGTAAAAAGAGCAATAGATTCTGTTTTGAAACAAGATCTTCAGGATTTTGAATTTATTATTATTGATGATGGTAGCGATGAAAAATATAAAATTGAATTAGAAAATTACGCCAACTTATCTCAAAAGAAGATCATATACCGTTATCATCCAAATTGCGGACAATCAAGAACAATTAACGCGGCAGTATTAATTAGCAACGGAAAATATATAGCCATTATTGATGGCGACGATGAATACAAAGCAAACCACCTTAGCGCTTGTTTAGGCGCCATGAATGATGCAGATCTTATAGCTTCTACAACTCAAACCATAGTGGATAAAGAGGAGGACTATTTTGTGCCCGACAAAAAAAACCCAAACAATTCAATACACGTGGATGATTGTATTTTGTTTGCTACTTTGTTTGGAAAAAAAGACGTTTTCGAAAAATTGAAATTTGAGGATAGGTATGCCGCCGACGCACTTTTTTTTGAAACAGCTGCTAAAAGTTATAAAGTAAAAAAAGTTAATTTACGAACGTATATTTATTATAGAAATATTCCCAGTAGCGTTAGTGCGGTTTTGAAAAAACAAAATTCAAAAAAGTTGGTTTAACTTTTTACAATTTATTTACTTTGTCATTTCGACGGTAGGCGTTGCGCTGAGCATGTAGAAGTGAGAAATCTGGGCTAATGAGTTTTTACACTGCGCCTTTGTTATTGAGAACAGTTTTAGAACAGATTTCTCAGGCCGTGAATCATACTTTTAAAGCCTTTCGAAATGACATATTGTTATTGCCACTTTTCTTTTGCCCATTTCTTTTGTTGTTCTTTGTTTAAAAAAGTCCAAGCCACAATTCGGTTATTTTTATTTCCTTGTGCCATTGGAATGGTTTTTACATCATAAGCATTTGCTTTTTCTAATTCTTGATATACACTATTTAAATTAGATTGTTTTGAAATTAAAGTTGTGAACCAAAAAACAGATTCGGAAAATTGTTTGCTTTGCCGTATCATATCTCTTACAAAACCTATTTCTCCTCCTTTACACCATAGTTCATTATTTTGTCCTCCAAAATTTAAAGATGCTTCGGTAACTTTTTTGCCTTTTAAATTACTTAGTTTACGTAAAGTTCCAGCCTGTGCTTCTTCTATTGATGCGTGAAATGGCGGATTACAAATAGACAGATCAATTCTTTCATCTTTTTTTAAAACTCCGTATAAAATATCTTTTGGATTATTTTGTAACCTGATTTCTATTTTACCTTTTAGCCGGGGATTTAATTCAATTATTTTGTTTGCAGAATCAAAAGCAACGGCGTCTATTTCCGTTCCAATAAAATTCCATCCGTATTCTTTATTTCCAATAAGAGGGTAAACACAATTTGCTCCAACGCCAATATCTAAACACTTTATTTTTTCTCCGGTCGGTATATTTCCATCATTCATTTCTCCCAATAGATCTGCTGCATAATGCATATAATCTGCTCTGCCGGGTATTGGGGGGCATAAATAATTTTGTGGGATATTCCAATCTGTAATGTTGTAATATTGTTTTAAAAGCGCTTGATTTAATGTTTTTACAGCTTTTGGATCAAAAAAATCTACCGACTCATCTCCATATTCATTCAATTTTACAAACTTTTTTAGTTCGGGCAATGTTGAAATTAGTTGTTTAAAATCGTAACGCTCTCGATGTTTATTTCGTGGGTGTAATTTTGTTTTTTCTTTTGGGTGTTCTTTTTTCTTAGAAACCATTTAGTGCTTAAATACAAATAGTTGAATTAATAGAACTACTATAATTATGGCTAGAATTGCCAAAATAGAGAATGGGTTTGCGAAATTAACGGTCCAACCAAAGGCTCTTAATTTTTTTGGCGGAAAAATACGTTTATCTAATTTGTTGTAGTAAAATATTCCAAGTTTCCAGTTATTGGGATCTTTGTGCCAATTCTCAAGTGTTTCTTCGCTTGGTTTTTCGTTTTGTTCCACGATATTATTTTAAGATGGGTTAACGTAAAATTAATTTCAGAAGTTATTCTACTGGTGTTGGTTTAAAAACGTTCCTGTAAATATGCGAATCAAAAATATGTCTTCTGGCAAACCTTGCTAAATTGCCGGAGTTGATCATTTTATTGTAAGTGTTTTTTTGTACGCCAAAGTATTCGTATTTACTACCGTCGTTAAATGTAATGTGCAGAGTTGAACCCTTATATAAAAAGTCATCAATACCCGAAGTTGCCGAAGTAAGCTTATAATCTTCTAAGGAAGCAGCATGTGTTTCAGGCGAAATACTTACTAAAAAATGATATGCCTCAATAATAGTTTTACTTTTTGATTCTGCCTCTGCTTTTAATGCCTCATCTGCAAATTTATCGGGATGCCACTCCTTCATTAATCGTCTGTAAATTAATTTTAATTCTGCAAGATCGGTGTCTTTTGTAATTTCAAATAGCTTTCTGTAATCGGTAATTCGTTTCATGTTTATACTCTTCTTGTAATTTTAGTTTAATTAATTTGATATAAAATTACGCCGATGTAAAGGTACGATTTTATTTTTGTTTTGATTATTCCCCGGCAACCTGGGCTATAGTGCTTTTATAGCGTTAATCCGGCTATCTGCACCATTAAAGTTTATTCTACAATTTTTAAAACAACGTTACCGGTTTTTTGCCCGGTTTCAACATATTTGTATGCTTCTACGATCTGATCTAATTTATAATAACTGTCAATTACCGGTTTGTATTCTCCTTTTTCAACAAGATCTTTTAAAAAAACAACGTCAGATTTATTAATTGTTGGAATAGGAAACAATAGTTTTTTGCCTCCAAAAATTGGAGTAAAAAGAGCGAAAAATATATTCTCGCCATTTTTTCCTAATTCGGTAGAAATATAAATTCCTTTTTTAGTTAGCAGTGGTTTACATTGCCCGAATGAACTTTTACCAACGGCATCAAAAATAAAATCAAATCGCGTTTCTGTTTTTGTAAAATCTTGTGTTTGGTAATCAATTACTGTATCTGCTCCGAGTGACTTAACTAAAGCAACATTTTTCGTATTACAAACCGCAGTAACTTTTGCACCAAAATGTTTTAATAGTTGCACTGCTGCCGAACCAATTGCGCCTGTTGCGCCGTATACCAAAATCTGTTGTCCGCTTTTTACCTCGGCCGCTTTAATATTGTTTAATGCATAATGCGCCCCTTCGGTAATTGCTGCAGCTTCGTATAAGTTTAAGTTGTTTGGTAAAAATGTTACGGCATCATTTTCTGCAATAGTTAAATATTCTCCGTGACCTCCGCAGGTTTTATCGTTATAGCCAAAAACTTTATCTCCCTTTTTAAATGTAGTAACGTTTTGTCCAATTTCTTCAACTGTTCCGGCAAATTCATTTCCCAACACATTTGACTTTGGTTTAAACACACCCGTCCAAAATCGTGAAATAAAATATTCGGCACTTCTAAAGCCGCTATCTGTTCTGTTAACCGTGCCTGCAACTACTTTTATTAATAGCTCATTATTTTTTAGGATAGGTTTTTCAATATCTTTAATAGTCACCACTTCGGGTGGACCATAGTTATAGTAAACTGCTGCTTTCATTTTTTTATTTCATCAATTTGTTTTTCTAATCACGCACTATTTTTAGCTTGTAAAAATTTTTAATTATTGTTGTTGCATATCGTACCTGTCAAGATCCGGGCCATAGCCTTGTTTAACCATATTGGTTACGCACATACCCATTTTTTCGTAGAAGGGATATGTGTGTTGACTCGTGCCAAGCGTGATAATACGATTAGGCCAGGTTGCTTTTATTTTTTTGTAACGATGTTCATAAAGGATTTTTCCGTAGCCATGTTTATGAAAGTTACCGTGCACCATGCCCCAAGCCAGACGCGCTTCATTAGAATCGGTTGTAATATAAAAACCGCCGCAGGCAACAATTCCATTTTCGGGAGTTTCAATTACATAATACGCATCTTTTTCGGAGTTGGTATAGGTTGGGCTTTGATACCCTGAATCAGGATTTTCCTGATGATTTAGCCACTTAATAAACAAGTCTAATTCAGATTCATCAAAAAATTTAGGGCAGTTACTTTTAAAAACCTCAATGCACGCCTCTTTGTCCTTGGATGTATAATCTCGTATCGTCATTTAATTATGTTGTTTTGACTACTAGCTTATTCGCTTTTTCATCTGTTGAAAAACGAACTTCCTTTATATCTTGTTAACGATCTGAAATCAACCCAATGTGATTCGTAAATTCTAAAATTGTAAATCATTTGAGGTTAATTTGGATACACTTAATTATTAAATTGTTGTTTTAAATAATCTTCAATGAGTTTGTTTTTATCAATTTTGTGACTTGTGCTGTAAGGGAAAGAGCCTACAGTTACTAAATCACCCGGGATCATATAATACGGCAAGGTAGTATTTAAAAATGCAACTAGGTGTTGGTTTAATTCTTCTTTTTGAATGGGCTCTTTTACAATTACAAAACTTACGATCTTTTTTACTTCATTATTTCGTTTTAAGGCAATTGTTACTGCGTCTGAGATGAGATCATTTTTACAAAGTACATTGCTTATCTCATTCAGTTCAATTCTAAAACCATGCATTTTAACCTGATCATCATTTCTTCCTATACAAAAAACCATTTCGTTTTCGTAATAGGCCAGGTCACCAGTTTTAAATGCGCGTTTCCCTTCGTGTAAAAAAAACTTTTGTTTATTTAGTTCATCATTTTTAAAATAGCCAATCGAAACATGTTCGCCAACTATGATCAACTCCCCTTCTTTATCATTAGGGTCTAGTTTTTCAATTACTATTTTGCTTGCTGGCATTGGAAAACCAATTGGTAACATTGGGTATTTTGAAATAACGTCATCTGTTATTTCAACTAGTGTTGTTACAATTGTAGCCTCTGTTGGGCCATAAGCGTTTAATATTCTTACATCGTTAAACGATTTTTTTAAAATAGAGCAAGTGCGGTTTGGTAATTCTTCGCCCATAAATAAAAATGTTTTTATGGTGTAGATTTTTTCTGCATTAAAATCGGGGTGGCGAAGGAACAAATAGGCAAAGGATGGAGTGGATGTCCACACACTACATTTGTAATTTACTAAGCGTTTAAAAAACGCCTCTTGATCTTTAACTATGTTTGTTGAATTTAGCACGAGCGTTCCGCCGTGTGAGAAAGAATTAAGCACATCGCATAGTGAAACATCAAATGTAAATGGCGCTTGATTCATAAACACATCATCGGAGCAAAAGCCAAAATCTTTTTGCGCCCAATTTAAAAATGTAAGAATGGAGTTTTGGGTAATTTGCACTCCTTTTGGCTCCCCTGTTGATCCTGATGTAAACATGATATATTGAAGAGGGTCTTCGGGTATTCCGTAAATTTTATTTGAGTAATCAGGAATAAAATTAACGGTTGTATTAAATGATGAATTAATAGTAATTGCAATATTAATATCCAAGGTTTCTTCGGAGCAATTAATTAAAATTTGAGACCCGGTTTTTTCAATGATCTTTTTAATTCTATCTATTGGATAAATTTTATCTATGGGAATGTAAGTAGTGTTTGAATGAATACAAGCTAATATCGCAAGTGGAAATAAATATTCTTTGTGCCCGTATATAATAACCGGATGTCCATTTGGTATACCAATTTCATTAAACACCTTAACCAGCTGTTCGGTTTTTGTTTTTAATGTATCCCAATCAATGTCCCTGTCGCTTCCGGCTATTGCAAGTTTTTTGGGAGCAGTTTCAATTTCTGAAAATTGTTTGGTTTTAAAATTATATTTCATCTTCTTTTAATTAATAAGGACTGCGGCCGCTAAAAATATACATGGCTACGGCTGCTAAATTGAACATAATAAAAATGCTGATAATTTGTACTGCCAAGGGATGTAAATTGCCAAAAAGAACATCTTTTCCCTTCTTTTTACATTGGATGCTATAGCTGTTGTGCACGGCAGAATAAATGCCAAATAATAAACCACTTAAAATATAATTGAATCTAAAGCCGTTCCAGCAACCCATTAATGCAAAGGTTAATATTAAGGCAATGTTTTGACGAAGTACAGGGTATTTTTTTAAACTTTTCTTTCTTGTTAAGAACACATATAAGGGAGTAAAAAAGTAATCCTTTAACCAATCGCCTAAACTTATATGAAATCGTCTCCAAAAATCTTGAGGGCTTACCGCAAGGAACGGATTTGTGAAATTGACCGGAACATTTATTCCCATCATTTTTCCAACGCCTAAAGCCATAAACGAATAGCCGGCAAAATCAAAAAACAAATAAAAATAATAGGCGTACATATTGTTTGCCATATGTAAAATGTCTTTACTTGTTTCGGGAAACAGATTTAGCCAATACCTATCAATTACTTCAGCAATTATGTATTTAAAAACGATCCCTTTTAACAAGGCATTCCAGCCAACAATAAAGTTTTCGGTAGTAATCGATAAAAAACCACTTTCTTGTGAAGTCTTAAATCGTCCGTATCGCTCAATAGGACCTATTAATAACGTTGGTGTAAAGGCTAAAAAATTAAAATAAGTTATAGGATCCGCCATTTTTTCATTCGGAGCTCTATCCATAAAATAACCAATTACGCGAAATGTTGCATAGGATAAGCCGGCAAACGATAATAGATGAGAGAGGTCAAATTCGGAGCGTATTTCTAATTTTACGAGAAGCATTGGTAATAATAAAAAAAGAATTCCCCATATTTTCAGACTAAATTTTAAAATAGTTGAGAACAAGTAAATTCCTGCATACGAAAAAACAATAAATACAAAAAAATGATATGGTTTTGGAAAGGCAAAGATCAAAAACGAAAAGTTTAGTAGTGCTAATACATATTTGTAATACGCGTTGCTCAATAAAAATTTTAATGCCACCACTAGCCCTATAAATAGGGCAATGAGTATGTAAAAATCTATCGAACTAAATGGAAGCATGTTTAAAACTGTTGGTATACAAATTTAGCAGATGAACCTGGTTTGTTATTAGGATGCGTGTTTAAAGGACTGTATAAAAAATAAAAAGCCAAAACAATAAATAAATACAAAAGAATATTTGCTAGAAAATTAAATGTGAATGTTTTTTTCATTTTGAGAGTTTATAAGTTTCAACAATAAATTTATCTGCCTTGTACCAGCCATATTTGCTTAAGTGCATTACGTCTGATAAAATACCGTTGTCAAAATTTATTGAATCATCCTGCCATAAATTCAAGCAAGGAAAATTATTGTTTTTAAGTTCATTATTTATTGCAGTAATAAGTGGCGTAAGCTCTTTTGTATTAGTGTAGCAATAAGGACTTAGTGGCAACATGATGAAAGAAGCATTTACTTCTTTTGTTTTTAAAAGTTTAAGTAACATTTTTAGATCTTTTAATTCTTGATTTACATCATCATTAACTAAGGGTATTGTTCGGGTTTTCCCATTCACATGTTCTGAGTAATAGCCGTTTTCAATAAACCATTTATTATTATTTGAGTTACTAATTTGTTGTTGTTTAGCCGAAACAAAAAGGCTGTCCCAATTAATAGTTACCGATTCAGCAACAATTGTTTTTCTATTTACCGACGTAGTTTCTTTATAATTTGATTTTTTTAGATCTAACTTTAAAGTGTTTAGTACTTTGATGGTTTCAATTATTGGAAAATAGAAGGCTTTGAAGAAAATATTTTTTGAAGCCTGAGCTTCTAAATAAAACATGGTTAATATTAAGTCAGCATTACTAAATTCTGTGTAAAGATCAGAAATTCGTTTTGCTTCATATGCTTTAAATTCAGGAAGAGTTTTATTTTGAAAAATCCGGGTCAGAAATCGCGAAGAATTAAATTCTAAAAAAATGGATGACGAGGTGCCTTTTGCATATTCAGAAAACCAACCCGGCGATAACACAATTACGATAGGGGCGTTTTTTAAACGTTTTTCGTTGGCTAGTAATTGCGAATAGATTGAAAAACATTGATTGCCTGCATGGCCAACGCCTTTGAGTTTTGTTTTAAAATGTGTGGATATAAAATTATAAGGATGCGCTTCTGTTTCGGGTGCTAATTCAGACGAACCTAAAATAAAAATAGTTTCATTGCTATCTGATGTGTTTAAGAACTGATCTTCATAATAGGGGGAGTTTCCAAAATTTGCGATGCAATTAAAGGAAGGATCAACTGCTGCATTTTGTTCCTGATCAAAAAAAACAGAATTTATTTTATCGCTAAATTTAAAAAAACAAAACAAAACAATAAATAACGGAACAAAATAAAGCAGTATTATTTTTTTCATTAATACAAATTATTCTTTTTTAATGTATCGTAAATAAGGTCTATTGTATCAAAATTCTCTTCAATAAATAAATGTTGCGGAACCTGCTTACCGATTTTTTCTTCAATGGCGACCAAAAGGTCAACAGTTGAAATAGAATCCAATAATTTTGATCTAACCAACGACTCATCATAACCAACTTTTTTAAAAGCTAAATTCATTACCTCTTCTTGTATAAAGACCTTAATATCGTCCATAAATATGTTTAATAGTATTTTTTGTTGTTAAATGGGGCAATGCCAAGGCGGCATGGCCTCATCAAATATATTAAAAAGAGGGGATTACGCCAAATCAACAGGAGGTATTGGTGTTACTTCTCCTTTTTTAATATCAGCACCTTCCACCAGTTCATTCAACAGTGGTTCTACATTTGAATAATCTTTAATAACTTTTATTGTTATAATAGCAAGTGGAATACCAATAATGTTTCCAATCATGCTTGCAATTGTGCTAACGGTTAGTTCATGAATTGTTTCTGCTCTCATAGAATAACGGAAAATAAACTGACCAATAATATTGTTACTGATCCATAGGGTCCACCAAATACCTAGGGATGCTTGAGAAAATGTCTCTTTAAAACTTAAATCTTTTTTTACTAACAAGTCTTTTGTTTCTGAATACAATTCCTTCATTATTTGATATGGTCTGTATAAACTCAAAATTGGCACAAACCAACATCCGGCCGCCCAACCTTCTGAATGCGCTAAATGCTCTACTTTTAAATGAAGATTAAAGTATGCTCGTCTGAACCACTGAATAAAAGTTATTCCGGAAACAAGGGAAACTATTAAACTAAGAATGCCAATAATTTGCTCTCTGGTGTCGTTTGCAGAGGCAGTTTCTTGTGTGATCTCAGCGCCATTTGCAGCGCTATCTAGCAAGTCGTATTGAAAATAGGCAGATATTAAAGAAATAACTTCAAAGGCCAGCGCAATCCAAATTAGTAGGATAGCAGTTTTTGCTCTTTGTTCGTTTGGTTTTAAATTTTCCATTTTTATATAATGATTTTACGTTAACTATAGCAGTTTAAAATTTAAACGTTTATTTATTACAAAAAAAATGCCCGCAACTTGCGCGGGCATTTTAAAAATATTTTTTGTTTTAATTAGTTGATCATTATCTCTCTTACTCTGGCAACCTCTGCAATAATTTCTTTTAACTGCTCATCAGTAATATTTACTGTACTTTTACTTTTGTTTACAATTACCAGTTGTCCGTTTACTTCTTTGGTCTCAGGTTCTACATAAGTATAGCTAATGGTTATTTTAGCGTAAATTTCTTTTAATTTTTCAAATTCATTTACAATTTTTCCAAAATACTGATCGCTTTTGTAGGCATTTAAAATAACCAAAATATTATCTAAGTTAATTTTTTCAAAACCTAAACGCTCTGTTAGTTCTTTGTTTGGTTTTTGTTTTGCCACCTGGCATGCAATGTGCACACCCTCTAACCAGGCACCGCTTATCATTAACACGCTTAACTCATTTCTGTTTTGCGTTCTTAAATGCGCATCCATTTTATTAAAGTTATCGGTGCTAATAAAAATTAACGAGTCGTAATTTTTTGTGTTAGTAGCTAAACGTTTTAAGGTTTCAAAATCAAAAAACTGCCCAATGTGTATTTGGTCACCAAGTTGTTTAATGTTTTGCAAATAACTCATTGCCGAAAAGGTTTTTTCGTAAATGTTTATATAACCTAAGTCGGCACTATACACACCAATATTAAATGCTGTTTTGTAATTGGTATTGTATTTAATAAGGTTAGTTGATGGGTTTAATAAATTAGCATCATAACCCTGTCCGTTATCTTTTAACATGGTTGCCATTTCTAAAGGCGAAGGAATTGACATAATAATGTCATTAATTACCTCTGCAGAAATGTCGGGCTTAATTTTTGTTGCAATGGTATCTTTATTTTCAGGCTTCTCAATAAATTTTTCATCGTCGCCACCGCAACTAACAAAACATGCAAAAAGAGGCGTGAGTATATATAAACCTAAACGGCTAAAATTTTTCATACTGTTTTTTTTGGATAAATAAGAAAATTACGATTTAGAGAAACCTAAAATGTTTACTCCGCAAGGATCTTTGCTATCCTCATAAAACGATTCGATATAATAAATACCGGTTGCGCTGCAAGGATATTGTATCGAAGGATAAACTTTCTTTTTTTGCTTGTTTGTAGCAATTAAGTTTTTTTCTTTATCGTAAACATTTACAATTAAACGACTGCCTTTAATTGCCTGATCGCAACACAAAACCATGTAGGTAGATCCTTTACTGAATAAGTAGGTTACCATGTTTGGCTTGTCTTGCAGCTTTGTGTTATCTATATAAATAGTTTTTAAATAGGTAAAGGTTCCTAGTTTAGAGTTGCAGTTATCTGAAACGCATTGTGCTTTTAAGAAACAGCTCGAAATAATTAAACTAAAGCCGAGGAATAATTTTGTTTTCATTTTTAATAATGTGTTTTAATATTTATAAACCAGAACTAACGCTTGTTAAACAAATTTAAAGTTTTTTTGAGAACTTCAAAATATAAAAAAATGAACAAAACGAAGGAAATTACCCAAATAACGATGCAGTTAAACCAAAAAGTGCTAATTTCTTTACCAAACAGGTATTTATAGGGTGAAAAGAAGTGAATATTGTAGGAAATGGTCTGTTTTGGCGGGTTTATATAAATAGCGTCTATTTGCTGATTTAAGAAATTATCCTCAATAATGTACTTGTTTTTAACATATTCTTTTCTAACAACGTCCTCTAAATACTCATTTGAGAATTTGTTTTTAACTTTTTGGTACATTTCTTGACCCTCTTTAGTATCTAATATATTTGAGAGTTTTAAGTTTCGTTTAAGATCGTGACGTATGAACTGAAAATTATAATAACGATTTAAGCGGATGTAATAGTTGTTTAAGTTCTCGAAAGTAATGTTGCTGTAGTTTTTAGGGGTTAAATAACTTAAGTCCTTATACACTACATCTTTATTAATTAAAGCCTCTCTTTTTAATTCGTTTTTAATAATAGCCAGTTTATCTTTTAATTCTTCTTGCGACTTGGCATCTTTTTCTTTAGATAGGCGCAAAGCATCGGTACTTATTTGCACTAATTCAGGGATGTAATAGGTCATTTTATTATTTACCTGACTAATATCTTTATCAATCTGAAAGAAAGGTTCCTTGAAGTTATTAGATCTAAATTGTTGAACCATTAAGCCCTCGTAAGCCCAGCGCGAAGGCATCATGCTTGCTACGTAAGGCACGCCCGAGCCGCCGCCAATTGCTGAGTTTAATTTATCAAAGGTAAACATGGCGCCGCCCAATATTAGCTGCGGAATAATTAATAGCGGAATTAAAATGTAAATGGTAACAGCTGAATTAAAGGCGCTTGAAATATTTAAACCTATTAAATTGGCCGAACAAGCAACAGTAAAGAGCATGAACCAGCATTCAAAATTCATGCCTTTTAGTTCAATAACATAATTGCCAATTAAAATAAATAATAAACTTTGTATGGCAGATAAAACAAAGAGTATTTTAATTTTAGAAAGATAATATGCAAAGGGGCTTAAATTTAAAAAGCGCTCACGTTTTAAAATTTTGCGGTCTTTAAAAATTTCTTCGGCACTAACGGTTAAGCCAATAAACAGCATAACAATAACGCACATAAAAATATAAGCAGGCACATTATCATTATCTCTAAAAATATATTCAGAGCCTTTAACGCGAGAAGTATAGCGGATTACGAAAGATAACAACAACGCAAGAACCGGTGCTTCTAAAAAATTTATGAGTAAATATTGTTTATTGCCAATTTTAGAAAGCACATCGCGTTTAATAAAAACCATTAATTGTTTTAAAATGCCTGGAATTTTAAAGGCATTAACAATGGTTTCTTTTACCTCCTTAAAATCGGGAAATTTAATATTGGTCTTAAATGCACTATGCCATTCTTCGGGCTGCATTTTTCTGTTTCCGGTGTAATTACCGTACTCATCAACTTCCTGACTCTCTAAAATATTAAAAATTAATTCGGGATTAACGTTGCCGCAAAGCTCGCACTCTCCCACATCGCAATTGGCGTGATTGGCAGCTTGCTTAAAATACATTACGGCTTCCACCGGATTGCCATAGTAAATATTATATCCACCCACATCTAACACGCAAATTTTATCAAACATTTTAAAAATGTCGGATGATGGCTGATGGATTACTACAAAAATTAAGTTCCCTTTTAATGATAGTTCTTTAAGAAGGTCCATAACATTTTCCGAGTCGCGCGATGATAGACCCGAGGTGGGTTCATCAACAAATAAAATTGCCGGTTCGCGAATTAGGTCTAAAGCAATATTTAATCTTTTACGTTGACCACCGCTTATTTTTTTATTAAGGGCATTTCCAACAATAATATCTTTTGTTTCGAGTAAGCCTAAGTTTTCTAAAGTAGCTAAAACAACTTCTTTTAATTCTTCCGGCGATTTATCTTTAAAACAAAGTTGTGCATTGATGTATAGATTTTGATAAACGGTTAGCTCCTCAATTAAAAGATCGTCTTGCGAGATGTAACCAATTAAGCCTTTAATTTGTGTTTTATCTTTTGTTACATCTAAACCGTTAATACGAATACTACCGCCGCTTGCGGTTTCAATACCGGACAGTACATTAAGTAAGGTGGTTTTACCTGCACCGCTGGCGCCCATGATTCCAACCAAAGCACTGTTAGACTCTGAAATATTAATATCCCTTAACCCAATTTTTCCACCGGGAAATTTGTATTCTAAATTTTCTACAACAAAACTTAGTTTATTTACCTGAGCTTTTTGTAAGAACTGTTCAACTATGTCGGAATAATACAAGGTGCCTCTCGGCACACGAATTGTGCTGCCCGGCGCTAATAAATAAACAATAGACTGGTTAACAGGAATACCGTTAATGTGTAATTCGTTATTACCTGCGTAAGTTGTAAATAATAAATTTACGCTTGGGAAACGAATTGTTAGAATAACCCCATCTAATCCCTCAGAATGAATGTGGTTTGCTTTAGTGATCCTATCTGCATTATCATCTATTACCACAAAATATTGCGCAAGATCTTCAGGGATAGAGGCTCGCGTAAAAAATGCTTCTACTGCACGCCTTTCTTCTTCAGGTATATTAAAGGTTTCGGCGGCTGTATTAATAATATCAATACGTTGTTCGGTAAATGAATTGTTTGCTTTTAATAATTCATATAAACGAACAAGCACAATTACTTTTTGTTTTTGCGCAAGAGTTTTGTTGATCTTAATGCAAATAGTAAGAGTTTTTAAGGAATCAGAAACAGAGGTTAGTTTTCTTTTTCTAGGTGCCGGAGCTTCTTCGCCTTCTACTGTTTTAGCCGGCTTTTCATCTTTACCTAATAAAAAATTATCGTAAAGTAAAAGGTATTCTTCGGTTTTGGTTTTATTTAATTGAAACGATAAAAACGACCGAACAAAGTTACGCTCAAAGTCGCCACTTCCTTCGTCTTGCTTTGCAATAATTGCAAACAGTTGCATTAACGCCCTTAGAATTTCCTCACTCATAAAATTAAAACAGGCATTAAATTAATCATAATTTTTGTTATATCTAATTTCTTGAATGTTAAAGCTAGTCCTCTTTTTTCTCTTCCTCTTCCATAGCCCCTATCTGTTTCATTTTGCGTAAAAAATCATCCTTCTTTTTTACACTGGTGGCATCAAAACGATATGAGGGTCCTTTTTCAACATCCATTTTTTTGCTTTTACTTTTTAGTTCTTTTACATCTTTATTAAACTGATCGTTACTGCTTACAGCCAACATTGTTCCGTTATAGTAAGTAAAGTAATACCATGTGTTTGGATCAGCCTCTAGGTAAATATCCAAAATATCTTTACCTCTTTGTTTTTTAATCTGAATCTTACCTTTCATGTAACGGAAAATCTCTGTTTTTTGAATATTGCCAAGACCCAGCATTCCTTCTGAAACGTATGCTTTTGCAGCACGATTATAACTCATTTTTACTTCGTTAAACACAAGATTTTTTTCTAATTCGTCAGGAAACTTTTTATAGTTGCCATATAAATTTAATTCAGATAAAGCTCTGTCACCCTTATCTTTTCCAAGGATCTCAATTAAGCCGTGGTTAAATAAATCACCCTCGAATGGAGTAGGGTTTAGGCCTCCCAAATACAATTCAAAATCTTTTGCCATTTTTTTGATGGCGCTATTTTCAAAAAAGAAATCAACCAAAAGCATTAAATTAAAATTAATACTATCCTTAGCTGTACCGTAACGAGCATTACCAACACCTTTTAATTTTACCTGCCCCAAGTCGTTACTAAGGTTATAGACCCCTTCGGTATAAATTTCGCAATTCTCAGTATTTAAACTCACATAGTTTCCGGGCAAACTCATCTCTAATAATTTTTCTTTGTTAGAGATCTCGTACATTAAATTTTCTTTATCATAAGTTAAAATACCATCGGCCTCTATAACATCTTTTGAGCTTCGGGCACCTTGCAGCGATAAAAAGGATGCGAACACCATGTTAGTGTCTTGGTTATAAAACAAACCTGTTCCAACAGCCGCGCCATTAATATCTAGAGCTTTTTTAGGGATAGGTATTTGTATATCTTTTGGATTGATCTCTCCGGTAAATTGTAGATATGATTTACCAATCTGTTTACAATTGTTTACGATCTTAGTACCCCCTTCGTAAAATAAAAATTCATTAGTTGCAAATAGATATACCTTTCCGGCAAAACTAAAGTGGTCATTAAATTTAAAATTTTCTTTATCATCAATTAAACCTTCAGAAATTGTTTGGCCTGTAGTATCCGGTCGGATGGTGTTAAATTTAATTAAGTAAACCTTCTCATTTTCATCTAAGTATTGGTATTCGCCTGAAGCAAGGTAACTGCGGCGGCCAAAAATATTGGTAGTTGTATTACGGATGGTATGAAATTTAGTAACTGTATTTGCAAGAATAGAAGATTTGCGCAAAGTGTCCATAACAGCATTTTTAAATATGGTAACATCTCCGTCGGCAGGGAACATTCTAGCATCGGCCACATTTATAAACGGAACGTTCTTACATTTTATAATGTATTTTTTTAAATTATATTTTGCTCCGGGCGCAAAGAACCTGAGTGAATCTTGTTTAGGATGAATACTTATAAATTGTGGCCCCTCTAAGTCTAAACCTTTTTCAGAAGCGTCTGTATCAATTTTTTTCTGAGTATCACCCAGTTCTAATTCTTCCGAATCCATATACCACTTAAAGCGATCCATATAAGCGATGTATTGATTTTTATCGAACTTTACATAAGAGGCATCGCCATTAGTTATAAAATCACCAACGCGAGCATCAAAATCAATTTTTGCATTTACGTTTACGGTACTAAAAGTAAAGCCATCTTCATCAAAAGCCTTTAGATGGAAGTTGGACGTATCGCTAAACATTCGACGTTTCACAAATAATATCTTTCCCGAACTAAGATCTGCTTTTTCAAATTCAGCTTTACCGTTTCCGGTAAGTTCTTTATAGGTAAGGTCAAAGCGACCCTTGAAAGTAATTTTTTCTTTATACGCAATAAATGGTTTTTTAATATCAAAGGCTTGTAATAGATCCCTATAGGGCATAAAATGAAGGCGCACTGTATCGCCATGTGCAGTTGGGAATTCGGGGGCATCGCCTTCTTTCACATCAAAGGTGCTTGCATTACCATTTGCGCTATCGGGAAAAAAGATAAGGTCTGGTACTTTTGAAGCGCTTGAGCTAAAATTAAGATCTCCACCCCCGCGTAATCCTTTATTACTTAATCTAATTTCCTGATCGAAGTTGCCTTTACCGCCATAGATAGGAAAGCCTCCAGCGGGCGTTTGCCTGATAAAACCAAGCGAGTAATCTTTTTGTAAGGTTAAAACCTCTCTAAAATCAGGAAAGATTCCTGCGGAAGAAAATGTTCCATCAAATCGGAGTCCTTCGTTTCTGAAGTTATCTAAGCTGTCAATTGCAAATGGGTCGAGTTTAAAATAAAATTTATCTTTATTATATACGTTTTTAAAAATACTGCGTTTTTCATAAAATGCATAACTCTCTTTAAAGCTTTGAAACGAAGGGAAGGTAGGGGCTCGACCCCAGCCGCTTTTGTTTTTTGGCGCGTCGATCCTTAATTCACCATTTACGTTCTCAATTAAAGTTTGTACTTTTTTAAACGGGATGTTTCCGTTAATATCCGGTTCAAAGGCCTCAACATAAATTTTTATAGAATCAATGGTTTTCATTTTAACCTTAAACTCTTCGTAATCAAAAATAAAGTCTTTACCAATAAACTCAAACTTACCCGACGAAAGAGTTCCGCTAAAATTGATTTCTCTATTTTTCTTAAGAAGCATTTCTCCGTTCTTTGGGAAAATAAAAACTTTTTGAGTATCGCTTAGTAATACTTGCTTAACACCACGAACAGTTATATCATAATTGAGTAGATTTAACGAAGCGTTATCTTTGCCCTGGGTTACTGAGTGTAAAGTAATAATATCGTAATCGTGTTTATGTTTTAAATTATCAGCATAGTCCATTAAACGCTGTTTAACTTTGATCATATCCGTTTCGGGATCAAAATAAATTAAACCATAAATTGCCATTTTAAAAATTATTGGGCGGAGGTCTACAGCTAAATATTTAATGTATTTTGCAAAATCTACAACTGAGAACTGAGCTGGCTTTTCATTGGCATTGTAGTATTCTATCATTTTAGTAACCGGGCTAATGGTTTCTTTACCTTTTATAGTTTCTGATTTTTCTCTTGTATAAAAATCGGTAGATTCAAAAAACGCTTCGCCTTGAAAGTTATTCGGTAAAAAATTAAATGCGATCATCGGCTGGTCTAACTGCCAAAGAATCTGTTCAAAATACATATCGTATTTGTGAAATGAATTCGAGAAGGGTGTTTTTTGTAAGCCGTCGTCGCCACGTAAAATAGTAACTAAACGTTTTTCTACTTGGTAGGTAAAACTTAAGCCCGGATGATAAATAGTATCTTTATTAAGGAAAAACTTAACCGCGCCGGGGTTTGCTACGATCTTGTCCTTACCCATACCAAAAGATCGCGAACTGATCTCCAAAAATTTAACCCCATTTCTTTTAAAAATAATTCTTGCAGGATTACTATTTGTTCCGGAACCAACAAATTTTGGCCCGCGCATACCAAAACCACCATCGTAATCAACATCGGGATAAATATTTTTTACAACTAAACGTTTGCTATATGAATCAAAACGAGGGTAGGTTAATTCGCCATTTTCGGTTATGATCCTGTCTGAAAATCTACCAACCTGTGGTTTGTCAAAAAATTGTTTACCAACAAAAGTAGCAGTATCACTCGTGTAGTTTCCTGTTTTACAGTCTATATTAAAACGCTTAATGGTTGCATATACCTCCTTAGTTAGGCCGCAACGTTCCCAACTAATTTTACCGCCTTTACCAACAAAGGTTACTGTATTTGGGTAGTACACACCCTGTGTTTCTTCAACGGCAATACTATCGCCGCGTGGGTTTACACCAATTAAAGTAATATCCTTAAAAATAATTTTTAAAGTGGTGTCGTATTCAAATTTATAGTTTGGTTGGTAGGAGTAGTATACATAGGATGGTGTTTTATAAAAGGCGTTGTATTTAAACATGTTTTCACCAAGCACCAAAATTTCCTGAACGCCACTAACACCTTTTTTTGCTAATATTTTTTCTAAACAAATTTGCCAGTTTATATATTTTTCGGCAGCTATTTGTTTTTCCAAAAAGGAGTAGAGCGCAGAAAAATAACCTATGAGATAAGGATTTGGCTTTAGACGTTTAACAGCCATCAAGTTGCAGGCCTTAATAGTAGCTTCTTTGTAGTAGCCGGTAATATAATTTTGTTCCCAGCGCTCTGTAAATGTGCGCATGTAGGTTTCTGCCTCTAAACGGTTAGAGGTGTTTTCGATAAAGTAATTATTTAGATCGGAAATAAATTTTACGGTATCGTTAGACAATTGACTTCCTTTTTGGGAAAAGCCGCAAACAGATAACATTAAGAAAGTTAAGGCTAGGAGTTGTTTTGAGAACTTAAAAAGCATAGGTGAATTATTTAACCAAATATAATTAATCAATTAGGTAATTAATAATTAAATTTTTAAAAGAACTCGCCAAAAATACCTTAAGCTTAAAACTAAGCGGTTTTTCAATTTAATTTTTATAACTTGTAATTAAATTGTATGTTTGATTGTTTATGGAAATGACCAAAAATGAAAAATATCTATCAATCGCCGAATTATTTAATGTTTTAAATAATTACCAATTAAATTATGCGTACAACGGCGATTTCACTAATGATTTAACCGAACGCATTTTATCTTTAGCTGAGACTAATATGGAAGTTGAGAGCGAATCGCTAAAGATGAAGAAAAAGGTATATTTTATTATTGTTGAATCGCTGCAAAATATCACCAGACACCAGGGAATAAGTCAGGATGCCAGGTTAATGGACGGTTTTTTTTCAATACATAAATTTACTGGAGGATACCTGATAGGTTCGGGAAATGCTATTGAAAACGAGCATATACCTTCTCTTTCGCAAAAACTTGCGAAAGTAAATTCATTAAGTGCCGACGAATTGAAAGAGTATCAAAAGGAAGTGTTGAGTGCGGGAGGGTTTTCTGAAAAAGGGGGTGCAGGCTTGGGATTAATTGAAATGGTGAGGAAGAGCGGGAATAAGCTTGCTTATGATTTTAAGAAACTTGATGAAAAAAACTCCTACTTTTATTTTCAGTCAAAAATAACTGAGGGGCAGAATTTAGACACCAATTCGCCGGAACCTGATAAGTTTGATATAGTAGAGAATGTACATAAGGTTGTTTTAGATAACAATTTAAAGATTTTTTTTCAAGGACAGTTTAAACACGAAAATGTTAGGAGTTTGCTGTCAATGGCTGAAGGGAGCATGTATTTAACGGAAAAGTTTAGTTTTAAAAAAACGTCTGTTTCCATTATGATCGAATTGCTTCAAAACATCAGTTACCATGCTACAGGATTAAATAATAGCGAAGACAGACCGGGTTTATTTATGGTAGCAGATAATAATAATATTTGTTCGTTAATAACAGGAAACTATATTGAGAATTCGAAAATTGAAGCTCTCGTAAAAAGAATTGATCATGTGAACTCTTTGGGTGATGAGGCCATAGAAAAACTTTATTTAGAAACACTTTTGTTAGAACAAGATGCAAACAAGCAAGGGGCCGGCTTGGGGTTTATTGACATTAGACTTAAAAGTAAGAATAAAATAGAGATAGAAATGGTTCCTTACCTAAACGAAAAAACATTTATTATCATAAAAGCAAATATTAAGTATTAATATAATGGCAACATTAAAACGAGAAGCAACAGAGGATGCGCCAAATGTAATGTTTGATGATCTTAAAGGCGTGTTTGAGATCTCAAAACGATCTCTGCCGGAAAATGCTATAATTTTTTACGATCCTTTAGTAGCCTATATATTAGATTATCTTAAATCGCCAAAAGAAATTACAAATGTTGTTTTTCATTTTGATTATTTAAGTACTGCTTCTACAAAACAAATAATGCGAATAATTTTATTGTTTGATGAATTAGCAAAAACAAAAACTGTTAAGCTTAATTGGAATTACGATATTGGAGATGGTGATATGATGCAAACCGGAACCAGACTGGAAAAACTAACAGGGTTGAAATTTATTTTTAACGAAGTTTAGATCCTAAAACCAATTACCAAAACATCATCTATTTGTTTTGAGTCGCCCATCCATTCATCAAAGTTTTCTTCCAGCAATTGATTTTGCTTTTCAATAGGTAAACCATTAATTTCTTTTAATAGTTTTTCGTAACGGGAGCTTAAAAATTTCTTATTTGTTATTTCGCCTATCTGATCAACATATCCGTCGGTAGACATATACACCATTGTGTCGGGTTTTAGATCCCACTCAAAGTTGGTGATAGTTTCGTTTTTATTTAAAGCAAAAATCCCGTTGATGGAACTTATTTGCGCCTTGATCTCTTTGGTTGATTTGCTGTCTACCAGATATATTGGTTGATTGGCGCCGGCAAAGTATAGCTTTTTTGTTTCGTGATCGATCTTACAGATCGAAATATCCATGCCGTCCTGGTTGAAATCATCTTTGCCCTTACTTACAAATGTGTTCGATAATCCAATGGAAAGCTCTTTAATTATTAATGCAGGATCAAACACCTTTTTATGATTAATTATTTCATTTAGAAGCGTACTGCCTACCATGCTTAAAAATGCGCCCGGCACCCCATGACCTGTGCAATCTGCCACCACAATAAACGACTCGTGCCCTTGTTTTGAATACCAATAAAAATCGCCACTTACAATATCCTTAGGAATATAAGTAATAAATAGATTGGGAATATTAGCCGTTATTTTTTCTTCAGAAATTAAAACCGAATCTTGAATGCGCTTGGCATAATTAATACTAGCAAGTATCTGTGTTTGTTTTTCTTCTGCTAAATTTTTCTGTCGTTCAACCTCTTGTTTTTGGAGAGTAATTATTCTATTAGCTTTTTGTTTATTCCGGTTACTTCTGAAAATAAAAATGGCCAAAATGGCTGTAAAAACAAAGGCTACAACAAATAGGTATAGTATTTTTTTTTGTCTTTCGCTTTCTTCGTTTGCAACTGCCTGATTTTTTTCCAAAGCTAATTTAGATAAGTTTTCTTTTTGATTAAACTCGTAATTCATTTCAGCGCGAATGCTTTTTTCATTGTCTTTCAACTTCGTTAAACTATCTCTGTACAGAATATAATTCTTATAGTCATTTAATGATGATTCAAAATTTCCCCTTAGCATGGCTAATTCAGATAGATCATAATATACCTGGCCTATGCTTTCTATTTGGCCAATTTTTTTGTACAGCATGAGCGATTCTTTTAGGTACTTTTCAGATTCACGAAGGCTTTTGTCTTTTTCGTTTTTATTGGAAGTTGTTTTCGCTAAAGAAAGATAGGACGATCCAATGTTTGCCTTAATTAAGGCTAGTTCTGACTGGTTGCCTAATTCTTCAAACACCTTAATAGCCTTAAATTGCATTTCAAAAGACTTAGTATAATTACCCTCAACATCATATACATTAGAGATGTTTAAATAAGCTATGGCAATATTTTTTTTGTTACCTAACTCCTCTGCGATTTTTAAAAATTTAAAAAAGTAATCTAAGGCCTGAGAATTTTTCCCGTCTTCGGCATATAATGTGCCAATGTTAGAGTAACAAATACCCATTGTGTTTTTGTCATTTGTTGCTTTACTTAAGTTTAGCACCTTAACATAATACTCCAAAGATTTTGAATGATTTTTTTGTCTGTCGTAAGCAATTCCAATATTATTGTATATAGTTAATACGTCGTCTTTATAATTTACCTCGTCTATCAAGCTTAGCGCCTTGTAATAATATTCTAACGAGGCATCTAAATTATCCATCGAATTATACATTTCGCCAATTTTATTTAGGCATTTTGAAATACTGTGTTTTTCTCCAATAGCTTCCCTTAACACTAATTCCTTTTTGTATTGCGCAAGTGCATTAGGGAAATTTTCCTGGTTTTCGAAGGTAAAGGCAATGCTTTGTAAAGAGTTTGCCAGCCAGGTTTTAGATATTGAAATGTCTAAGGCGGTAACGAGTTTTTCGGAAATTAGCTTTGCAATACTTGCATATTTAATGGATTTTGAAAAGTCTCTATTAAAAACGTACTCCTTACTTAGATCTATTAAAGCTTTAATTCTAACCGTATCGTCTAAACTCGAAGAAGACATTTCTGCCCCTAAACCCTTAACAACTTTCAATAAAGAATCAATTCGGTTTTTTTGAGAAAAAGATCTTCCTCCATGCAAAACGAACAGAGCGAACAAAAATATATAAGAATATTTTAAAATAATTTTCATTAAAAACTAATACGAAGTAATACTAAAATTAGAACATATTTATGGTGGTAGGAAATATTTTTTTAACACTCAAAGCCTAATTTCCCTTGCAAGGCATGTTTTGTTGCCGCCTTAAATGAAATTACTAATTGGGCAATTAAGCTAAATAGCCTGTAAGTCGGGCATTTGCGGTATTGTGTCTAACAAGTCAAATAATTCTAAAGAAGAATTTAAGGTAACTAATTTTGTTCTGGTTTCTTTAAAATTTGGAATGCCTTTAAAGTAATTAGAATAGTGATTGCGCATCTCTAAAAGACCTAATTTTTCGCCTTTCCACTCAACCGATTTTTCTAAATGTGTTTTGCACACTTCAACTCGGTTTACAATGGTTGGCTTTGGAAGATGCTCTCCGGTTTCAAAAAAATGTTTTATTTCGTTAAATATCCAAGGATAGCCTATGGCAGCACGGCCTATCATAATACCATCAATGCCATATCTGTTTTTATACTCTAAAGCTTTTTTCGGACTATCAATATCGCCATTACCAAAAATGGGAATTTTTATGCGTGGATTGTTTTTTACTTCTGCAATAGGTGCCCAATTAGCAGAGCCCTTGTACATTTGCTGGCGCGTGCGCCCATGAATGCTTAATGCTTTAATGCCTATGTCTTGCAAGCGCTCAGCTACTTCCATAATATTAATGGTTGCATCATCCCAACCCAGGCGAGTTTTAACAGTAACGGGTAAATTAGTGCTTTTAATAACCGCTTTGGTTAAGCGCACCATTAGATCAACATCTTTTAAAACACCAGCACCAGCACCTTTGCAAACAACCTTTTTAACAGGGCAACCAAAATTAATATCTACAATATCGGGGTTGGCAGCATCTACAATTTTACCCGAAAGCGCCATTGCTTCTTCGTCGCCCCCAAATATCTGAATACCAATTGGACGCTCGTAATCAAAAATATCTAATTTTTTTCTGCTTTTAATGGCATCGCGAATAAGCCCCTCGCTACTGATAAATTCAGTATACATCAGATCGGCACCATATTGCTTGCAAACCATTCTAAACGGCGGATCGCTCACATCCTCCATAGGAGCAAGTAATAAGGGAAAATCAGGAAGTTCAATATGGTCGCCTATTTTTATCACGGCGCAAAGGTAGGTAAAAAAGGTAATAGTAAGCTGTTAAACCACATAGAAACATAGGAAAATGAGAGAGAACTATAGGTTTGGCTTTACAATAGTGAGGCAACTATGTAAACTTTAAAAGAAAGCCAAGATCAATTGAATCTATGTGACAATGCGGTTAGATTAGATAGGCAAAGTGTTAGTGCGAAGACTGATAATAGATATCCTTTAAAAGGTTTTCCATGCCGGGTTTTAACAAATTTATTCTGCCCATGGTTATGTTAATACTAATAGTTTGTTTAGTGTAATGTGATTTTTTGTAGGTTTTAAATTGTTTGGGTACAAAGGGCAAACTAAAATTGACTTTATAATTATCGTACTTAAAATTTGCATTGGTGTTACTGGTATTTACAATACTGTTTTCTGAACTAAAAATGGAAAGGTTTATCTTTTGATCTCTCCATTTATTATTAAAATAAACTTGTCCGTTAAGCTCAATTGTTTTTGTGTTTTGATTGCTTAGTGTTGGAAATTGTTCTTTTTGAAGATCGGCCTTAAAATATAAGATGCTGTCTGAAGTTCTATTTAACCAAACATCAGCGGTATCACCTTGTCGTTTAAAATCAGAAAACATAATTTTTAAAAACAGATCGTTTTTGCTTTCATCGTAAAATAAATAAGCCGGACCTTTTACTGTGTAGCAATTAGCACTGTCTGCACACGATTCGATAGAACTACTTGACGAAACAATTTCTTGTGCCGAAAGTTTTGCGCAAACAATAAAAATAAAAATTATCAAGTAGTGTTTCATACTAATAAAGGTAAGCAAAATGTAGAGGAACTGCCATTAATAATGTATTAATGAAACAGTGATAGTTATCACACGTAATAAAACAACAATTAACTAAACCTTTTTCCTGTTCATGGCCAATGCTTTTAGCATCCAATTAGGCAAAGGTTTTTCGGGCGCGCGTTTTTTAAGATCCAAATACCAAGCCCATTTTTTCATGATCGGAATTTTTTTGGTTTCAACAAATTCAATTAAAGTTCCATCCGGATCTTCGATGTACGTAAAATGTCCTGCTGCTTCACCCATTTCAAAACCCGAGCCGCCATCAACTGTAAATGGGTGTCCTGCAGCTTCGCAAGCGGTTTTTAGAGCTGCCATGTTTTTAATATCAAAACATAAATGAATAAAACCAAGATCGCCCCAAAAACGATTTTCGAAAATATTGCGAGGCGTATAATTTTTCGCTTCTACTAATTCGATATAACTATTACCAAATAATTTTGAGAATGGACCAACACGTTCCTTACTATGTGTTAAAATGGCGCGCTTAGCGGTTACTGAGCCTCCCGGTAAAACAGAAAGGTCATCATAGCTTCCTTCGCCATTGTATAACACTTTATCGTAACCTAAAATATCTGAATAAAATTTAATTGATTTCTCAATATTTTTAACGCCAATGATCATGCCTACCGGTCCGCCGGTTTCTTTTAAACCTTTGCCAAACCAAACATTATCTTCAATTATCTCAAATAAATTTCCAAAAGCATCTTCAATAAAAAAATGTTGTTTACCAACCGGATTTTTAGAAATGTTGCCAAGCATTTTTACGCCCTTTGATTTTAAAAACTCAAAGGAAGCGGTAATATTTTCTGTTTTTATTTTAGCGCAAAATAATCCTAAGTCACCCAATTGTGGTTTAAAGGCGCAAGCTTGTGGTGTGCGGCTGGTGTATTGCCAAATCTCAAAGCCGCCGCCGCCTTTCATGTTAATGGCTAATATAGCGTGACGCTTATGTGGTTTGCCGCCTGTGTAAGGCAGCATCAAATTTGCTTCGGCAGCTTCTTCAAAAATTGGAATATCCATTCCAAAATTGTTATTGTACCATTTAAAACCTTCGTGAACATTGGCAACGCCAATTCCAACCTGTTGTATCCCTGAAATTATATAAGTCATAATGTACTTCAAAAGTAAAAATTACTTTAGTAATAACCAGTAATTTATTTGCCTTTTATACTAAATTTATTAATTTCGATTGTAAATTAAACCTAATAAATTTTTGTATGAAAAAAACAATTACGCTTATTTTGATATTTATAACACTATCTAATTCTTATTTTTCGCAAGTGCCAACGCCGACATTAAATTTTGGTATTACATCGCATAATGAGCCCGCAGAAAATTATACCACTGCTGCTAATTTTAATCAAACGCGCGACACCCTTAGAAAAATTGTGGACTTGGTATTTGCTAAGGGCGCAAAGTATAACATGCAACTCAATCCAAATTTTGTTCAAGGCAGTTTAATTCATGAATCTGCAGCTACAGCCACTACGGATATACTACAATATGCTTATAATATTGGTGGCATTCCTGCAAACGTTGTGCAAATAGATCCACGGTATAAAAGCCCTAGCCCCTATAATATAGCAGACGTAAGTTATTCAATAAATCTAACAGGAGCTCAGGCAAGCAACGTTGTTGGAGGTTTTATTTATTATAACGGCACGGTTACCCCCAGCCAGTCTTATGCTTCTGGGGATTGGATCCCTTATACCACAACTATTACCGCGCAAAGCGTGCCAACTTTTACTTGGAAAGCAAATGTTATTTGGGGAGCAGGGAGCTTACCCCCACACGACAATGATGCAAGTAATTATGGAGTTTGGAAACCACGCGGCAAAAATGATTCAATTGATTTTTATTGCCATGATCCTGCGCAAAATGTTTGGTTGCAAGGAAATGGCTGTTCGTGGGTTTTAACTCCTACAACCAATGTAAACGCTATGATCGCAGACATTAGAAATGAAGCAACAAAGATTAAAAATGGCACTTACCCTGCAAATAAATTTTACAACGGAACCCTCATGATAAATTTTAAAGATTTTGGAACAAGTACAGTAACACCAACATTTCAAATGCCGGCTACTCTTTCTCGAGTTCTTGACTCAATTAATGTTATGAAAACTCAAGGAAAAATTAATTGGAAAACGATCGATCAAAAACAAACAGCATTTGCTGCATGGAGCGGATCGACTGGTATTACTTACTCACAATGGCGATGCGGACAAACTACAACCCTTGCTCCTACATGTGCGCCAACCGGAATAACTGACAACAAATTTATTATGGATCATTATTTAAGTATGATGCCAAATCCTGCAACAAATGAACTTATAGTTTCTTGGGCGGGACAAATAAACGATAAAACAGTGTTGTATATTTTTGATAATTTAGGTAAAAAAGTTTTCGAAGAAAAAATTTCACTATCCTTAGTCCAAGTCAATACACAAAAATTTAATTCTGGTATTTATACCTTAGTTGTGGTTAACGACAGCGGTCAATCCAAGCCTCAAAAGCTTATTATCTGTAAATAATGTAATTGTAAATTATGCCCGTTAAATTAAATTTTAACGGGCTTTTTTTATTAAATTCACACCATAAAAACAATTAGTATGTACGGAAAATTAAAAGAACAACTTCAAGGCACTTTAGCTGAAATAGAAAGCAATGGTTTATTTAAACGCGAGCGCGTTATTACAACACCTATGGATGCTGTTGTTAAGGTAAACGGAAAAGATGTAATTATTTTTTGTGCTAATAATTATTTGGGATTATCATCTCACCCAAAAGTGTTAGAGGCTGCTAAAAATGCTTTAGATACGCATGGTTTTGGAATGAGCAGTGTGCGCTTTATTTGCGGCACGCAAGACATACATAAAACATTAGAAAAAAAGATAGCCGATTTTTTAGGCACAGAAGATACAATCTTATATGCAGCTGCTTTTGATGCGAATGGTGGCGTATTTGAGCCCTTGTTTGATGAGCAGGATGCTATTATCAGCGATGAATTAAATCACGCGAGTATTATAGACGGAGTGCGTTTATGCAAGGCACAACGTTACCGTTATAAAAATTGCGACATGGCAGATTTGGAAGAGCAATTAATTAAAGCGCAAGCACAACGCCATAGAATTATTGTAACAGATGGTGTATTTAGCATGGATGGTTTTGTTGCGCCTTTAGATAAAATTTGTGACCTAGCTGATAAATACAATGCTTTGGTAATGGTGGATGAATGTCACGCCAGCGGATTTATTGGTAAAACAGGAAGAGGAACGATCGAAGCTAAAAATGTAATTGGCCGCGTAGACATTATTACCGGAACCCTTGGAAAAGCCTTAGGTGGTGCAATGGGAGGTTTTACTTCCGGCAGAAAAGAAATTATTGAATTGTTGCGTCAACGTTCTCGTCCGTATTTATTTAGTAACTCATTAGCGCCAAGTATTGTTGGTGCAAGTATTGCAGTGTTCGATTTGTTAAGCAAAACAACCGATCTGCGCGATAAATTAGAGTGGAACGTGAACTATTTTAAAAAGGGAATAAAAGCTGCCGGATTGGAAATTAAAGATGGCGACAGTGCGATTGTACCTGTGATGTTATACGATGCAAAATTAGCGCAATCCTTTGCCGCAAAATTATTGGATGAAGGTATTTATGTTATCGGATTTTTCTTTCCGGTAGTACCAAAAGACAAAGCACGTATTCGTGTGCAATTAAGTGCTGCGCATACGCAAGAACATTTAGATAAAGCCATTGCTGCTTTTGCTAAAGTGGGCAAAGAATTAGGTGTAGTGAAATAGTTTGAAGCTTCAGAGCAGCATGCTATTTTTCTTTTTAATAATATTAAGTCCCTAAGGGGACTTTTTATTTTTAGCGATGTTTCTAAAGAGATATTGTCCCTATGGGACAAATAAAGTTTTAATGTTTGATCCCGTTAGGGATCTAATAACTGTAGAAAAAAGAAAATATATATTAAGCCTAGTCCCGTAGGGACGAAATAATTTATTGTTTGATTTTGGTAAACTTGAAACAATGTTTTTAAAAAGCCCTCTGCCTCTGTTTTTCAAAGGGAGAGTTACAAGGTGTTATTTTCAAGCAACTGCTAAATGATCAATCCGGTGAGTTAAATCCAAAAATATCTCTTCTGTCTTTTTTGGTTGGTCTGCCGGAACCTTTATCGCGCTTAACATTTGGAGAGTAAAAAACGGAATCTAATTTTTCTTGTTTTGTTTGTACAGGAGAATGATCGGTATAATGTTTTTGTGCTAATTCAAAATTCCCGCGCTTATCAATTAAGGCAGTAACTTCAATTATTTTTTTTGTATCGCCTATTGATAAAGTGTAGCGTTCACCAATTTTTACAACATGTGATGGTTTAAAATTATCGCCATCTAATTTCACTTTCCCTCCTTTAATTGCTTCAGAGGCAAGGGTTCTAGACTTGTACATTCTAATTGCCCACAAATATGAATCTGCTCTTACTTCCATTACCTATTAATGATAAGTTTAAAGGAATATTTTTTTTCTGCATTCAGGAGTCTTATAAAATATACGCCATTTTTTAAATTAGAAACATTAATTTTTGCAAGATCAAAGCTGGTTGTTAAGTTTAGTTCTTGTATCGAACTTCCGTATTGATCATAAATAAAACCTTTGAGTTGAATTGTTCCTGCGTTAAAAATTCTAAGATCTAATAGATCCGAATTACCGGTTTGTGGATTTGGATAGAGAACCGCTTCTAGATCAGAAATCTCGAAAACAAAGATCTTTTTTACCAACGAAACTTCTATAGGAATAAGTTCGATCTTATAATAGTTATTTTTATTAATTTCAGGCGATGCGTGAAAATAACTAATGCTTTCATCAGTAGATGTGTTTCCGCAAATCCCCGGAAAATTATAAATTGTTTTGAAGTTAATTGAATCTACGCTATGCAATATGTTATACCCGTTGCATAAAGTTCCTTTTAAAATAGTGAATTTTATAGTAACGCCATTACCTGCAAAAAACAAATTAAAATCGCTAATTCTTTGCGCGCTGCCGGCAAATGTAATACAACCAAATATAAATAAAAGTAATTTTTTCATATTAGTCTTCTGTTATCCAAACGTATTGATTTTTGCCGTTAAGGTAAAGTGTTAATACATAATTGCCTTTTGGCAAGCCAAGTTTTTTAGTTTTGATGGTTAATTGATTTTTGCCCTTTTTTACCTGCATGCTTTTTATGGTAACGCTTTTAAAACTAGGATCCAGTGGCTTTGAGATCTCAGCCATTAATTTTCCGCCTGTGTTGGTTGTAAAATCTACTTTAATTTTTGGCAAAAATTTAAAGGTTTTTTCAATAACCATTTCATTTACTGTTTTGTTTTGGTAGTTCTGTAAAATGCTGTCATTAATAATTGCTGTGTAAATGCTTAATTTTTTATCCTCTCCAATTTGCATCCATATTGGTCTTACCATATTGTTAACTGCGCTTAAACCAATGTAGTCACCAAAAAAAACACTTTTAACAGGTTTAAAAGAGGTTTCGTTAATTTTATAATAGTCAAATTTTAATCCGCCGTTTTTGCTCACGGCCATATAAACGTCTGTAGTTAAATTATCTGTATAGTTTTGTCTGTCGTAATATAAAACATAAACGTAGCCTGTTTTTTGGTCAATGGTCATAAAAGGCATAAACTGCTCTTTGTGATTTGGCCTATAGGTTATGATTATTGGATCCGACCAGGTTTCGCCTTTATCATCGCTGTACACAATAAACACGTCTTTATTTTTTTCGCCGTTCTTTTCGTCGCCCCAACAAACATAAATTCTTCCTCTATTTGGGCCATTGCTAATGTCACATGCGGTAAATGGCAAACCGTTAGCTCTCGATACTTCATTTACACTGTATTCCCAACCGTTTTTGATTGGAGTAATTATTTTTTCTTCTTTTAAAAAAGTAGTTCCTCCGTCTAACGATCTTTGAAACACTAATCCTTTAGGCCCCGCCCAAGCAATATATAACTCCCCGTTTGGCCCCATGCAAGGCACTGCGCCTTCTACCGTATTATCGTTATCTCTGCAATCTCCGGTAAAAGCACTTATTTTTTTTGGTTCTGCCCAGGTTACACCTCCATCTTTCGAATTTGAATAACGAATAATGGATGTGTCTTTTGGATCTGAGCTTTCGTAAATATCAAATTGTGTCCATGCTACATGAATGGTATTTGTTTTTTCATCTACACAGGCCCAGTGTTTATCCTGAACTTTTTTATTGTTTTTTCCAACGGCAAAACAGTTTGGATAAGTTATTCCAAAATCGGCCGACTTGTTTAACACGATCCTGTCTACCCAACTGCCACCCGGCGTGATCTTTGGATTAGGAAAAGACAAGTGCATAAAGTAAGCTGTTTGAGCGGTGTCCCAAAACAAAATAGGGTCGCCATAAACATTAAACTCTTTGCATAAAATAGCATTACGTTGCCAGGTAAATCCACCATCGTGGCTATAGTAAGAGCTGGATAAATTTGCGCCCGCGATTATTTGTTTGGTGTTTTTTGGGTTAATGGCAATAGAAACCTCTTCGGGTTCAAACTGACTGCTGATCTTAATATTTTGGATTTGCCCAAAAAGGATATTAGAAAAAAAGAAAACAAAAAATAAAGTTAAACTTGTTATAAATGAATTCATAATAGCCAATATGCTTTATGTAAAAGTAACACATTTTGTTTGTTTTAAGTGTGAATTATACTAGAACTTTTTGGATCTTAGTTTTTAAAATAGTTAGATTTCACAAGTGGGTGAAGGGTTTAGAGGAACGTGGCAAATTGGATCGTTAAATAGAATTTTCTTTTTATATCTCCTTCAAAATTGTACCTTTAGCCATCAAATTTTTATGGAAAAATCTACTATTACTACCTATTTGGATCAAAACAAAGACCGTTTGTTAAATGAACTTTTTGATCTTTTACGCATCCCGTCTATAAGTGCTAATTCTAATTATGCAGCAGACGTTATTAAAACTGCAGAAGCAGTTAAGCAACGTTTAATTGAGGCAGGAGCCGATAAAGTGGAATTGTGCCAAACTAAAGGTTTTCCGGTGGTTTACGGAGAGAAAATAATAGACCCAAAAAAACCTACAGTTGTTGTTTATGGTCATTATGATGTTCAGCCTGCCGATCCACTAGAATTATGGGATTCTCCGCCATTTGAACCGGTAATCAGAAAAACGGACGTACATCCTGAAGGTGCAATTTTCGCGCGCGGATCTTGCGATGATAAAGGCCAAATGTACATGCACGTTAAGGCCTTTGAATTGATGATGAAAACAAACACATTGCCGTGTAATGTAAAATTTATGATCGAAGGTGAAGAAGAAGTTGGTTCGCCAAGCTTAGGCCCATGGATCATTGCAAATAAAGAACGATTAAAAGGAGATGTTATTTTAATTTCTGACACATCGGTTATTGCTAATGATATACCAAGTATTGATACCGGCTTACGCGGCTTAGCCTATATGGAAGTTGAAGTGGTAGGGCCGAATCGCGATCTGCATAGCGGTGTTTATGGTGGTGCGGTTGCAAACCCTATAAATATTTTATGTAAAATGATAGCGAGCTGTCACGATGAAAATAATCACATTACCATTCCTGATTTTTATGCAGATGTAATGGAGCTAAGTGCAGAAGAGCGTGCAGAGATGGCAAAAGCGCCATTTAATTTAAATGATTTTATTAAAGACTTGAATGTTGGCGAAGAATTAGGAGAAAAAGGATACACAACTATTGAGCGCACAGGGATCCGTCCAACCTTAGATGTAAATGGTATTTGGGGTGGGTATATTGGCGAAGGTGCTAAAACTGTTTTGCCTTCAAAAGCATTTGCTAAGATCAGTATGCGTTTAGTGCCAAATCAAAATTCTGATAAGATCAGTGCTATTTTTCAAAAATATTTTGAGAGCATTGCGCCTAAGTCAGTAAAGGTAATTGTAAAACCACATCATGGCGGTGAGCCTTATTATTTAAGTTCAGATAACATAGGATATAAAGCAGCAAGTATGGCTATGCAGGAAACATATAACAAAAAACCTGTACCAACTCGTGGTGGTGGCAGTATTCCTATTGTAGCCTTATTTAAAAAAGAATTAGGATTAGATAGTATATTGTTTGGCTTTGGTTTAGATTCAGATGCATTACATTCGCCAAACGAACATTATGGTTTATTTAATTATTATAAAGGCATTGAAACCATTCCTTTATTTTATAAGCATTTCACGCAGTTATCTTCTAAGTAATTTTTAGATGGCTTTAAGTGATTGGATAGGAACATTAGGTGTTACATTGCTTTTAATTGCATTTGCATTAAACATTGCAAAAAAAATAACACCCGAATCAAAAAGCTATTTGATCTTAAATATTTTAGGAGCCGGTTTAGCCGGGGTTTCAAGCTACATGATACATTTTTATCCTTTTGTGGTTTTAGAAAGTGTGTGGGTTTTAGCAAGTTTATTAGCATTATTTAATTTAAATAAAAAATAAAAATGAGATCAATATTTTCTGCGATAATTTTATTTAGTATTATTTTCTTTTCAAGCTGCACCGATTTTAAAGAGGCGCAATGTACAGGTGTAAAAGGTTTTAAGATAAATAAGATCAGTCCGCAAGGAATGGACGCCGATATTTTATTGGGAATAAAAAATCCGAATAAAATGGGATTCTCTATTTACCGAAGCGAGTTTGATGTTATTTACAGTGGTATACATTTAGGGAAAGCAAAACTTTCTAAACGTGTACCTATTGCTGGAAATACCGAGAAAACATACAGCTTTAATTTAAAAAGTAATTTTAAGGATGCCAATCCAATGGATATAATTAAGTTAATGGGCGGTGGAGGAAAAAGTATTATTGAGGTTGCAGGAGATCTAAAGGCCGGAAAATTTTATCTTAAAAAACGTTTTCCCGTTAAGATAAAACAAAAAGTAGATATGAATAGTAAAGATTAATTTACTGAAGGCGTATCGCCAAAATCTGCAAAGATACTATAGGTATTTTTTATTTCAGTGAGTTGTAATCCCCATAGATCTTCGGCCTCATTACCAAAAAAAGAGGAATCGACTTTTTTATTAATTAACCAATGATCGTGTTTAATTTCATTTTCTAGCTGTCCATCGGCCCAGCCGCTGTATCCTGCAAAGAAACGAATGTCGTATGTTTTTACTTTGCCTTGTTCGATCATTTTCATTAACTCATTAAAATTTCCGCCAAAATAAATATCATCTTTTATTTTAACCGAGTCGCTTAGGTTATGACCAAGTTTGTGGATATAGAACAGTTGATCTTTGCCAACCGGACCTCCTTCATAAATAGGAAAGTGTCCGTTTTTAATTTCAGGTTTAACATCACTAAGTTTAAATTCTGTTTTAAAATTTAAAACAAAACCTAAGGACTCCACCGAATTGTGATTGGTGACATATACTACCGAGCGGTTAAAAAAACCATCGTGCAATAAGGGATGTGCTACAAGAATATTACCTTCCATATAATAAAGTTAGAAAATTTTATTTAAAACTTTTAGGTGCTAATGAAATATATTTTATGATCTAAGTTAGCTCTGCGATTGAATTTTTCTTAGATAGATCAGTTGATCTTTTGCTGAAATTAAAGTTGATGAACTACTTTTTTTGGTTAAAAGAACATTCAACTCATGGGCGATAGAGGCATTCGGATAATAATTATCACGAACAAAATGCACAAATTTTAGTATCATAAAACCATCAAACCAATCAAAAAAGCGTTTTTGAAATTGTTGTTTGGTTGATGTGTTGTTTTTTATTTCTGCTAATTTGTTTTTAAGAATTGCTTCCGGTAAAAAGTGTTTTAAGGTTTGAGGAAACGAATCGAAATCAAATTCTATGTCATACAGATCGGTTGCAAAAAATTGTTTTAGATCTTCAAATGATTTAAAGGCATAGGTGGTATATTCTTCGTTTTGTTTTTCGATAAAATTTTGTTGTGCTCTGCCTGTGCCAAAAGGTACACGTGTGCTGATGCGCGCACTTGGATAAACTACAGCCGTATTTAATTCAATTATTTTGCCGTATGGAAAAACTTTGGTTAAAAAATAGAAATCTTCTCCTGCCTTGCGTTTATTCATGCCGCCTGCTTTGCAATAGATACTTGCTTTAACCGCCAAGCTGCTTCCGATGGTGTGAAAGGAATATGGAAAGCCGCAATAACTTAAACTTTCTTTATAGTAACGTAAAAAAAGTTCGTAAAAAATTATTCCTTTATTTAACGTTTTATCCTGTTCGGTAGTTAGATCGTGCTCAAAGTGCAAACAGATTGTATTATATGTTTCGGGCGCAGAGGCATATTTTTCTAATTCAATTAAATAGTTTTTGTTTACCACACAATCGCCATCAAAACACACCAATAAGCCATCAAAATTAATCTCATTAAAACGGCGAATAGCTTCATCCATGCCTATCTTACGAGCCAAACCAACACCGGCATGTTTTGGAGGAAGATCATCAACCAAAATAAAATAAAAATTTAGTTTGCTGTGTTTATTAAATTTTTGTTCTAATTCTTTTTTTTGAGATTGATGAAAGTGTTTGGCTTCTTCATCTCCTAAAGCACAGTTTAAAACAATAATTACTTCTGTTATAAATTTTGTGGGTTCACAATCTAATAAGGAATTAAGTGTTTTTTCTAATTCCGGTTCGCAATAAGAGGGAATAATAATTATCTGTTTACAATCATTGTTAATTGTATCATTAATAAGTTTTGTTGTGTTGCTAAACTTATTTAAATAGGTTTGTAGTATTAATTGTAAGGCGTTCAATTTTACAAAATTAAGTTTATTATGATAATTGCAGCTATAGTTGTTACAGATTTAAATAACGGTATTGGAAAAGATAACCAACTCTTATGTCATTTACCTGCCGATCTTAAATTTTTTAAAGCCACTACCATGGGTTGCCCGGTTATTATGGGCCGTAAAACCTATGAAAGCATTGGCAGACTTTTACCGGGAAGGAGAAATTTAATTATTACACGCAGCAGCGATTATAAAGTGGAGGGCGGAGAGATCTATCATTCACTTGAAGGCGCTTTAAAATACTGTACCGAAGAAAAAGTGTTTATTACCGGGGGCTCTGAAATTTTTAAACAATCCATGCATTTGGTTAATGTCATTTACCGCACCGTTATTGATCATAGTTTTGATGCGGATACTTTTTTTCCGGCGATAAACGAAAACGAATTTAAGTTAGTTTGGGAAGAACCGCATAAAGCAGACGAAAAAAACAAATTCGATTTTAAATTTCAAAGATGGGAAAGAATTTAGTCTATCACTATTTTCTCATTATTAAATTTAAATAAGTTTAATTCTTTTGCTTTATTAAACAATAGTTGCACCGCGTTAATTCCGGTTTCACCTAAGTCGATCGAAAAATCATTTACATAAAGGGCAATGTGTTTTTTCATTACCTCTTCGCTCATTTCCTGTGCATGTGCTTTTACATAATCCATGCTGCTTTCAGGATTTGCAAAAGCATACTCAACACTTTTTTTAATTAAACGATTTACTTTTTGTTGTAAGTCATTGTTTAAACTTCTTTTTATAACAATTCCTCCTAATGGAATAGGTGCGTGGATCAGCGAATCCCAAAATTCACCAAGATCTATTATTTTTTTTAGTCCTCTATCCTGGTAAGTAAATCTGTTTTCATGAATGATCAATCCCGCATCTACTTCTCCCGACAGAACAGCATTTTCAATATCGCTAAAAACATATTCTATTTTATTTGTAAGATTTGGATAGGCAATAGACAATAATAAATTAGCTGTTGTTAATTTACCCGGAATGGCAATTTTTAAATTATCATCCATCCTTCGACTCCCCTCAGGATGACGGGTGATCAATAATGGCCCGCAATTAAAACCCAGCGCACTTCCTGAGCGCAGTAAAATATAATTTTCTAAAACATATGCATAGGCGTGGTAGCTTAGTTTTGTAATATCTAACTCGCCTTTTAATGCTTTTTTATTCAAGGTTTCTACATCCTCCAGCAACACTTCAAATTGCAGACCTTCTGTATCAATTTTACCATGAATTAATGCGTCAAATATAAAGCAGTCGTTTGGGCAAGGCGAATATCCTATTGTTATTTTCAAGTGTTGAGGTCGTTAATTAATGTAATACAAAAGTTATTTAAATTGTTTATGGCTAAAGGAATATCCCATTTGCTTTTATCACGTTTTTCTACATAATTAGAAACCGCCCTTACTTGAAAATAATTTTCAGATAAACGAAAGCAACCTCTAAAAAAAGCTGCGCCTTCCATGCTTTCGATATCAGGAGTAAAAAGTTTTGTTATAGTTTTTATACTCTCTTCGTTACCATGCACTTTGTTAACAGTAATGCCTTTTACTTTTTTTAATTCGTCCAGATAAGTAAAATCTACTGTTACCTGATTTTGAAAAATTGTTTTTCCTCCTAAATTCAGATCAACGTATTTAATAAATCCTTTATCATCTTCTGCACCCATTTCAGAAAAACTGTCTTCAACAACATTCACCACTTCGCCAATTTTTATGCTACGGTTAAACGCTCCGCAAATCCCGGCATTTATAACATAATCATATAAGTTGTGCGAATAGCGCCCCAAATAATAGGCTGTATTTACCATCCCAACGCCCGTAATAAGCACACTGAGCTCTATCTCAGAATCACTCTCAAATAAGCCCTCGGCTCCTTCTAAAGCAACATTAAAATGTTTTATAAGTGGATGAATTTCCTCTTTTGTTGCGGCAACTATTAAAAATTTAGGCATATTCAAAATTAAGGATTAGCCTTTAATTACGCTAATTGTTTTAGCCACGGATTTCGCAAATAACGCAGATGATGATAAAAAAAGCGGGATTAAAACACCAATTTAAAATCAATCTGCTTGTTTCCGCGAAATCTGCGGCAAATATTTAAAGAAATTTCAGCAATTATTTAATTAAATTTGCGCCATGGTTTATTTAACTCGACACGAACATTTTAACGCAGCTCATAAATTATACAATCCAAACTGGACGGAAGAAAAGAACGTAGAAGTTTTTGGAAAATGTGCGAATACTAATTGGCATGGACATAATTATGAACTTATAATCACCATAAAAGGGAATGTTAACCAAGATACCGGCTTTTTAATGGATGTTAAGGTGTTGAGTGGCATTTTACAGCAATATGTTTGCGAAAAACTAGACCATAAAAATTTAAATTTAGATGTAGATTTTATGGCAGGAAAACTTGCCAGCACCGAAAACTTAGCTATTGCCATTTGGCAGCAAATTGTACCGCATTTACCTGCAGGCGTAGCTTTACACTGCGTTAAGTTATATGAAACACCGCGTATTTGCGTAGAATATTTCGGTGATTAGTAGTTAAATTAAAAATATTCTTAACTTTATTCCAAGAAACAAGTAAACATTTATTGTTTAACTTTGTTAATCAACAATTAGCAAACTACTTTGTAAGCAAACTTCTTACACAATGTTTGTGAAAAAACTTTGATTAGTATAGCTTAACCAACTATTTCTGATTTTAAAATTTAAAAATGGGACAGAAAATTGCTGTTTATAGAAAAGAACATTTTAATGCTGCGCATAGGCTTCACAATCCGAATTTAAGCGATGCAGAAAATGCATTGATCTTTGGCAAATGTAATTATGCTAATTATCATGGGCATAACTATGAGTTAATAGTTAAAGTAACCGGCGAAATTGACCCAAAAACAGGTTATGTGATCGACTTAAAAATTTTAAGTGATCTGATCAACCAATTTGTTATTGAAAAATTTGATCACAAGAATTTAAATTTAGATACAGTAGAATTTAAAGACTTAAATCCAACTGCAGAGAACATTGCTGTGGTTATTTATAATTTATTAAGAGACAAGCTTGATAAACAATACGAACTAAAAGTTGTTTTATATGAAACCGAAAGAAACTATGTTGAATACCCTGCTTAAAGATAAAAAAGTTGTATCAAGTAATTTGAGTTCAGATGAGATCGGAAACGACCATGTGAGTGCTAATATTGAAACGCCACTAAGAGATGATGCATTTGACATGAGCAATGCGGAAAAAATAAAAAAGATACAAAGCTATTTTAAAGAGATAATGGAAACGCTTGGTTTAGATCTTACAGACGATAGTTTGAAAGGAACTCCTGAGCGCGTTGCAAAAATGTATGTTCAGGAAATTTTTAGCGGACTAGATCCTGCTAACAAACCCAAAATAGCTTTATTTGAAAATAAATACCAATACGATCAAATGTTGGTTGAAAAAGACATTTCGTTTTACAGTAATTGCGAACATCATTTTGTGCCAATTTTTGGAAAAGCCCATGTAGCTTATATTTCTAATGGAAGTGTAATTGGATTATCTAAATTAAATCGTATTGTTCAGTATTTTGCAAAGCGTCCGCAGGTGCAAGAGCGTTTAACTATACAAATAGCAAAAGAACTTCAAAAAGCATTAAATACCGATGATGTTGCAATTATTATTGATGCTAAACATTTATGTGTTTCATCAAGAGGGGTGCAAGATGGCAATGCGGCAACCGTAACTTCTTTTTACGGCGGTAAATTTGAGAACGACGCAACTAAGCAAGAGTTTTTAAAATATATTGAAATGAAAACGCAGTATTAATTTCCGAAGTTTATTTTTCTACTATAAAAATCTCTACTCTTCTGTTTAGCACTTGCTGCCATTCTGGTGTTGAACTGTTGGTGGGATAAAGCATTTCGCTACAACCTTTACCATCGGTGTTAATTCTCCTAAAGTCAATTGAGTTTGTTTCTAAAAACCGTTTTATGGTAATTGCGCGACTTTTAGAAAGTTCTTCGATGTGTTCTTTAGTTTCACCATCACAACCGTTGGTATGGCCAACAATAAGGATCTTTAGATCAGGATTTTTACGCATTAATAAAGTTAAATTTTTTAAAGAGGGTAGTGCAGAAGGTAAAACTATAGACTTGCCGGGATAAAAATTAATATTTTGAATGGTGTATTTATTTCCTTTTTTTAAGGTAGGCAAAACGGTAGTTATGTTTTTAAGTGTGTCTTTATTTGTTTTGGTTGTGATTTCTCGCGTCTCAAAAAAACTACTGTCATTATAAAAGTTTAGCGAATACTTAAAATTTCTTCTTAATGCCACTTCAAAATCATAATTACCTTTTTTATCGGATGTTATTTTTTTTAACGTATCTCCATTTGGTGCAGTAATTGTAATTTCTGCTTTTACGGGTTTTTGGTTCTCATCAAGTGTTTTGCCAACTAGCGACATTATTTCTTCAAAATAAAAATTAATGGTATGCCCATCCCCATTTGCATAAACATTATCTAATACTAAATAATAAACATCTCCTTCTTTTACTTCTAAAGGTTTTGCAAAGGCATCACCTAAGCCTTCTTTTACTAATTCTTTTTTTGCTTTAAAATTTAAACCGGTTAACCCTTTAATTTCCTCCTTATCTCGTGAGATACAGGCACGGATAGGTTTAACACGAAACTTCTGCATGCTGTCGCAAAAGCCGTTATTGTTACCTTTAAACAGCATAAAGTCATAATCGTCTACTGGTTTTGTAGGAATAATATCAAATACTAAAAATCCGTTCGATTTAATAATTAATTTGTGCCAGGCGCTGTTATGTTCTTTTTCGAAGGCAAATTGTGTGTTTTGTTTGCGTTCATTAATTTCATTTGTTTGTCCCCAGCCATTGGGTGCAATTGTTGGGCCGATCTTACTATTCCCTTTTAATACAACAGTCCTTGCGTTTTGGCAATCGCAAAAAACGGTATCTAATTTTTTTGCTTGTTGCGAAAAAATAAAAAAGGGAAGAAAAATAAAAATAAAACGCATAGGCATATAACTCAAAAATAAAAAAAGGTTACTTAAAATTTCAAGTAACCTTTTTAAATAGTATAATTTAAATAAAATTAATTTTTTATTATTCTATAAACAGACTGTTTGTTGTTATTTGTGACCTTCAAGAAGTAAACGCCGTTACTTACATTAGACAAGTCTATGGTTTCGTTTAATTCGGTTTTGTTGGTGTACGAATATTGACTAATTGTTTTTCCTAATACATCCATAACTTTTACTTCGGTATTAGATTCGGTTTTTAAATTTCCGACAGCAAAATTAAGTTGATTAGTAAATGGATTTGGCCAAACTGATAAACCAATTGGATTGTTTTTTGATAAAGAATTTAAACCAACGCTAATTGAAATTTCAAAGTTGTTATTACTTACATCATAAAAAATATTTCCTTTAGATTCCACTTTTATTCTACAAGTAAGGATGCTTGCCGTTACAGTTGGTGCAGTAATTAATTCTGTCCCATCATTCGGCGTTGAGCCTAATAATGTGCTGTAAGTTGCTCCACCATTATAGGAAATTAAAATTTTAACGGAGTCGCATGATACCGGTGCAGCATTGGTTCCATTAACAGCCCATGTAATTGTTTGTGGTGTGCTAGAGCCCCAGACAATACCGGTTGCGTCTGGATAACTTACAGATAAAGGTCCTGCCGTGCCAGATACGGTAATTGTATTTATTGAATAACACACGCCGCCGCCGCCCATTTTATTATCGCGCGCGGTTAATCTAAATTGTATAGTTTGTGCAGTTGCAGGAACATATTCTCCTTTGGTACCGGTGTAATTTCCACTTAGTACAACACTTTGTTTTGGAAACAAACGCGACGGGCTAGGGGTTGGTGTGTATGACATGAAAAAGTTTTTATTACCTGAGTTCCAGTTCCCGGCAACTCCAATGCTCGTTTCTTCCCAAGAATATGTGAGGGCATCACCATCAACATCTGTTGCACTTCCGGTTAAAACGAACGGCGTAGATTTTGGAACTATGTAATTTCCTGAACCAGTTACAACCGGAGGATTGTTTCCGGTAGTAGTAGTTACAGGGCAACTATTGCCACCATTTAAATTTGTAAAATTTACAATTTCATCATAACTAATTGCATGAAAATAAGCAATGCTATTTGGGGCTAAATCTTGAGAGCCGCAAATTCCTGCGTAAGCCATAATAGTAATTCCACTTCCGGGTTCCACAGCTGTAGAACCGTTTCTGTTACCGCCTCCACAACTACTTACTGTTGAATTAAAGGTGTGATTACCCGCAAACTGGTGCCCAATTTCGTGCGCTACATAATCTATATCGTATGGGTCGCCAACCGGACTTGGGCTTCCGGTAATACCGCGGGCTTTTTGAGAATTGTTGCAAACAACACCTAAGCCTGCTAATCCACCACCGCCGGTGCTAAAGGTGTGCCCGACATCATAGTTGGCAGATCCAATGCTTGCAGTTATAACGCTTTGACTTTCATTAATAAGTGTTCCGGCATTGTTATTTCCAGTAAATGGATCTGTTGCTGCAACTGTAAATATTACATTAGTTTGGGTTGCTACTAAAATTAATCGAACAGAAACTTCGGTTTCGTAAACGCCGTTTACACGATTAACACTGGTAACAATTTTCGCTAATGTTTGTGCAACGGTTGGAGTTGTTGAGCCTGTTGCAGCAACAGCATATTCTCCGGTACAAGCTACCGCTAAACGGTACCTTCTTAATTGGGCGCCAACGCAGGTAGCCGGGGGCATTGCGTTAATTTTTGCACCTTGATCCGATGAAGATTTCTTTTCATCTAAATCAGAAATTAGACTAGCCTCAGGAATTTTTTGTGAAGGGTCCTTAATAAAATCTGAAGTATAATAAGAAATATAGTCCTTAGTATTTTCAAGGCAATATTGGTCAATAAAAAAATCGCCATGCACCGAACGAACCATTCCATGAAAACCAAACTCCGGCGTCCAGTCAATTTTTCCATTAGCATATACATCATCAATTCCCTTTACGCTATAGGTTTTTATATTGGGAAATTGAGCGGCTAAACCAGGCTCCATGATTGGACTTTCTACCACTCTAAATTTTTCAATGCTTCCATTTGGCAATGGTAATGATATAATGCAGGTACTTTCGTTAATCCTAACATTTACTTCGTTTGGTGCGGATAATAATTTAGTTTTTAATTCATTTCCCATTAACTCAAAGGCTACACATTTTTGAGGGATAATTTGTCGTTTCCCGGCGGAGCGAATTGAGCTTTGATTAATTGGCGACCAAAAATTGTCGCTATTATTTTGACTGTTTATACTAAAAGCAAATAATAAGCTTATTGATAATAATAATGTTTTTTTCTGCATGATTTGAGTGTTATATCTCAAATTTAAATAATATAAATTCTACAAGCAACTAATACATGTAGTTTACTTTGTTAAAATTGGGAATTAGTAAAAGAAAGGATAGTAACACTAAATAATAGCCGTTTATCCCTTAAATAATTAAATTCAACAGCAATTAATTTTTAATAATTCTGTAAACTGATTGTTTACTATTGTTAGAAATGTTAATGAAATACATCCCAGAACTAAGTTTTGATAAATCAAGCGTTTCGTTTAATTCGGATTTATTGTTGTAGTTAAACTGAACAATTGTTTTTCCTAACACATCAATAACTTTAACCTCAGTTAAACTTTCGCTATTTAAATTATTTGCCGCAAAATTAATTTGGTTTGTAAATGGATTTGGCCAAACTGCTAATCCAACAGGATTGTTTTTTGATATTTGATTTATGCCAACGTTAGTTGAAATTTCAAAATTATTATTACTGATATCATAAAAGATATTTCCTTTTGATTCTATTTTAATTCTGCATGTAGAAATACTTGCTGTTAATGTCGGTACTGTGATTATTTCAGAGCCATCGTTTAGTGTTGAATTATTCATAACGCTATAGGTTGTACCACCATTATAGGATATCAGTATTTTAACCGAATCGCAGCTAACCGGCGCAACATCTGTACCGTTAACGGCCCAAGTAATTGTTTGTTGTGTGCCAATACTCCAGAAAATGCCGGCGGCATTTGGATAGGTAACTGAAAGAGGGCCTGAATTGTCAATAGTAATATTATTGATCGCATAACAAACGCCGCCGCCGCCCATTTTGTTATCGCGTGCAGTTAATCTGAACTCTAACTGTTGTGCGCTTGCCGGAACATATTCACCTTTTGTGGCAACATAATTTCCGGATAAAACAACACTTTGTCTTGGGAACAGTCTTGATCGTGAAACTACCGGTGTGTATGATCTAAAATAATTTGGATTTCCTGAATTCCAATTGCCGGCAACGCCTAATTCTGTTTCTTCCCATGAAAACGTAAGTGAATCGCCATCAGGATCAGTTGCGCTTCCCGTTAAAATAAAGGCTGTTGATTTAGGGACAACATAATTTCCTGAGCCTGTAACCACAGGTGGATTATTTCCGGTAGTAGTTGTAACAGGGCAACTGTTACCGCCGTAAAAGTTTGTAAAATTTACGATCTCATCATAACTGATCGCGTGAAAATAAGGAATACTATTAGCAGCTATATCTTGTGAGCCGCAAATTCCGGCGTAGGCCATAATGGTTATTCCGCTACCCGGCTCAACTGCTGTAGAGCCATTTCTATTTCCACCACCACAATTTCCTACTACAGAATTAAAAGTGTGGTTCCCCGAAAATTGATGACCAATTTCATGCGCAACATAATCAATATCGTAAGGGTCTCCAACCGGGCTTCCGCTACCGGTTATCCCGCCTGCTTTTTGTGAATTGCTGCACACTACACCCAGACCCGCTAAACCACCACCACCGGTACTAAAGGTATGTCCAATATCAAAATTGGCAGAGCCAATTGCGTTTGTAATAACACTTTGACTTTCACCAATTAATACACTTGCATTATTATTTCCGTTAAACGGATCAGAGGCAGCGTTTGTAAAAATTACATTAGTTTGTGTTGCTACTAAAACTAAGCGCACCGCAACTTCTGTTTCATAAACACCATCTACACGATTAACACTTGTAACTATCTTAGCAAGTGTTTGAGCTATAGTTGGCGTTGTTGAGCCTGTTGCTGCTACAGCATATTCTCCTGTACAAGCTACTGCTAAGCGGTAAGTTCTTAATTGCGCTCCAACGCATGTTGCCGGAGATGTACTATTTAGTTTTGCTTCGCTTTCTGTTTTTTTTTTAGGCGCAGAAATATGGTCTTTATCTGTATTTGGAATAACACCTACCTCAGGTATTTTTTGTGAAGGATCTTTTTCAAAATCAGCAGTGTAATAGGTGATATAATCTTTTACGTTATTTAAGCAATAAGGATCAATGAAAAAATCGCCGTTTATAGAACGCACCATGCCATGAAATCCAAATTCGTTCCAATCTAATTTTCCGTTTGCATAGGGGTCGTCAATTCCTTTTACGCTGTATGTCTTTATATTTGGATAAGCCGCAGCAAGGTCTCTTTCCATAATAGGACTTTCTACCACTTTAAATTTTTGAATTGTACCATTAGGTAATGGTAATGAAATAATGCAAGTGCTTTGGTTGATCTTTACACTACTTTCTGATGGAGCAGATGATAGTTGTGTTTTTAATTCGCTTCCAATTAATTGAAATGCTAAATATTTGTTTGGAATAATTTGTCTTTTTCCGGCAACTTTAATTGCGCTTTCGCTTATAGGCGACCAAAATTTATCGTTATTGCTTTGCGCATTTAAACCAACGTTAATTAGCAATGCCAAAGATAGTAGGAATGTAGTTTTTTTCATTTGTTTGTTGATGTATTCAAATTTAAAAAAATAACATCAAAAAAACAATATAATATTTTGGATATACTAGTACCTTCTATCTAAACCCCACATCATTTTATTACGAAGTGTAGTAAAGAAATGTTGTCCTTCCAGATTTATTAAATTTATTCTGAAATCAGCCTTTTTTATTATGATCTCAGAGTTAGATGGTATTTGTGCGCTTCGTGAATCAAGAGCAATATTAAAACTATCACTTCTGCCACTCACTTTAAAACTAATTTTTTTATTGTTTGAAACAACAATTGGTCTAACTGTTAAATTATGCGGGGCAATTGGTGTAATAATAAAATTATCAGAATCGGGCATCATGATCGGGCCGCCGCAACTTAAAGAATAGGCTGTAGAGCCTGTTGGTGTTGCAACAATTAATCCGTCGGCAAAATAAGAGTTAAGAAAAACATCATCAATATAGGTGTCTATATTGATCATAGCACTACTATCTTTTTTATGAATTGTAAATTCGTTCAATGCATAATTTACATCACCAAAGCATTGCGAACAACCGGTAATTTCAATTAACTCACGTTTATCTAATGTAAATTTTTCTTTTAATAATTGCTGTAGTGCTTTTGCTAGATCGTCTTTATTTACAGAGGCTAAAAAACCTAAACGCCCGGTGTTTACACCTAAAACAGGGATGCCCGAATTTTTAACCAAGGCAACAGTTTCAAGCATGGTGCCGTCTCCGCCTAAACAAATTAAATAATCTGCCTGTGAAATTAATTCTTCCGAAGTTGAAAATGTTGAGATAGGAATAGTAAAGTTGTAATTTTGTTTTAAGAAATTATAATACGGTTCGTGGATGATAAGATCGACTTTCTCACCTTTAAGGATAGTGTAGATCTGCTCAATGTAGGCAGAATGATTATCTTTTGTTGAACGTGCGTAAACAGCAATTTTCATAATTCAAAGATAGGTATTAATTTATTTCTCAACCCGTATTACTTTTTCCTCTTTTTTTATCATTTTACCAATAGGTGTGATAAATTTTTCCAATCCGTTTTCTTTCAACAATGCTATTATTTCGTTAACGGAATCGGGTTTAACTGAAAATAATAGTCCGCCGTTTGTTTGCGGATCGGGTAATAAATTAAAAGCCTCCATTACATTTACATCGCCCTCTATTTCGGTAATGACGCTATAAGCATTCCAATTTCTAAAGGTCGCATCGGGGATTGTATTTTGATTTAAATAAAAAGAGATCCCTTCAATTTTTGGAACGTTTGAATAATTAACTACTGCCGATAAATTACTGCCTTGTGCCATTTCAATTAAATGGCCTAATAAACCAAAGCCTGTAACGTCAGTAACAGCAGTTACTCCGGCAACTGCACCTAATTTTTCTCCAAAACTATTTAATTGCGTAAGTTGTTTAATTAAGGTTGTTTTGTCATCTTCCTTTAGCAAACCTCTTTTTTGCGCTGTAGATAAAACACCAACACCAATGGCTTTGGTTAAAAAAAGTAGATCGCCTTCTTGAGCCGTGTCGTTTTTTTTAAGATGTTTTATTTCAATTAATCCGTTTACTGAAAGACCAAACATTGGTTCTAATGTATCAATACTATGACCGCCCGCTAGGGCTATTCCCGCTTCGGCGCAGACAGTTCTAGCGCCTTCAATAACTCTTTGCGCTAAGCTAGTTGGTAGTTTTTGAATTGGCCAGCCTAATATTGCTAAGGCTAAAATCGGTTTGCCTCCCATGGCATACACATCGCTGATCGCATTTGCTGCTGCTATGCGTCCAAAGTCAAAAGCATCATCAACAATTGGCATAAAAAAATCGGTAGTCGAAATTAATGCATTCCCATTTCCAAGATCGTAAACTGCCGCATCATCATTACTGCTATTGCCTACCAATAAATTTTGTGAAGGTTGAGTAACCGAACTTTGTAATATTTCTTTAAGGACTTGTGGTGCTATTTTACACCCGCAGCCTGCGCCATGAGCATATTGTGTAAGAGCGAACGTATTATCTGTTGTAGACATGTTGAAGTATTTTTTCGGTATTTATTTTTGCGTTAACAGAATCAAAATCTAATTTTTTAATTTTTGTTTCTGCGTCTTCTCTTTTGTAAGTGCTTTTTAGGTAAAGCTTATCGTAATAATTTAACAACAATGTAAAACAACTTTTCAGATCATCTTCTAAAATAAAATTGATCGCATTTTTAGTTTCTAATCCACCTAATTTTTTTTTGATGCGCATGATAGCGGTAACCAATTTATCCTTACCGTGGGTGCCATAATCATTAAGAATATGTTGGAGACGCTCTTCAAACGGAATATTTAAAAACACAACCGGGTGTTCGCGCATATTATTATATAACGGCACCGGAATATTGATGTTTCCTATTCGCTGGCTTTCGTCTTCTAAAAAAATAATATTGGAATTTTTATTTAACTCATGTTTATCAAGCTCAGCGGCAAGCAAATTTTCAAACATTTCTTGAGAAGGTTGCGGGTGTTGTTCCAGATTTCCAAAGGCAGAACCTTTATGAGCAGCAAGACCTTCCAGATCGATCGTTTTTTCACCTGAACTTTTTAATTCTTCTATAACTCCTGTTTTATTACTTCCGGTATATCCGCCAACAATACGCATGTCATATTTTTTATCGAACTGTTGTATTACCCAGTTACGGTATGCCTTGTAACCACCATTTAATAAATAAACTTTAAAGCCATATAGATCTAAAAGCCAGGCAATGGCCGCGCTACGCATGCCTCCGCGCCAACAATGCACGCCAATTTCTTTTGACCCGTTTTTTTTAACGGCAATTAATTTTTCAACTTCCTCAATTAATTTTACGGTTTTTGTTCCAAAATAATCAAGACCAATTTTGATCGCTTTCTCTCTGCTCTCTTGTTTATAAGCAGTGCCTACAACTTTACGCTCTTCATTAGTAAACAGTGGTAATGAAAAGGCGTTTGGAATATGCGCGTGTTCATACTCTCCCGGACTTCTTACATCAAAAATAAGTTGACCTTGAGTTGCTTGTAAAAACTCTTGTATGTTTAATTTCGTAATAGGCATATGCTTTACAAATATGCAGATAAAAAAATGAATTTTTGTTTTAGTCTGTTTTATTACTTGTTATTTTTACAAGGACATTGACTTTTTTTAGTACTTTTGTTTCCCATAAAAACCGGCACCGTAGTTCAATGCCCGCCCGACTGAACGATTGCATAAATGAATCAATCTGTTAGGTCGTTCGGGCGGGGATAGAATTAGAAGATGTAGTTTTAATGGTTTCGTAGTTCAATGGATAGAACGAGCGTTTCCTAAACGCTAAATGCGGGTTCGATTCCCGCCGAGACTACATAATATTTTTTTAATGCTTTTTACTTATATTATTCAAAGTAAAATTGATGGCTTTTTTTACAAAGGATATTGTGAAGACCTGCAGAAAAGATTACAACAACATAATTCCGGACAAACACAGTCAATAAAAAATAAAATTCCATTTGAATTAATTTATTCTGAAGAGTTTAAAACAAGAGCAGAAGCTATTAAAAGAGAAAGTATTTTAAAACAGCTGCAGGTCGCAGGTTTTTGAAATCAAAGCTACCAGTTAATACAGTTGATAAGCGATAGAAGTTTCCTAAACTTTAGATCTCAGTTCCCTGCACGACTGAGTCATTCAGGCGGGGATTCTGAGCGGAGCCACAAAAAAAAGCCTTCCGTTCACGAAAGGCTTTTTTTAAGATAATTATTTATAAGACTAATCCTTAATTATTTTTTGAGAATATTTTTCAATTCCATTTGCATCAGTAATTTTAACAAGATAAATTCCATTAGCGTAGGCGCTAATATCTAATGATGTTTCTGACGCTAGTTTTTTATCAATTAACTGCTTACCATTTATGTCAAGCACCATAACCCTGCCTTCAAAACTTTGAGTTGTATTTATGGCAATAATTCCTTTAGTTGGATTTGGACCAATTTTAATATCATAAGCCGATGCACCTAATTCATCAAAGCCTAATGAGGAATCAAATGTTGGCCCTATTACTTTATTTATCACCCAATTATTTGGGTCGCACACCACTCCGGTAACTGTGCCAAGTAAATTAAAAGTATAATTTTCGATCGCATTGCTATGCATTACTCTTACAGTGGTGTCAGGAAAACCTGTACGGGTAAGTTTGTATTCCATTGGTGTAATAAACAATGGTACAGATGAAGGAAAGCTTGTTGTTTGAGTGCTTTTAATGATGCAGGTATTTGGAGCAGAATAAAATTTCACATTAAAGGTTGGGTAACCTTCGCCAAAAAACCATTGGTTAAAAAATTGAGTAGCGTTAATACCGGTTTGTGTTTGATAGTAATTTCTAAAGTCAATTCCAGAAGCGTTACTATTTTTAAAAGTATTTTGAAAGCCTCGTAAAGTATTAAACCAAACAGTATCATTGTTGGTTAAAAACTGTAAGGTTCTTACAATTGAACCACCTTTATCGTACGTTAAGCGCGAATCGAAAATAATATTCGAATTCATAGTGTCTTGGCCTGTAACATATACTTTTCCTCCTGTTGCAGACATAACACTATTGTGTGCAGAATTTAAATTTGTATTAAAGTTTGAAGGGTCTAAATATTGTGCCACTAAATGTTCAGAGTACGAAGCAAATCCTTCGTTGATCCAAATATCGCCCCAGCTTTTGCAGGTTACAATATCTCCCCACCATTGGTGGCCTAATTCGTGTGCATCAATATAATAATCAAAAAAGCCTAAGCTGGTCATGGTTTGGTGTTCCATTCCCCCGCCAAAGGGTGCCATACAATGACCGTATTTTTCTTTGTAAAAAGGGTACATGCCATACATTTTACATAAAAAATTCATTACCTGCGGCATTTTATTAAGTTGAGTTTTTTGAGTATTAAAAAGTGGGTTATTTATAGCGTTATCGTAAATATAATTTTGAATTAAAATCGAATCGTTTAATAAATATTGCGGTTTGGCGTAAAGGTTGTATTCTTTATACTTTGCAGTAGCCACAGAGATCAAATAGTAATTAATTGGTGTTCTTGATTTCCATTCATATCGCTTTTTATTTCCAACAACTACAACGTTTTGCAGTTTGCCGTTAGAACCCACTTTATTTGTAGAATCGGTAGTAACAAATACCCAGCTCGAATCTATTTTGTCGGTAAGAATTTGTTTACATGGCCACCAGTGGTAGGCAGCAACAGCTTCACTTAAACTCCAGCTTACTTGATTTCCCCATGATCCGGATGTGCCAAAGCTATAACCACTACCAATAGCAGAACCTCCAACGGGTGCATTACCATTGTAGTAAACAACTACTGTAAACGTTGAGCCTATTCCTAAAGGTGCCGGTAAACCAACTTTTACGGCACTGTCCTTTCTTACAGATGGCAACAAGGCGCCGTTAAATCTAACTGAATCAACAGAGTGGTTAACGTGTAAAATGGTCATAAATGTATCTAGTGGCGCTATGGTAACCGTAGCAACGGTTTTAACGTTTCCGCTAATAAGTTTATTTGTGCGCTCGCAATTTAAATTTAAGTGTACAAACTTTACATCATATTTTAATTCGTGCGAAATATGTGGCGCTAAAGCCGATGTTCTTGCCTGATGGCTTATTTGAGAAGCCATTGAAGTTTGTTTTGCTTTAGAACAAAAATGTTGCTGGGCGTTTATAAAATTTGTGCCTAAAAGAGCAATAACAAGTGCGATTTTTTTCATGAGTATATTTTGTTAACGCAATATACGCCTGTTTAATTTTAGATAAAAAACCGTTCATCACTATTTTGAAGATAATTAGCTTGAATATTTTTTATGAATTATAGAATTTGCTTGTACCTTTACACCGATGTTAAAAAACGATTTATTATTAAGAGCTGCTAAGGGACAAGAAGTTGAACGTGCGCCAATTTGGTTAATGCGCCAGGCCGGCCGTGTGTTACCGGAATACAGAGCTACCAGAAGTAAAGCAAAAAACTTTATAGAGTTTGTTAAAAATCCGGAGTTAGCCTGCGAGGTAACTATTCAACCCGTTGATATTTTAGGTGTAGATGCCGCTATAATTTTTAGTGACATTTTAGTTATTCCCGAAGCAATGGGTTTACCTTACCAAATGATAGAGGCCAAAGGACCATGGTTTGAAAACACCATTAAAACCAAAGCCGACGTTGACAAATTAAGAATTGCCGAGGCCGGTGATCTGGATTATGTTATTAAAGCATTACAGCTTACTAAAAAAGAGTTGAACGATCGCGTGCCTTTAATTGGCTTTGCCGGCGCCCCTTGGACAATTTTTGCTTATATGATAGAAGGAAGCGGAAGCAAAACATTTAGTAAAGCGAAACAATTTTTATATACACAACCTGAATTAGCACATCAGTTATTAGAAAAAATAACACAAAGCACAATTAATTATTTAAAAGGTCAGGTTGCTGCAGGCGCAAACATTTTGCAGTTATTTGATTCGTGGGCCGGTGTTTTAAGCGAACAAATGTTTTATGAGTTCTCATTAAAATATATGTCTAAAATTTGCGACGCCTTGTCGCCATTGGTTCCTGTAACTGTGTTTGCTAAGGATGCACATTATGCGGTTCAAAAAATTTCAGAAACCTCATGTAATTCAATCGGACTAGATTGGACGATTAACCCTTTAACAGCGCGTAAACAAGCCGGTACAAAAACCTTACAAGGTAATGCTGACCCGTGTTTATTATATGCCAATGAAAAAAAGATCATAGAAGAAACGCATTCAATGCTTAGTGCATTTGGTAAGAACCGCTATATCTGTAATTTGGGTCATGGTTTGTACCCGGATATTGATAAACAAAAGGTTAAATTTTTCGTTGATGTGGTGAAGGACTACAAATGGGAGTAAAAATATATTTCCTTTAATTTAATTCGAATGGATCATGAAAACCGCTTTAATTATTGGGGCCACGGGCTTAGTTGGCAGTAAAATTGTAAGGCGTCTTAACGATTCCAAATTTTATTCGCGTGTGATATTATTAGTTAGACGTAAGTCAGATTTTAACCATTTAAAGTTTGAAGAGCTCCTAATTGATTTTGATAATATTGATCCAGAGTCAATAAAAGGTGATGACGTCTTTTGTGCCATAGGAACAACCATAAAAAAAGCAGGCTCAAAAGAAAACCAATATAAAATAGATTGCGAGTATCCTTATAACATTGCCCACATTGCAAAACAGAATGGCACTAAACAATTTATTCTTGTTTCATCTATTGGCGCCGATTACAATTCAAATAATTTTTATTTAAGAACAAAAGGAGAGTTGGAGAAAAAAATTTCTGAGCTTAATTTTGAAACGTTCATAATTCTTCGCCCTTCGATTATTTTAGGAAAAAGAAATGAATTTAGATTAGGGGAAAAAATTGGAATTATTTTTATGAGTTTATTAGGCCCACTTTTTTTTGGCAGTCTAAAAAAATACAAAGGCGTAAGAGCCAGTGCTATTGCATTGCGAATGATTACTGCAGCAAACCAGAATTTAAAAGGAAAACACATCATCGAATCTGATAAAATTTAGACAGATCGGTTTTTTCCATTCCGGTTATCCCGAAAATATTTTTTTGCCATTTTTAGCTATTTTGACGGCCTTTTTATGCAAATAGGCGTATAAACCTGTATAAAACGGAATAGATTTAGGCTTTTTGCAGGGCATTAATGTTTTTTGATCTAAGGTACAATTCTCCGATTATTTGTTAAAATCACCTATAATAAACTATATAATCCTTTGTAATAAAGTAGTTTAACCAATAAAAAGCATATCTTTGCGGCGCTTAAAAAACAAAATATGTCTGAAATTAGAAACATTGCCATTATTGCCCACGTTGACCACGGTAAAACGACCCTGGTAGATAAAATTTTACACCAGTGTAATTTATTCCGCGAAAACCAAGCTACTGGAGAACTTATTCTTGATAATAACGATCTTGAACGTGAGCGTGGTATTACCATTCTTGCAAAAAACGTATCGGTTCAATACAAAGGAACTAAAATTAATATTATTGATACTCCTGGTCACGCCGACTTTGGAGGAGAGGTTGAGCGTGTGATGAACATGGCCGACGGTGTTATTTTATTAGTGGATGCTTTTGAAGGGCCTATGCCTCAAACACGTTTCGTGCTTCAAAAAGCTATTGCTGCCGGTAAAAAAGCAATTTTAGTTATCAATAAAGTAGATAAACCAAATTGTCGTCCTGAAGAAGTTCATGATAACGTATTTGACTTATTCTTTAACTTAGATGCAAACGAAGATCAGTTAGATTTCCCTACTGTTTACGGTTCAAGTAAACAAGGTTGGATGGGTCCAGATTACAAAACGCCAACAACAGACGTTACTTATTTATTAGATACAATTATTGAAAATATTCCTACTGCTCCTAAAAGAGAAGGAACTTTACAAATTCAAATTACATCTTTAGATTATTCTTCATTTATTGGTCGTATTGCTGTTGGCCGTATTTTCCGCGGTAACATTAAAGAAAATATGCCTGTTAGCGTTGTAAAACGCGATGGCAGAATTCAAAAATCACGTATTAAAGAATTATTTGTGTTTGAAGGTTTAGGTAAAATGAAAGTTACCGAGGCTGAAACAGGTGATATTTGCGCATTTACAGGAATTGAAGGTTTTGAAATTGGTGATACAGTTGCTGATTTCGAAAATCCTGAAGGTATGCCAACTATGCATATTGATGAACCAACAATGAGTATGTTGTTTACAATTAACAACTCTCCATTTTTTGGCAAAGATGGTAAATTCGTTACATCTCGTCACTTACGTGATCGTTTATTTAAAGAGTTAGAGAAGAACTTAGCAATGCGTGTAGAAGAAACAGGATCTCCTGATTCTTACTTAGTATTTGGCCGTGGTATTCTTCACTTATCAGTATTGATCGAGACAATGCGTCGCGAGGGATACGAATTACAATTAGGTCAACCACAAGTTATCATTAAAGAAATTGATGGTGTTAAGTGTGAGCCGGTTGAGGTGTTAACTGTGGATGTTCCGCAAGAATCTTCAAGTAAGGTAATTGACTTAGTTAGTCAACGTAAAGGTAATTTATTAATTATGGAGCCTAAAGGAGATCTTACTCACATTGAGTTTGAAATTCCTTCACGTGGTATCATTGGATTACGTAATAACGTGTTAACAGCTACTGCGGGTGAAGCAATTATGGCTCACCGTTTTAAAGCTTATGAGCCATGGAAAGGGCCAATCCCAAGTCGTATTGCTGGTGTATTGATCAGTAAAGATAAAGGGTCGGCGGTTGCATACAGTATTGATAAATTACAAGATCGTGGTAAATTCTTTATCGAAGCAGGTGAAGAGATCTATCCGGGAATGATCATTGGCGAGCATATTCGTCCTGATGATCTAGTTGTAAACGTTTGTACCGAAAAACAATTAACAAACATGCGTGCTTCTGGTACAGATGAGAAAATGCGTATCGTTCCAAAAATTAAATTCAGTTTAGAGGAAGCAATGGAATATATCCAAGGTGATGAGTATGTAGAAATTACACCATCATTTATCCGTCTTCGTAAAATTTATTTAGAGGAAAACGAAAGAAAACGTATGGGTAAAAAATTAGAAGCTCAATAATAAGACTCTATAAAACAATTAAAGCCCTCTGGTTCAATACCAGAGGGCTTTTTGTTTAAATAAACAATTCATTGTTAAAATCAAATGATTACTTCTTTATAAAACCATCATCGGATTAATAGCTTTACCATAAGTTATTTAATTTATTTTTATGGCCAAAAGAACTCCAAAGGCAAGTATCAACGACAAAAAAATATTTGTGTTAGATACCTCTGTTATTATTTACGATCACACAGCAATTAAAAATTTTGCAGAACACGATGTGGTAATTCCAATTACTGTTTTAGAAGAGTTGGATAATTTTAAAAAGGGTAACGATACTAAAAACTTTTCGGCTCGAGAATTTACACGATACATTGATAAGTTAAGTGGTAACAATACCTTACAGGAGTGGACGCCAATTAATGGTCCAACACGAGGCATGTTTAAAATAGAGATGAATTTCTCTTCAAAAATAAATGCCGAACGTATTTTTGCTGATCGTAAAGCCGATCACCGTATTTTAAATACAGCTTTATATACTGCAGAAATGCACCCCGACAGAAAAGTTGTTTTAGTTACTAAGGATATAAACCTTCGTATTAAAGCAAAAAGTTTAAGCTTAAATGCAGAGGATTATGAAACCGGTAAAATAAAAACGGTTGATGAATTATATACCGGAAATTCTGAAGATGTTAAAGCAACAGCAGAGCAAATTGCTACCATTTACAATACCGGCAGCTGTAAAGCAAAAACAATTTTAAAAAATCATAAGAGTTTACCAAACCATTATTATGTAATAAAAAATGGTTCGCAAAGTGTTATGGCACGTTACAATGCAGAGGATGATACGCTGCACCGTGTAATTAAAACTTCGGCTTTTGGTGTGATACCAAAAAATGCAGAGCAATCGTTTGCTTTAGATGCCATCATGAATCAGGATATTAAATTAGTGAGTATACAAGGTGTGGCCGGAACCGGAAAAACATTATTGTCTCTTGCGGGTGCATTAGAGTTAAGAAGAAATTACCATCAGATATATTTAGCGCGCCCTATAGTACCACTAAGCAATAAAGACATTGGTTATTTGCCGGGCGACGTGAACAGTAAATTAAATCCCTACATGGAACCGTTATGGGATAATTTGAAATTCATTCGTAGTCAGTTTAGCGAAAAAGATAAAGAGCATAAACAAATTGCCGAGATGATCGAATCTCAAAAATTAGTAGTTTGTCCATTGGCGTATATCCGCGGCAGAAGTTTAAGTAATGTTTTCTTTATTGTAGATGAGGCACAAAACTTAACGCCGCATGAGGTTAAAACAATTATTACAAGAGCAGGGGAGAATACAAAAATTATTTTTACCGGCGATATCAATCAAATTGATACACCTTATTTGGATGCACAAAGTAATGGCTTAAGCTATTTGATAGAAAAAGTAAAAGGCCAAAAATTATACGCACACATTACTCTAGAAAAAGGTGAACGTAGTGAATTGGCAAATTTAGCAAACGACTTGTTGTAATAGTTTTAAATAACATTACATTTATGTATGCTTAGGGTTTTAAATTATAAACATCTGCTTTTCTTTTTAATTATTGTTTTGCAGATGATAGTTTTTAATTACCCCTACATTGCAAAAATAGAACCAAGAACCGTGCATGCCTGGCGCCAATTTGACTGCTTATCTTTTGCACAAAGTTTTTATCACAATAGAGGAACACTCTTAGAGCCTTCTGTAAATAATCTTGGAAATACACTAACAGGCAAAGCTGCCAGTGATTTTCCTATTGTACAATTTTTAGTTGGCAATATTTGGAAGATCACCGGGGTGCATACGGTCATCTATCGATTAATAAATTTGGCGTTTCTAATTTTCGGTTTGTTTTATATCTATAAACTCTTTTTGGAAGAATTTAAGAATAAGATCTTTGCCGCATGTTTTGCCGCATTAATTTTCTCTTCAGCAAATCTTTCTTATTACGGCATCTCTACTATTAGCGACATTCAGGCTTTTTCGTTGAGTATGATAGGTTTTTATTTTTTTTATAATTGGATAAAAACAAAAAATAACCAAAAGTTAATTTTATTTGTGTCTGTTTTTTCATTAGCAGGATTATTAAAGGCTTCTTCGGCAATGGTATATTTACTTTGTTTAGTATACTTGTTTTTTGAGGCGGTAGAAAATAAAAAAATAAACCTTAGTGCATTCAATAAAAAAAATGCCATTAAATTTTTTCTATTACTCTTTCCTTTTTTAGTATGGAGTGCATGGTTTATTTATGCGAATAATTATAATATCAAAAACAGAAATAGTTTCTTTTTGGTAGGCACACTGCCAATTTGGGATCTTCAACCACAACGAATAAGCGATAATTTTAATAGTTTGATCTTTAATTTACTGCCGCAAATACTTAATCCTTTTCTTTTAATTGGAGTTTTAATTTTTATAATTGCCAATAGTTTTTTTAACCTAAAAAAATATTTTTCAGCATCATTAATTCTTATAAGCTGTGTGGTTATCTTTATTGCATACATACTTTTGTTTTTTGATGCATTTGATGTACATGATTATTATTTGATCACATCAACGGGAATAGTTGTTGTCGCTTTGTTTTTTATCTTTAAAATAATTTATCACAACTATGTAATTAATAATTTTAAAATTGTTTGGACAGTTTTATTGATCATGCTTCTATTTGGCACCTACACCAGCGGCATAAAAACCTGGAAAAAAATTAATTGTAACGTAAACAATATTGAGAACTCAATTGTATTTAACGCTTTTGAACAAAAGAATTTTTTTTGGATCTATTGGTTCGACAGACAATATTATAAGGCGCTTGAAGATCCGACACTTGATATAAAAAAAATTGGGGTTTTAGAGTCTGACACTATTCTTTGTCTTGGTGATGGAACAATTAACAGATCTCTTTATTTATTAGATAGAGTTGGATACACGAGTGTAAATACAAGTGCAGATAATGCGGCTAATTTTGTTAATGATCACAAAAACATTAAATACATTTTCGTGATCGATCCTGGCTTGAGAAAAAACACAAAACTAACGACATTACTTGCAAATAAGGTATTTGAAAAGGAATCGCTATCTATTTACAAGATCAAATAAATGTAGAGACCAGAAAATACAAGCATTTTCTAATTAAAATTAAATCCTAAAGTTAACTTTTGCTTTTTTAGTCTACTACAATTTTTAATTTGCTATGGCTGCGAAACCTGCGGCGCTTGTGAAACTTGAGGTAATGCTAAAACAGCTTGAAGTAATCCCAGATCATCAAAACTTCTTGGCAGAGTAAACTTTTTAAATTTCAATTTTTCTAAAGCCTTACCGGTTGCCTCGCCCATAGCAATAAGTTTTTGGTGCGGATGAATGGTGTTTTTTTCAAAATACGATTCAACATTACTCGGGCTTGTAAAGATCAACACTTCGTTCTCAGTCGAGATCTCTTGGCTAATGTTTAAGGTTGCGTAAACTTCTAAATTAACTACGTTCTCTCTTTTTACCATTTGCCATTGTATGCTTTGCATACTTCCTCTGGCAATAGGAAATAAAACGCGTGCGTTTCCAACTTTACTGCTAAATTGTTTGCCTACTAATTTAATATCGGTGCTTTGACCAATAAAATCAGCACGGTGTCCGAACGATCGTAACTCTGCGCTGGTAGAGCTTCCTACACAACCAAACTTTACACCCGGCCACAATTCCGGCTTTTGATTAAAGAAAAATCGTACAGCATGTTTGCTGCTAAAAAATATCCACTCGGTTCTTGGTAAAAAACGAATAGCAATTTGTTTAAACTCAATTAAACTTGTTCCCTGTACCTCAAAGCCTAATTTCCCTAATGCAGTTGGAAAATAATCGTCTTCTTTAAATGTTTTTGAAATAAATATTTTTTTAGGTTTTACAGATCGTATGTGTTCATACATCCTGTCAACAAAACCATCAGTATCTAAGGTATCAAAATAAAATTGTTTTGGTTGCTTATCCCAATCATCGGCAATGCTTACCCAAACTTTAAAACGTAAACGGTCTTCATCATCCATTTCGGTATCGCAATAAGCGCCAAATGGTAAATGGCAACCGCCGTCGAACATATTTAATAACTGACGCTCGATATTTATTTTAATTAAAACATCCAGATCACTTATCGTATCAATAATATCTAACAATTCATTATCATCCTCTCTTGTTTGCCATGCTAAAACACCTTGTGCAGGAGCGGGAACAAACACTTCGGGATTTAATTTTTCAACGGTGAATTCATCCAGCTCTATTTCTAATCTTTCTACACCGGCCGTTGCAATTAAAATAGCATCGTAACCACCCTCACTTAATTTATTGATGCGGGTTGGCACATTGCCACGAAGATCTTTTACTTGTACATCAGGTCTGAATGCTAATAATTGTGATTTTCTTCTTGCAGAAGAAGTTCCAACTATGGCGTTTTTCTTTAAACCAAATTTTAGTTTATCATCAGCCGCTTTATCATTTATAATTAAAATATCCGATGGATCTTCTCGTTTTGAAACACCGGCGATCATTAAACCATCCGGACTAACCGTTGGAAGATCTTTATGGGAGTGTACTGCAAGATCGATAGTTTTATTTAAAAGCGACTCTTCAAGCTCTTTTGTAAAAAAACCTTTGCCTTCCAGTTTATCAAAACTCGTTTCGTATTGTTGCGAGCGGTCGCCGGCAGTTGAAATAATTTTAATTTCAACCTCGTTACCTTTTTCTTCCAATAAATTTTTGGTGTAATTAGCTTGCCATAAGGCTAGATCGCTTCCGCGTGTACCTATAATAATTTTACGTTTCACGGCTCAAAGATAAAAATTTAAACCTAAAATTGAATAAAGATAATTAAGCGACCCGAAAAAGATTTTTTGGATTAATCTCTGGGATTCAACAACACCTCTTTGGCAGTTTTAATAGCCACGGCGTTGTATTTTTTTTCTACGTACGAGAGTACTTTTTCTAACACCTCTTTGCTGTTAGAGTCTAGTAAATTAATTTCTTTTGCAAAAACTTCGTTAAGGGCTAAATCTTTAATGGCTTTTACCTGGCGCGGTACTTCGCCAAAGGCTAATTCAATACGGCGCTCTTTGTGTAGCCATTTAAATTGCTCGGTTTTATTTTTAATAATTTGCTCGCACTTGTCAATTTCGTTTTTGCGTAATTGTAAATTAGCTTCTGCCTGTGCTTTTAACGAGTTAATATCAATATACGTTACGTGTTTATTTTTGGCAACGCTTTCTTCCACGTTGGCAGGTATTGCCAGATCAATAATTACTTTTTTAGAAGTTTCGCTGCCATTCAATTGGGCAAAGATCTCTGCAGTAATTAACGGTTCGCTGCTTGCCGTACACACGATCAATACATCAAAACCTTCTTTAAAAGATGCTAATGTTTTTAACTCAAAGGCTTTTCCGTTAAGTGATTTTGCCAGCTTTTCGCCATTTGCCAACGAGCGGTTAAACACTTTAAAATTGGCAAACTTATGTTTTTGTAAATAACTTGCTAAAATGGTGTTGGTTTCGCCACTACCCACAAATAAAATACGTGCATCGTTTTTAATGCCCAGATCTCTTAATTGTCTGTATGCCAAAGAGGCTACAGATACCGGGTTTTTAGCAATATCGGTATTGGTATAAATATCTTTTGCGGTTTCAATAGTTTGTTTGGTTAACAAACGAATAAAATCGCCGGTTAATCCTAACAGATTACAAAAATCGTAAGCTTTTCTAACTTGGGTAATAATTTCGCGCTCGCCAACAACCAGTGAGTCTAATGAGGAAGCTACTTTTAAAATATGTTCAACGGCTTCATCACTAACATAAACTTCGGCGTTTTCTGATAATGTAGTTGCTTCAACATTATTTAAACGGCTGTTTAAAAACAGAATAAGTTCTTTAATAAAAACAGAATTTATTTCTTGCTGAGCACTAATAAATAATTCAACGCGATTACAAGTACTTAAAAATAAAAATTCATCAAAACCAAAGTTTAATTTTACTGCTCCTAAAACGGTACTTTGCTCGTCTTGGTTCAAGTGCAACTTTCCTATCAGGTCGAAAGGAAGGTTTTTGTGGGTAAAAGCTATTATTTTAAAAGAGTCCAATTATACCGCAAAGATGGTATATAATTGGCTTTTATTTGTCATAAAATTGTCATTTGCTTAGCAACTTACATGACAAATGTCACTATTAATCGTCTGTTGGGTCGGGCGCCGTGGTAGGTTTAGCTTTTTTAGCTTTTATTTTACTAGGCCACAATACGTTAATTAATTCATTATGAACAGAGATCATACTTTTACTGATGCCATTAATAATGGTAACATTTTCATTTGAAGCGTTTTTCCAGGTTCTTTTTACTTCTTCATGGCTGCCATCGCTTAATAAAAGGTAGAACTTTATTAATTTTCCGTTTCTAACCTCTGCTTTTCCATTATGGCAGGTTGCTTTAGCACCCTGACGAACAGTAACGATCACGTCTTCGTAAACACCATCTTTTACATCTTCTGCGCCTCTGTCTTCAAATTTTGCGGCCCATTTGTTATAACAATTCAGTTCTATCGTTTTATCTTGAGAAAAAGAAGTTAATGTCAAAAATAAAGAAGCGGCTAATAATAATTTTTTCATTTTTAGATAATATTTAATCAAACCTACAAAAAAAATTAAAAATTCAAAAATTAATGTTGCGCTTGTTTAAATTTTGACTGAAAATTTAGATTTGAACTTTAAGAAAATTGGTTATCTTGCATGTATGTTGGTTAAAACGTTTGGGTATGCAGTGCAAGGCATAAGTGCTACCAAAGTTACGGTTGAGGTGAGTGTGGCAACAGGCATTAATTTTTATTTGGTTGGATTGCCCGATAGTGCTGTAAAAGAGAGTCAGCAACGAATAGATACTGCATTAAAACAACATGGTTACAAAATTCCCGGCAAACAAATTACGGTTAACATGGCTCCTGCAGATATCCGTAAAGAGGGATCTGCCTACGATCTAACCATTGCGGTTGGTATTTTAGCCGCCAGTGAACAAATTCTTTCAGATACAATAGCAGATTACGTAATAATGGGCGAATTAGCCTTGGATGGGGAAATACGCCCTATTAAAGGTGCTTTACCTATTGCTATACAAGCAAAAAAAGAAGGTTTTAAAGGCGTTATTTTACCGGAGATAAATTCGGGCGAGGCAGCGGTTGTGGATGGCTTGGAGGTATTATATGCCAATAATATAAAACAAGTTATTGATTTTTTTAATAATGGTGAGGCTTTGCCAAAAGCCAAAATAGACCTGAATACCGCTTTTTTAAACCAAATAGAAAATATTGAATTCGATTTTTCGGATGTAAAAGGTCAGGAAAACATTAAGCGCGCTTTGGAAATTGCAGCAGCGGGTGGTCATAATGCTATATTAATTGGACCTCCCGGGGCAGGTAAAACCATGTTAAGTAAACGGTTACCAAGTATTTTGCCGCCACTTACTATTAACGAAGCCCTAGAAACTACAAAAATTCACAGTGTTGCAGGCAAAACCGGCAAAGGAGGAAAGGGATTAGTTACACAGCGTCCGTTTCGCAGCCCACACCACACGATAAGTGATGTAGCACTTGTTGGCGGAGGAAATAATCCGCAACCCGGCGAAATAAGTTTAGCGCATAATGGTGTTTTGTTTTTAGATGAATTGCCTGAGTTTAAAAGAACGGTGCTTGAGGTAATGCGCCAACCGTTAGAGGACAGAGTGGTAAATATCAGTCGCGCAAAATTCAGTGTGGATTATCCTGCTAGTTTTATGTTAATAGCGAGCATGAATCCTTGTCCTTGTGGTTATTACAATCATCCTGAAAAAGAATGTGTTTGCGCGCCGGGAATAGTACAAAAATATTTAAATAAAATAAGTGGACCTTTATTAGACAGGATTGATCTGCATATAGAAGTTACTCCGGTTCCTTTTAGTGAATTAAGTAAACAAACCACTACCGAGCCAAGTAAAAATATCCGAAACAGAGTTATTGCCGCAAGGTTGATACAAAGCGAACGCTTTTCGGAAGACGAGAATGTGCACTGCAATGCGCAAATGCGCACAAAAGATCTTAAAACGTATTGTGAGTTAAATGAAACAGGAAATGCATTGTTAAAAAACGCTATGGAGCGCTTAGGATTAAGTGCACGCGCTTACGATAGAATTTTAAAAGTTGCGCGCACCATTGCAGATCTTGATAATTCAAAAAGTATTGAAACCAATCACATTGCTGAAGCGATCCAATACAGGAGCCTTGACAGAGATGGTTGGGCAGGATAAAAATTTATGAAGATGAAACTAAAACATATTTATTTTGCCTTACTATTGTTGCCTTTGTTATTTAAGGCAGAGGTTGATCCAAAATTATTTTTGGAAAAATTCAATAAAGCGGATCTGAAAAACAAAGTGCGTTTGGTTGCATCTGTTCCCTATACGGATATAAAAGAAATTTATCCGCAAATTAAAGACACATTAGCTCGATTAAAAAGTCTTGTTTACATGCGCCCTCAAAGCAAAGAGGCTAAATTTTTGTTTGATAAGATAGAAGCAGATATTGAATTGAATAATGAAAATTATACCAAAGCCATTTTTATTTTAGAGAACGGACTTCGAAAGCATGCTACAAATGTTCAGGATTCTTTGATCTGTTATTCGATGTTAAAAAATGCCTTCATTAAAATACGCGATATCAATAAAGCATTTGAGATGCATCATTTAATGGAATTGAAGTGGAGCAGAAAAAGCGATTCAGTAGATATTGAATTAGGTCGTCCAAAAAGCACCTTGTTTAATATGCTTGGCTTAACCGAGCAGGCAATTGCCGAGCGCAGAAAAGAAGGAGAGGGTTACGTTTGGAAAAACGACACGGATAAGTTCATTAATATGTATAACGACATTGGTGTTTTTTATAATGCCAAAAAGAAGTCTGATAGTGCCCAGGTTTATTTTTTAAAAGCAAAAAATTTATTGTTGCAAAAAAAAATAAGCAAAGAGAATGAAACCTTCCATAAATTTTTTCTATCGTTAATTGACGGAAACTTAGCCTTAAGTTATTTTAATGAAGGAAACGTTGTAGAAGCTATTCCGCTCCTAAAAATAGACGTGTATTATAGTTTAAAGGTTAATAATTATGAAAGTGCATTTAACAGTTATAACCTGTTAACTCAGTGTTACATCAAGTTAAACCAAAATAAATTAGCAAAAAACTATTTAGATTCTGCTCATTTTCTAATAAATGATAAAGTAAAAGGAATTGCCCCAAAACTTAGATTTTTACTAACCTCGGCTAATTATTTTAATTCAATCAACGATTTTAGCAGATCTAACGAAAGCTATAAACAGTATTTAGCTATCAACGATAGTTTTCAAATTCTAGAAAAAGAGCGCCAAATAAAAAATCAAAGCGTTGCAATAAGTGTAGAGCAATCTGAGATAGAATTGAATGAAAAAGATAAATTGCTAGAGCAAAATAAATTGGATGAAGCAAAACAAAAAACCTTTAGAGCTTATTTGCTGGCCGGTATTATTATTCTATCTACGATCATACTATTTTTGATATTAAACAATCATTATTCAAAAAAACGCGAAGATCAATTATATACCAAGAATAAACAGATCAGCACTCAAAACGAATTGATCGAACAAGCTTTAAAAGAAAAAGAAGCGCTTATTAAAGAAATTCATCACCGTGTAAAAAATAATTTGCAAATCGTTTCAAGCATGCTAAGCTTGCAAATGAGCAAAATTTCGGATAAAAACACACAAACAATTTTAAGAGATGCGCAACAGCGCATTAATTCCATTTCATTAACGCATCAAATGCTTTATCAAAAAGATAATATTACTTCAATTAGTTTGGGAGATTATGTTGAAAATCTGGCGGGTCAAATAGAAAAAACTATTTTTTCGGGGGATATTAAATTAACTACTAAAATAGATTCGCGCGAAAGAAAAATTAATATTGATTCAGCTGTGCCACTTGGTTTATTAATCAACGAAATTCTTACAAATGCCTATAAGCATGCTTTTTCGGCAAATGAGAAAGGCAACGTTTCTGTTTCACTTGTAGATAATACAGATGTGTGTGTTTTAACAATAGGCGATAACGGAAAAGGATTGCCGGATAACATTGAAAGTGTAAACAAAAGCTCAATGGGAATGGAATTAATAAATATTTTAGCAGAGCAACTGGGCGCGAATTTAAAAATTGAAAAAGCAAACGGAACAAAATTTATAATTACCATAAAATTTTAAAACTAAAAAAGAAGCTCAAAACTTGAAAGAGGCAAATCAAATATTACTCGACCTTAAGCGTCGTATTTTTAAACCAATCTATTTTTTATCGGGAGAAGAACCATTTTATATTGATCTGATAAGTGATTACATTGAAAAGAATGTTTTAGATGATGCCGACAAGGAATTCAATCAAAATGTTGTTTACGGTAAAGATGTTGATCTGGTGAGTATTTTAGGGCTTGCCAAGCAGTTTCCTATGATGAGTGAACATCAGGTGGTAATTGTAAAAGAAGCACAAAATATTAAAGAATTAAATAAAAGTGCAGGTGGCGAAGAAAGTGCTGCAAGCTCAAAAAATAATCCAAATGGTGCGGCGCAACAATTTGTAAATTATATTAATAATCCTCAGCCAACAACTATATTAGTTTTTTGTTTTAAATACAAAACCATCGATAAAAGAAGCGCCATGGCAAAAGCACTTCAAAAGCATGCTGTTTATTTTGAATCAACTAAACTTTACGATAATCAGGTGCCTGATTGGATAAACAATTATGTAAAAGAGATCAATTATTCTATTGCGCCAAAAGCAACTTTTTTACTGTCAGAATTTTTAGGGAATGATCTCAGCAAAATAACCAACGAGATAAATAAGCTGGTAATTAGTTTGCCTAGTGGAAGCGAAATAACTGCAGAGTTAGTTCAGGATAATATTGGTATTAGTAAAGATTTTAATGTATTTGAATTACAAGATGCTTTAGCAAAAAAGGATATTTTAAAAGCCAACCGTATTATTAATTATTTTGCTTTTAATGAAAAGGAACATCCTGCTGTAATGATATTAAGTTCCTTATACGGGTATTTTAGCAAAATTTTGAAATACCATTTTTTACCGGACAAAAGTAAATTTGCTGCTGCAGGCGCGTTAGGCGTTAATCCTTTTTTTGTAGATGGTTATGCTAAAGCTGCTTTGAATTACAATACCGCTAAATTAAAACACATTTTTGGGTATTTAAAAGAGTGCGATCTAAAAGCAAAAGGCGTAGATAATCCAAGTATTGAAAACGGAGAGCTTTTAAAGGAATTAGTGTTTAAGATCTTGCACTAAAACCAGGTTATTTTATTATACAATTTGTTTCATTCATTGGTATGTTTCCAAAGTTTTGGTCATAATAGTCCTTACATTTTTGCTCTGCTTTTGTTTTAGTGCCATTTGTATTAAAGGCTATATATTTCCCTCCCGGATTTGTGCATTCACAGGCATATTCTTTTTTACAGCTGCTTAAAAAAACAGTAGCAAAGACGATCAAAAACAAACTCGATTTTTTCATAATAAATTTAATTAAGGTTACCTTTTTAAAAATTCGGTATAAATAATAAAATCTAATAACGTATGAACAGTATAAAATATTGTTCTGATGCAAGCAAGGCTTTCATTAGAACCGGAATGGTATTGCCTAAAAATTTTGGGTTTAAGTTTTTATCCTTTTTAATTATTTCATCCGTTTTTTTTTAGTTGCGGGTCTTCTGCAGAAAGAATGGGAGATCGAGAATCTGGCGCGAAAGCTTCTCAAGAAGTTGCCGATTCTGTTTCTTCTTATTTGAAAGGAATTTCTACAGATACAATAAATGGCGTAACGCACAATTTTATTCGAAAGGCAAATCTTAAATTTAAAACTCAGGATGTATTAGCCTGCAGTAAAAAAATTGAGGATATTGTTGCGGTTAATGGAGGTTATGTTTCCGCAAGTGAATTATCCTCTAACAAGAATTACACGCAATCCACTCAAATCAATAAAGACTCGTTAGTAGAACAAACTTTTTATACCACAGTTAATAGCATTTCTATTCGAGTGCCAAGCCAGCGTTTAGACACTGTGCTTAGGCTGATAAGCGATCTTGCACTTTTTATCGATTACAGAAATTTACATTCGAATGATGTAAAAATGAAATTATTTTCAAATCAGTTGGCCGAGAACAGATATAAAAACTTTAATAGTTCTTTAAAACAAAAAACAAGTTCTACTAAAGCAAAAACAAATCAAGTAATAAATGCTGAAGAAAATATTTTAAGCAAACAAACCGCGGCAGATGAAAAAAGAATAGAATCTTTTGAGTTGGTCGATCAGGTTAACTATAGCACGATAAATATTGAAACCTATCAAGCGCAAGCCATTTTAAAACAGGTGTTAGCAATACCAAATACAATTGAGCCGTATCAAATTTCATTTACCGAAAAACTAGGAAATTCTTTTTTAAACGGCTTTCAGATCTTAAAGAGCTTTATTTTGTTTCTTGTAAATAGTTGGGGAGTGATCTTGATATTAGTTTTTCTTTTCATTTTAACAAGAAAACTAATTGTTTACCTAACCAAAAAAGTAAGTACGGGTATTTAATTTAAAAAGTTAGCTAGGCGAATTAGAGTTTTTAAGCAAATTCTAATTCGCCTAATCAATTAAAATTATTTTTTTCCAAAAATAAATTTATTTATCTCATTAAACAACGATCGCGCTTCTTCATCTGTGATCTGCATTCCAAATCTAACTGCTTTTCCTTGCGAAATAAATTCAAGTCGTTCGCCACCTTTTATCCAAAAGCTTTGATTAATAGTGTCGGCAAAACTTGTATTGCTAAGATCAATAATTTTAAAATCGTCTATTAATGAAATATTATATTCGGTAATTTTTCCTTTTTTATTTAATTCTCTTTGATAATGTACAATTCCGTTTTGTATCCATAATTTTTCTTTTCCGTTTTTTTTCCAGATAAAAGTGCTCACGATCTTAAATTCAAAGTAGGCCCAAAAAGCCAAGTAGCCAATAATAAAAACTTTTGCATCTTGATTTTGTAATTTAAAATAATTCACTAAAACAATTACACCACAAACTGTCCAAGCAAATATCCATAAGAATAAAATACCTAATTTTTTCTTATCTACAGTTGGTAAAATAACAACACTTAACAGATCTTCCTTTTTTAAAATACTTATTCTATCCCCTAAAACTTTCATTGCTTAAAATTCACTTTTGTTTAATTAATTGCAAATTTAAGTATCTTTAAATCCATAAACCAACTATGAGCGAATTAAAACGAAGTTTAAATTTATTTGATACCATTATGATCGTTTCGGGAAGCATGATCGGGTCGGGTATTTTTATTGTAAGTGCAGATATGATGCGCACTTTAGGCTCACCCTTTTGGGTGTTAATGTGTTGGCTCATTAGTGGGGTAATTACATTATTTGCAGCTTTAAGTTATGGCGAATTAGCAGGAATGATGCCAAAAGCCGGAGGCCAATTTATTTATATCCAGCGCGCATATGGCCAATTAACTGCTTTTGTTTATGGGTGGACGGTGTTTACTGTTATTCAAACAGGCGTTATTGCTGCTGTTGCTGTTGCTTTTGCACGATTTGTCGGCGTTTTTATTCCTTTTTTTGATGAAAAGAACAGCCTATTAGAAATAGGTAATTTCTCCATTTCAACAACTCAGGTTTTAGGTGTTGCTTCTATCTTTTTTTTAAGTTATTTAAATACATTAGGAATTAATAACGGCAAAATCATTCAACGGGTTTTTACCAGTGCTAAATTGTTTGCCTTATTAGGATTGATCTTTATTGGATTTTTTGTGGGGTATAAAACCGGTTATTGGAAAAGTAATATTCAATTACCGTTTAGTGGATCGGGTTTAACTTCTACTGTTGCTAATTCGAATTTTAGTATTACCTCTTTATTATGTGCTTTAGGTGTTGCACTCATTGGTGCTCTTTTTAGCAGCGATGCCTGGAACAACGTTACCTTTATTGCGGGCGAAGTTAAAGAACCTCAAAAAAATATACCCTTGGGTTTATTAATTGGTGTTTTAATAGTTACCGTTTTATATATTTTGGCAAACATCGCCTATTTTATGTTGCTACCGGCATTAGGTTCTCCCGAGGGACAAACGGTATTTGAAAAAGGAATTGCCTATGCGCAAAACGACAGAGTAGGCACAGCTTCTATGTCGGCAATTTTCGGCGAACTGTCGGCTTACATAATGGCAGCTTTAATTATTATCTCAACCTTTGGTTGTAATAATGGTTTAATTTTATCCGGCTCGCGTTTATTTCAATCTATGGCAAAAGAGGGTTTGTTTTTTAAGTCTGCAGCTTTCATTAATAAAAATCATGTTCCTTCAAAAGCCTTGTGGTTTCAAGCAATATGGGCATCCGTTTTATGTTTGAGTGGTTCGTATGGTTCGTTATTGGATTATTGCACGTTTGCTTCATTAGTGTTTTATATTGTTACTATTTCGGCTTTATTTTATTTACGTAAAAAAGAACCCGAAACGCCACGTCCATATAAAGCACTTGGTTACCCTGTTTTACCTGCTCTTTATATTTTATTAGCCTCGGCAATTTGCGTTGATCTTTTAATTTTTAAAACTCTTAATACAGGATTGGGGGTTTTAATTATGTTTTTAGGAATTCCAATTTTTTATATTTTTAAGATGCATAAAAATGGTAAACAGTTTTCTGAATAATTATTTTGGATTTAATAAGCAACAACGAAACGGCTTACTTTTTCTTTCAATAATTAGTTTAAGCTTGTTTTTGGTAAGAATAATTTATCCTTCGTTTATTACTCCCGACAAAATTGAAATTAAGAACCTGCCACTGATCGAAAAAAAACTAGACAGTTCTTATCAGCTGTCACAAGGTCGGTTTTCAGCAAATTTCGCTCAAGAAAACAGTGTAGTAAATTTATTTGTGTTCGATCCTAACACCATCAACGATCAACAATTAATTCAGTTAGGTTTTAATAAAAAAACCGCACAAACATTTTTAAAGTTCAGAGACAGAGGTTTTGTGTTTAAACAAAAAAGCGATCTTAAAAAAGTATATGGCATATCAGAAAATTTTTATTCGAAACTAGAGCCATACATTATAATAGAAAATAAAAACAGTGCCACGAAGTTAAATTCCAATAAGAGTCAAAGTACTGTTACTGCCAGCGCAAATAAAAACCAAACTAAAGTAGAATTAAACACTGCAGATAGCCTAACATTGCTAGATATTAATGGCATTGGCCCTGCGTTTGCTAAACGAATTTTAAAATACAGAAGCCTTTTAGGTGGTTTTGTTTCTGTAGAACAATTAAAAGAAGTGTATGGCTTTACGGATGAAATGTTTGAAAAAATTAAGCCTAACGTAACCGTTAACGCCGATCTTATTAAAAAATTAAACTTAAATAAAGATGATTTTAAGAGTATTAATAAACATCCGTATTTGAGTTATGAATTAACTAAAACTTTGTTTGATTGGCGCAAAAAGACAGTAATTACTGCTGTTAATTTAAAAGACATCATTAATGACGATCAGGCTTACAATAAGCTTATGCCATACCTAAGTTTTAATTGATACACCATTGCTTAATGCAGGCATTGCTAGCGCTAGTGTTTTGTTGATATAATTTGTTTAAAATGAGTCTTTAGGAGGCTTAAGAATATAGAAAGATTTTTATTAAATTTAGCTACATTTACAAACTACCATTTTTATTTTTATGAGTGATAAGCAAAGAACGATACAAGGCCCTGTTTCTATATCAGGTGTAGGATTACATACAGGTGCGCCCGTTACATTAACATTTAATCCGGCGCCCGAAAATCATTGGTATAAATTTCAACGAATAGATCTTGAAGGGCAACCAATTATTGATGCAGACGCAGATTTAGCAGTGGATACATCAAGAGGAACAACTCTTGAGAAGAACGGAGCAAAAGTGCACACAACCGAGCATGTGCTTGCTGCCTTAATGGGTTTAGGAATTGATAATTGTCTTATTCAGGTTACCGGTCCGGAAATGCCAATATTGGACGGAAGCTCATCAAAATTTGTTGAGATACTTGAAAAAACTGGTATTGTTGAACAAGAAGCCGATCGTGATTATTTTGAGTTAACTGAAAATTTAACTTTTGAAGATCCGATCAAAAAAGTAGAAATGTTAGCCGTGCCACAAGATGAATTTAGAGTTACCGTAATGGTAGATTATGGCAGCGAAGTGTTGGGAACACAACACGCCTCGATGTATAATTTGCGCGAGTTTAAATCACAGATCGCACCATGCAGAACCTTTGTTTTTTTAAGAGAATTAGAAGCGTTATTAGCACATAATTTAATTAAAGGGGGAGATCTTGATAATGCAATAGTTTTAGTTGATAGCGAATTACCGGAAGAGAAATTAGATTACTTGCGCAAAGTATTTAATAAGCCAAATGTAGAAGTTAAAGGTCGTGGTGTTTTAAATAATACCAAAATGCATTTTTATAATGAGCCTGCTCGCCATAAATTATTAGATATTGTCGGTGATCTTGCTTTGGTTGGAAAACCAATGAAGATACACGTTTTAGCTGCTCGTCCCGGTCATGCGGGAAATGTAGATTTTGCTAAAAAATTAAAAGCTTTAGCAAAAAAACAAAAAGCCGAAAAAGATTATCCTAAGATCGATCTTAATAAACCGCCATTATTAAATATAATGGATATCATGAAAATTTTACCACACCGTCAGCCAATGCTATTGGTAGATAAGATCATGGAGCTTTCTTTGGAGCATGTAATAGGTGTAAAAAATGTTACTTTAAACGAAGAGTTCTTTAAAGGTCACTTTCCTGAAAACCCTGTAATGCCGGGAGTGTTATTAATTGAAGCCATGGCACAATGTGGCGGCGTACTAGTATTAAAAACAGTTCCCGACCCTGAAAATTATTTAACCTACTTCATGAAAATTGATGGCGTTAAATTTAAAAAGATGGTTATTCCCGGTGACACTGTTGTATTTAGTTTAGTATTAGTTACTCCTATTCGCCGTGGTATTTGCCACATGCGTGGTGTAGCTTATGTCAACAACAAACCGGTAATGGAAGCCGAAATGATGGCGCAAATTGTTAAGGTAAAAAATATTGAAGTAAAAACAACCGAACCACAACTAACTTAATTTATGATATCACCTCTCGCAAACGTTAGCCCCAGAGCTAAAATTGGTAATAACGTTACCATTGAAGCATTTGCTACTATTTACGAAGATGTTGAAATTGGGGACGATTGTTATATTCACCCAAACGCGGTTATTTATCCCGATACCATTATTGGTAGCGGATGTAAAATTTTTCCGGGTGCAGTTATTGGTATAATAAATCAAGACCTTAAATATAAAGGCGAAAAATCAAATACCGTTATTGGTAAAAACACCACTATTCGCGAGTATGCTACAATTCACAAAGGCACTGCAGATAGAATGACCACCAAGGTTGGCGATAATTGTTTGATAATGTGTTACACGCATTTAGGACACGATTGCGCTATAGGTAATAATGTTATTATTGCAAACAACGGTAGTTTAGCCGGACACATTACTGTAGAGGATTTTGTGATCATTGAAGGTGTAGTTGCCGCACAGCAATTCGTAAATATTGGCGCTCACTCTTTTGTTGCCGGCGCATCGCTTGTAAGAAAAAGTATTCCGCCGTATTGCAGAGTGGCACGTGAACCGTTACAATTTATTGGCGTTAACACCATTGGTTTAGCCCGCAGAGGTTTTGATAAAGAAGTAATAAAACAAATAGAAGATATTTATCGTATTATTTTTGTACGTGGACATAACGTAACCAACGCTTTAGAAATTGTTGAAAATGAAATGCCGGATACACCAATTCGTAAACAGATCATTGATTTTATCCGCAACCAAAAAGACGGGATCATAAAAGGAATTTAATTTAAAAAAATGTTATCCATTCAACTAAATCATCTCAGTAAAAAATTTAATAAAGAATGGATCTTTAAAGACCTTTCTTTTACCATAAACGCAAATGATAAGGTAGTTATTTTAGGCGGAAACGGTTCGGGTAAATCTACGTTACTACAGGTAATTAGTGGTTTTATAACTGAGAATGAGGGTGAGGTTATTTACAAGGTTAACGACAAGATCGTTCCCGTAGATAAAATAAAAAATTACATTTCGTTTGCTTCACCGTACATTCATTTGGTTGAAGATTTTACTTTAACCGAAATGATCGATCATACCAAAATTTATAAACCTTTCATAAAAGATCTTTCTACAGAGCAGATCATTGAATTGATGGATCTTACTCACGCAAAGAATAAATTGATCAAACAATTCAGTAGCGGCATGAAACAACGTTTAAAATTAGGCGTTGCTATTTTATGCGATACACCTTTATTATTATTAGACGAGCCTGTATCCAACCTTGATGCAAACGCAATAGCTTGGTATAAACAACTCCTTAAAGATCATTCTAAGGATCGCACTGTTATTGTTGCCTCTAATGCTATTCAGGACGAATATTTTATTTGTGATAAACAACTGAATGTTGTGGATTTTAAACCCGCAAAATAATCCAACGCTTCTCATCCTTGTTTTTTTGCTGTTCATGTAAGTATTTTGCACTTTGTAACTATTATTATAGGTTAAAGGCTTAAACTTCTATCTTTAATTTATATTATGGAATTAAAGATATCAAACCTCAGTAAAGTTTATCCGGGAGGATTAAAAGCTTTATCAAACGTAAATTTAGAAATTTCAAACGGCATGTTTGGTTTACTTGGCCCTAATGGTGCAGGTAAATCCAGTTTAATGCGAACCATTTCTACTTTGCAAGAACCAAGCGAAGGAACAATTTTTTTAGATGACCTTGATGTAATAAATAATAAAGAGGAAATGCGCAAGGTACTGGGCTATTTGCCGCAGGATTTTGGTTTTTACCCAAAAGTAAGTGCCGATGATATGCTGCACCATTTCGCAATTTTAAAAGGCATTTCAAATAAAGCAGAGCGTAAAGAAGTGTGTGATGCATTGTTACATCAAACAAATTTATACGAGGTGCGTAAGCGTTACATTGGTGATTATAGTGGCGGTATGCGTCAGCGTTTTGGTATTGCTCAGGCATTATTAGGAAATCCTAAAGTGGTTATTGTTGATGAGCCAACAGCAGGTTTGGATCCGCAAGAGCGTAATCGTTTTCATAATTTGTTGAGTGAAGTTGGAGAAAATATTATCGTTATCCTTTCAACACATATAGTAGAGGATGTAAGTAACCTTTGCGAAAAAATGGCGGTTATGAATTTAGGTCAGGTAATGTTTAATGGTAAAACCACAGAAGCTTTAGATCTTTTAAAAGGTAAAATATATAAAGTGGTAATTGCAAAAGAAGAGCTTGCAGATTACCGTCAGCAATTTAATGTCATTTCTACAAGAGTGGCTGAAGGAAAAATTGTTGTTCATGTAATGAGTGATTCTTTACCGGATCATAAATTCACTGTAATAGAGGGTGATCTGGAAGATGTTTATTTCTCTTACATCAACGCAAAATAATTACATTGTCATTAATACAAATTTATGTTTAAAGAAATTTTTGTTTACGAATTAAAACAGTGGTTAAAACGACCGGGTGTTTATATTTATTTTGCTGTCTTCATGGCATTGGCCTTTTTATTAGGTGCGGCTATATCCGGCATGTTTAGTGGGGTTTCGGCCGACACAAATTCTTACATCAATTCTGCAGTAACAATTGCAGGTATTGTTACAAGTTTTAATACCGATTATTTGTTCGGATTAATTACACTTTTGATCTGTGTGGCTTTAATGGCAGGTTGTGTGCAAAAAGATTTTCAATACAATTGTTTTTCATTTTATTTTACAAAACCAATTACAAAATTCAGTTATTTATTTGGCAGATTTAGCGCTTCGTTTTTATTAACCACTTTTGTTTTAACTGGAATTATTTTTGGAATACTATTTGCGTTTTTATTGGCTAATAATGATAATGGGCAATTAGGCGATTTCAAATTCATTAATTTCTTTCAGCCCTTTATTTATTTTTTATTGCCAAACACTTTTTTTATTGGCACCCTGTTTTTCTCTCTGGTAACTTTTACACGTAACATGACAAGTGGTTATGTTGGAAGTCTCGTTTTTATTGTAGTTGCTGGCATATCACGCAGCATTACTTCAGATATTGATAATAAAACAATTGCTGCTTTAATGGATCCGTTTGGCGCTCAGGCTTTAGATTCTATTACCGAATACTGGACGCCAGCAGAAACTAATACTCGCCTGATCCCATTTACAAGTTATATTTTATATAACCGTTTGTTGTGGCTGGGCTTGTCATTTGCTTTATTAATTTTTACCTATTATAAATTTAGCTTTAATCAGTTTTTAAATCCTGTAAGTTTATTTAAACGCAAAGCAAAAGAAACCAAATCGCAACCTTCTAAAGCCATTCAATCTATTGGCCATTTGCCAAAAGTATCTCAGGTGTTTGATCGCCGTTTGGTTATTGAACAATTAGTGTTTCTTACTAAGTTTGAATTTTTAAAGATCGCTAAATCAGTTTTCTTTATAATTATTCTTGGTTTATCTATTTTGTTAACTGTTTTAACTTCTCAATTCTCGGGATTAATTTATGGTACAGAAACCTATCCTGTAACCTATATGCAAATTGAATTAGCGAGCGGAACGTTTAGTTTCTTTCAATTAATTATGATCGTATTTTATACTGGTATTTTAATTTGGCGCGAAAAAGACAGTAAAGTGGATGAATTGGTGGGCTCTACTCCTGTAAAAAACGGAGTTCTATTTGGATCAAAATTCTTTTCGTTATTATTTTTATCTCTAGCCGTTAATCTTGTTTGCATATTTACTTGTATCTGTATTCAAAGTCTTTCCGGTTATACCAATTTCGAAATAGGATTGTATTTTACCGATTTGATTCTGTTAAAGATATTCAGCATTTCTTTATTAGTGGCTTTAGGCTTATCAATGCAAGTGTTTTTTAAAAATCGTTACGTGGCATTTTTTGTAATGGTGTTTATTGTTTTAGGAATGCCGTTAATATTAAGAGCGTTAAATTATACGAATGAAATGTTCAGGTATAATTCCGCTGGTGATCAAATGGCGTATTCTGACATGAACGGACACGGACATACGCTTCCAAACTTTTTTATATTTAAAGGTTATTGGATGGGCCTAATGTTGATAGTTTGCACCCTCGCTATTGCAATGTATCAACGCGGAAAAGAACAACCATTTGCTGTTCGTTGGAAACAGGCGCGTAAAAACTTTAAACCTTCCTATAAATACGCAATAATATTAGGAACGATGTTTTTTTTAAGTTGTGGCTCTGTTATTTATTATAACACACGCGTTTTAAATCCGTATAAGTCTGAAAAAGATATTGAAAAGCTAACGGCTGAGTTTGAAATTGCATACAAAAAATACGAGAAAGAATTGCAGCCAAGAGTTGTTGAATCGAATGTTAAGGTAGATATTTTTCCGGATGAGTTGGGCGCAAAAGTAAAAGGTTTTTATTATTTAAAAAATAAACACAAACAACCACTCTCAAAAATATTTATTAATGCAATTACAGATGTAAAACTAACTGAATTAAAGTTTAGCGTGCCTAATAAAAAGTTTGTTGACGATAAGAAAAATGGTTTTTATGGTTACGAATTAACAACAGCTTTACAACCAAATGATTCATTGAAGTTTGAATTCGACCTTGAGTATTTCCCGAAAAACTTTATTATGAGACAAGAGCAATCAATGGTGGTTGAAAATGGCTCGTTCTTTAACAGCGGCATTCTTCCGTCTATTGGGTATAATCCCGATATGGAATTGGGCGAAAATTCTACACGTAAAAAATATAAGTTAGCACCAAAACCACGTATCGCAAACGTTACAGATACTAACGCTTATGCCAATACGTATATTTCTCACGATGCAGATTGGATCCGTTTTGAATGTATTGTTTCAACAAAAACGGGACAAACTGCAATAGCACCCGGATATTTATTAAAAGATTGGAAAGAAAAAGATCGTCATTATTTTCAATATAAAATGGATGCGCCTATCTTAAATTTTTATTCGTTTTTATCCGCTGCATATCAAATTAAAAAAGATAAATGGATCGATCCGTTAAATACAACCAACACAGTAAATATTGAGATCTATTATCAAAAAGGGCATGAGTATAATATTGATGGAATGATAAAAGGAATAAAAAGATCATTAGATTATTATACAAAAAGTTTTAGTCCATACCAACATAAACAAGTTCGTATCCTTGAATTTCCGAGATATTCTACTTTTGCACAATCGTTTCCAAATACTATTCCGTTTTCTGAAGGCATAGGTTTTATTGCAAAGGTGGATGATACAGATCCTAATAAAGTAGATTATCCGTTTTATGTTACAGCACATGAGGTTGCACATCAGTGGTGGGCGCATCAGGTTATTGGCGCTAATGTTCAGGGCTGCACAGTTACAAGCGAAACTATGAGTCAGTACAGTGCCTTAATGGTAATGGAAAAAGAATATGGGCAAGCATCAATGAGTAAGTTTTTAAGATATGAGATGAATAAGTATTTGCAAGGTCGCGCACAAGAAGGTAAAAAAGAAGTGCCTTTGTTATTGTGTGAAAATCAACAATACATTCATTACAATAAGGGAAGTGTTATTATGTATGCGCTTAAAGATTATTTGGGAGAAGACACTTTGAATGCGGCGCTTAGCAGATATGTAAAACATGTGGCTTTTCAAGAACCACCATACACAACCTCTTTGGAGCTTTATGATTTTGTTAAACAAGCAACACCAGATAGCTTAAAGGAAACTGTAAAGGATATGTTTGAAAGAATTGTTGTTTATGATAACAGCGTAAAAAGCTGGAGCTATAAAAAAACAAGTGATGGTAAATTTAAGATCACCGCTAAAATTGAATGTATAAAAACGCAAAGTGATAGTTTAGGTAAAGCAAAAGAAGTCGTGCCTAATAATTGGTTTGATCTTGCTGTTTTTTCAAAGGGAAAAGCAAATGCAACACAATTAGGGGATGTTATTTATTTAAAGAAACATAAGATCACTTCCAAAGAGCAAACAATCGAATTTATAGTTGATAAAGAACCTTATATGTTTGGGATAGACCCTTACAATAAAATAATCGATAAAGAAACAGTAAACAACATTAAAGATGTTAACGGCAAAGATTCCGGAACAGCCGGTGATCCAATGAGCGGTGTTGTTGTTAAGTCTGAGTAGATTGTGTAAGATAATTTATAAAGGGTTATTTAGTTTATCATCCCGACGATAGGAGGGATCTGAATAAACGAAAAACAATTATACTTTATATACTTGTTTAACAGTTAAATCTTATACGTAAAAAGATACCTCCTTTTGTGGGTATGACAAGGAAACAAAAAAACCCGGATCGTTAATGACCCGGGTTTTTTTGTTTAGTGATAAAACAGTTTATTTAGAAATAATTAGTTTTTCAGTATACGATTTATCTCCCGCAGTTACTCTTACAAAGTAGGTTCCGGTTGGTAAAGTAGCAAGATCTAATTTAATTTTTTCTTCAGTTAAAGTATTATTTTGAGAAGCAACAACTGCACCTAAAATATTTAAAACTTCAATTTTAGTATAGTTTGTTGTAGCAGCGTCAATTGAAACAACACCATCATTAGTTGGGTTTGGATACAATTTGATCTTAGCATTAATATCATGACTAACAGTTGGCAGACCAACACCTAATGACATTGTAGCAATACCGTTAATAGTTAGGGTGTCAATACGAAAAGTTCCGGTTCCTGCTTCAGCATTCCAAGCGTACATACGAACGTTAAATGGCGTGTTTTGATTTGTGTGAGTTGAAGGGTTAAAATTAACCTGACAAATGTTGTAGGTTGCAAAAGCAGCATTCCCTGTTACAGCATCAGCGGTCCAGAAAAATGTATTACCGCCTTGAACGGTTACAGGAATTGTTGGACTAGATGCCGCAGAGCTAAACGCAGTATAAGTTGCAGCAGAGTTTGTAGAGTAACTATCTTTGTTAGTTCTTACTGCCCAGTTACGAACACCTGTTCCTGAACGGGTTGCACCAAAAGTCATACTGTTTAAAGTTACTACATAATTAGGTTGCGGTGTAAGTACAATTTCGTAATATTTACCTAAGTCAATAGCCCCGGTAAAAGTTGTATTATTTCCACTAGTTGCACCGGTTCCCCAGCCTACAAATGAAAATACACTGTTAGTTGTTGATCCCGTTCCTGTTCCTACTGCAGTAAACGAACCGGAGTTGATACCTGTAGCTGTTGGAGCTGGTGTAGGGTCAACTGTTATTAGTGTAGTAGAACCTTGAGGTACCGCTGTAAATGGATAATACAAAGAAAAACTTTGTGCGTTAATGGTATTAACACCAAAAGCTAATAATGAAAGTGAAAGTAATTTTTTTATCATAGTAAATAGTTTTTAAATTTATACAAAAATAAGTATTTGTATTTTAATAAGGTTAAACGTATGTTAAATAAACTCTTTATTACTATAATTTGTGTTATTAGCTTAATAAATGCTGCTTTTTCGCAGGTAGAAAAAGACGGACTTGTTAAATGGTTAACGTTTAAAGAAGCGCAGGAAAAAAACAAGACACTTCAAAAACCATTTTTAGTTGATATATATACAGATTGGTGTGGCTGGTGTAAACACATGATGAAAACCACTTATTCTAATCCGGCAATTGCTGACTATATTAATAATAATTTTTATGCTGTTAAGTTTGATGCCGAAACCAAAGATACTATCGAATATAATGGAAAGATCTATAAGCCATTATCTGCCGACCCTAAAACACCACACGAATTAGCGATAAAATTTTTATCAAGCAGCCTGAGTTACCCCTCAACAATGTTTATTACAAATAATTTTGAATACAATTTATTAACCCAAGGTTATTTAGACGAAAAAAAGATTGAGCCTATTTTAATTTTTATGGTCGAAAATGCATGGAGAACAAGTGTGTTCGATGATTTTAATAAGCACTTTGCCAACACATTTGTAGATACAAATTTTGTAAAGGCAAAAGTTAACAGCTACTCTTTTTCTGAATTAGAAAAACTTCAAAAAAAGAAACCTAAAAAAGTAATTGTTAATATTGGTGCTAATTTTTGTAATACCTGCAAGGTAATTTCTAAAACAACTTTTGTTGATACAAGTATTGCTAATTATTTAAATCAGAATTTTTATCTGGTAAATTTTAATGCCGAATCAAATGATACCATTGTTTTTAAAAAGACCAAATATTACAAGCAACTTGTAAATAATTATCCATTGCATAATTTGGCTTTAATGCTAACTAATAATAGGTTTAGCTTACCTGCTATTTGTTTGTTGGATGAGCAACTAAATTCTATTGATGTTTTAAATTTTTACCAATCGCCCGAACAAATGAAACCGATCTTGAAGTATATCGGATCAAATGCCTATAAAACAAAAAAGTATGGTGATTTTATTTCGGATTATCGAAAGCAAGATCTTGCGCCTGCCAATAAAAAATAGACTAGCCATTCACTTTGTAAGAATTATTTATGAATGTGTCGCTATTTAATTCGTTTTAATCGATAAGGAATTTACTTTTATACCCCTTTTTATTAGCAACATAGCTAGGTTGATTTTTTACAACAGTGCCTATTTGAATTATAGAAAATATTCATTAAATTTACTTTATAAGGATATGAGATTTTTTATATTAATATTTGTTTTTTTATACTCTTGCACTAACATTGCAACAACCCCGGTTGAACCAATCGCAAAAAAAACAGTTACTATATCTGAGAATAAGATCAACGAACCTAAAACCCTTTGCTATAATGTAGTTGGAGTGCTTAATCCTAAAACAAAATTCAACGAAGATTATATTTTAGATAGATCTTTGTATCATTTAAAATTAGACACAGTTGCTCAGGTAAAATTTTGGCGAAGCATTATGAATTTGCATCAAGATAGTGCCATTGTGAATTTTGGAAGCTCAAGAACCATCATTCAAAAAATTAACATAAAGGATTGGAATTCAAAACCGGATTCAATAAAAAAGTTTTTCCGAGATAGCGTGCGATTGGCTAATAATGTTGATTCAACAAATCGCGTTTTAATTACAAGCGGAAAAAAATTCTTTTACGATTTTGATAAAACCTCACAAAATTTCCATAATGGCATAAATTGTTTTGTTGCGAACGGCGTTGACCCTTGGTTTGCGCAGGCCATCTTATTAATTGAAAGTCCAAACAAATTACAAAAATCTAACGCAGGCGCATATGGGCCCTTTCAATTAATGAAAGATGTTGCAAGACTATACGGCTTAAAAGTGAATAAGGAGATAGATGAGCGTGCCGATTTTGAAAGAAGCGCCTATGCATCCAGTAGTTTGATCAAAACAATTTGTATCCCTAAAGCGCATAAAATGTTAGAAGATCTAAACATTACAGGATACAGCGAAAGTGATTTGTGGTTTAAATTATTGGTAATGCACGTTTATCATGCCGGCGCATATAATGTAGAAAAAGCCTTATTTGCTTTCAAGCCGCAACACGGCAATATGGATCTTATCTACACCCTATGGCAAACACAAACCGCCAGGTTTAAAAATGCCTCTCAAAACTACTCTCAGTTGGTGTTAGCTGCTATGCTGGAAATGAACGAGAGAGCTCTGATCGCAAAGAAATAACTTCTTATTTTCTTAAAAATTAATACTGAATTATTTAATAAAAATGATGTAATTTTATCTAAATTATTTTATGATAAATTTATCCCAACGCCCACGCAGAAATCGCAAGAATGCCGCTATCAGAAATATGATACAGGAAAATTCTGTTACGGTAAACGACCTTATTTTTCCTTTGTTTTTGATCGAAGGAAAAAACAAAAAGTCTGAAGTTGCTTCGATGCCTGGAATTTACAGGCTAAGCAGCGATTTGATGTTAAAGGAAATTGAAAGCTGCTTAAAATTAGGCCTTACTACCTTCGATATTTTTCCGAGTCTAAACGATAAGTTAAAAGATAAAAAAGCTACAGAGTCTCTTAATAAAAAGGGATTATACCCAAGCATGATCAGAGAAATTAAAAAATATTTTCCTGAGGCGGTTATTATGACCGATGTAGCCATGGATCCATACAGCAGTGATGGACATGACGGTTTAGTAAAAAACGGGCAAATTTTAAATGATGAAACCTTAAGTATTCTTGCTAAAATGGCCTTAGTTCAGGCAGAAGCGGGTGCTGATATTATTGGGCCAAGTGATATGATGGACGGACGGGTTGGTTATATTAGGGAGGCTTTGGACGATGCAGGATTTACAGATGTATCTATAATGAGTTACACGGCCAAATACGCAAGCGCGTTTTATGGACCATTTAGAGATGCATTGGACAGTGCTCCAAAATTTGGAGATAAAAAAACATATCAGATGGATCCTGCAAATAGTAAAGAAGCTTTGTTAGAGGCTGATCTTGATTTTATAGAAGGTGCCGATTTTTTAATGGTAAAGCCGGCTTTAAGTTATTTAGATATTATTAAATCATTAAACGATAATTTTAACTTACCAATAGCCGCATACAATGTTAGTGGCGAATACGCCATGGTTAAAGCTGCAGCAGCAAAAAAGTGGATAGATGGTGATAAAGTGAGAGACGAGATCTTACTGAGTATGAAACGTGCAGGAGCTTCGGTTATATTAACGTATTTTGCGAAAGAATTTGCTTTGTCGAAAAAATAGATCAATTAAATAAATAACATGAGAACCTTAAGCGAAATATTATACACAAATAATGTACTTTTTAGTTATTACGGATTTATTGATACTAAAGTTTTGACGCAAGTTTTAAATATCACTAGAAGCAAATTAGAGAGTAATAAAGAAAACATTGTTGTTGTAAAAAGAGTTTATAGTGCCATTAACGAATGTGTGGAAAATATTATTAAACACAATTTTTTTCCTGAGGATGCACTTTTGCATTATAAATCATTGTTGTTGGTTTCTATGGGTGAAAAATGTTATACGATAGATGCAGTTAATGTTGTAAATGCGAATCAAAAAGCCATTATTATTGAGAGATTAAATTTTTTGCAGTCAAAATCAAAAGATGAATTATTGGCTCTAAAAACACAAATTACAGAAGGAGACAATAATGCTATAAGTAGCGAAGGCTTGGGGTTAATAGATCTGGCCTTAAAAACCAACGATTTTAATTTTAATTTTAAAGAATATAGCGATAACTATTTATTCAGCATAAATTTTAAGATCAACACGATTGAAAAAGGGTGATCGTCTTATAAGATTTGATATTTTTTAAATTGCCAATATGCCTTTATTTTTATCGGGAAATATTTTTTTAACGGGCTTTATGGGTAGCGGCAAAAGCACCGCCGGAAAAAAATTAGCAAAACTCTTGAGACTGAAGTTTATCGATCTGGATCATTACATCGAGCAAAAAGAAAAGTTAACAGTGCAATCATTATTCGAGAATTTTGGCGAACAGGCTTTTCGAAAAATTGAGCAAGCCTGCCTGATCGAAATTCTTAAGAATGAAAAACAAACCGTTATTGCTTTGGGCGGCGGAACAATTTGTTTCGAAAACAATTTGGACAAAATAAAAGAAAACGGACTATTGGTTTTTATTGACCTTCCTTCTTCTGCATTAGCACAAAGGCTTGAGATGTCTAAAGTAAAGCGACCCTTAATTAAAAATTTAAACGGCGAAGAATTAGTAACTTTTGTTGCCAATAAATTAAATGAACGAAAAGCATTTTACGACCAGGCGCATATGACCGTTTCTGGATTAAGTTTAACGCCACAACTATTGAAACAAATAATTAGTGATTATAAAAAATAATATAATTAAGTTAACAATAATCTTCATTTTTTTTATTTTAGTTCGGCCACTCTTTTCTCAAGAAACGCTTTACTATAATAAGAATGTAGGCTTTAATGTTGGTGCTAATTGCGCTATCGGGTCTCACTTTCAAAGATTTGGCATAAGTGTGAATTTTTTTTATGTCAATAATTTTTTTCAAGCTAATTCAGAACTACGAGCTTACTTTAGTTTTAAAAATTTGGGACCAAAATTTATTAACCCTGAATTAGTTTTAGCACAAGGTGTTGTTTTTGGTTATGGCTCTAAACAATCTTTTTATAATCCTTTTTTAAGTACCATCTCAAATCAAACCGGTTTTAAAAATTCTATAGGGTACTCGTATAATAGTTATTATAATAAAATTAAAACCTCTCAGGTTACAGGTATTGCGGCTTTTCAATTCGATAAAATTAGTTTGATAACAGAAAACGACATTTTAGCAAAACCTATTTTAGATCGCTTTAGGACAGGAGCAATTTTACTACAATATCAATATCAGGATGTTTTTCAGGCAGCACTTAATTGCACTATGTGGACAGGGAAAATGGGCAAAACAGTTGAAACCGATCGGCCGGAAATTTACACCAAATGTTATATGGATACCACAAATGGTGTTTATTCAAACATCTCGCACGGTTTATTAAGTGCGCAGTTCAAATATAATATTGGGTTATCTCAAACAGTTCAAACAAATTTAGGAATTGATGCAGAGCAGGTAAGGGATGCTTTTCAAAATAAATTTATTCATAATATGAAATTTATTCCTAAAAAATGGAATAAGGCTAAGAACTGTCACATCCCAATGATAGATGAAAATGGCGATCAATATTTATATCAACCCGAAAGTAAAGTAAGAAAGCCAAAACTGTATTGGAATGTTTTTTCAAATCCCAATATTTTTTACTAGGCGTAAAAGTTTACGTTAATTTCTCGTTATTTAAATGTCTGGTTGAATCGCGATCGGTTTTTTTATCCAGATTTTTCTTAAGCGCATCTTCTAAGCTAATTCCGGTTTGATTGGCTATACAAATTAATACAAAGAGTACATCCGCCAACTCATCTTCTAATTTTATTTGTTTATCACTTTCTTTTTCACTTTGTTCTCCATATCTGCGAGCCATTATTCGCGCCACTTCACCAACTTCTTCCATTAAAATGGCCGTGTTGGTTAATTCATTAAAATAACGTACCCCGTATTTTTTGATCCACTCATCAACAATTAATTGTGCGTCTGAAATTTTCATAGCTATTTTATAACGGCAAGTTTAATATTATTTTTTTCAAACGCGATCTTAATTTCTTCATACAATTCGCTTGTTAGCGCACCGGTGTTTGCAGGTAAACAATAAGGTTTCACGTTTAGTTGTATTTGGCCGTCAGAGAATTTACCAATAATAATATCCGCTGCATCTGCGTTAACTATTTTATTATTTTTACTAAGCACCTCTTTTATTAGTGTTTTTACCTTCGAAAGATCATTCTCGTTACTGATTTTCAGATCCAAGTCAACTCTTAAATTGCCAAAACGAGTTGTGTTCACAATTGTTCCGTTTGAAAGCGGACCGTTGGGAAGAATTACTGTTTTGTGATCTCCTGTTACTAATATGGTATTAAAGATCTGTATCTCTTTTACTTCACCGCTTTGTCCGCCGGCCTCAATAGAATCTCCTACTTTAAATGGTTTAAAAATTAAAATCAAAACACCTCCTGCAAAATTAGATAGCGAACCTTGTAAAGCCAAACCAACTGCCAAACCCGCAGCGCCTAAAATGGTTACAAAACTAGCCGTGCCAATGCCTATCATGCCGGCAACTGTAACTATTAAAACAATTTTTAAACCAATAGAGATCAAACTTTTTAAGAACGTGCGTAAGCTCACTTCCAATTCTCTTTTTTGCATGGCCTTATCGGCTATTATCGCAATTCGTTTAACCAACCAAAGACCAATAAGCAATACAATTAATGACATTACTACTTTTGGCGAATATTCAACTATTACGCCTATCAATTTATCGATATGTTTATCTAAGTATGGGGGCATGTTTATTTTTTTTTATATTTTTACAACAACCAAAGTTAATTAAAAAAAGTGCAAAAATTTTTATTCATCTTTTTCATTTTATTTACAACTGCCATTAGTGCTCAAACTAATACCGATGCTCAAGTTGTGATCGAAAAAAAAGCCAGAAAATGGGACACTTTAAAGTATCAAAAATTTGAAAGGGCTTTGATCGTAGGCCTTTACCAACAATATCGTACGTTTAATATCGACTTCGAACAAACGATAAACAGAGATACTCTAAATTTATCAAGTCACACCTATAGCACTGAGATCGATTTTTCCGGTGCCGCCGGTGTTGTACTTAATTATGATAAATTTCAACTTTCAATTTCACAAGGAATCAGTCCTCCCAGCACTGCCGGAGGAAAAGGGCATACAAATGTTTTTGGTTTGGGGTTAAGTGTTGGCGATAACAGATGGGTATCTGAAACTTATTTTAAAAGATTTAAAGGGTTTTATAATTCAACCACTCCTAATTTCGATAGCTCAAATTATAATCAAACCAAGCAATATTATTTGCAGCCTAGTATGGTAACTTCCTTATTTATGACGCGTTTTATGCGTTTTAGAAATCACGAAAAGTATTCCTATAAAGCCGGCTTTGGTTGCAATTACAGGCAATTAAAAAGCGCAGCCTCTTTTATTTGGGGAGGAAGTTTTAGCGTTTTTGATCTAAAGAATGATAGTGCTATTATCCCTCAAAAAGCTCGCTATTTGTATAACGACTATTCAAATATGAAAGGTATAAGGTCAGTTAACCTTTCTGCTAATGTTGGAATTGCTGCAACAATTGTAATTTTTAAAGCTTGGTTTATTGGTGGTTATTTTACATTAGGGCCTGAGCAGCAATGGCGTAACTATAATCTTACAACCAGTTATCGCACAATTTCTTATATAGGCTGGAGCGGAACCGGCAGAGTTTCATTCGGATTAAATATGAAGCGTTTTTACATGATATGGGCAATTGCAAGAGATTATAATGTTTACAACAGCACCAAGGTTTCGGCAACAACATCTTCATACACGGCAAACACTACTTTTGGTTGGCGTTTTAAAAATAAAACCCCAAAGTTCTATGAAAAATTCATGAAGACAAAAATTTATTCTTATCTCTAAAACATAAAGCCTGTAAGTTGGTTTTACTAAAAATGAATTATAAAAATTTACATGAGTGTATTGTTGATCTGGAAAAAAACGGACATCTAATTAGAGTTACCGAAGAGGTGGACCCCAACTTGGAGATGGCCGCCATTCATTTAAGAATATTTAAAAAAGGCGGGCCGGCAATTTTTTTCGAAAACGTAAAAGGCACAAAGTATAAAGCGGTAAGTAATTTGTTTGGCACCATTGTGCGAAGCAAATTTATGTTTAGAGATACATTTACTAAAGTTCAAAAAATGGTTGAGCTGCGTAACAATCCCATTGCAGCTTTAAAGAGTCCCTTTAAATTTGCTTCAACAGGCATTGCAGCATTAAATGCTTTGCCAAAAAGATCTTCGTTTTCTTCTGCAGGATTTAAAGAAATAAAAATTTCCGACTTGCCTTTAATAAAACACTGGCCTATGGATGGCGGTGCTTTTGTTACCTTGCCACAAGTCTATTCTGAAGATAGTGATAAGCCTGGAGTAATGAATTCAAACCTTGGCATGTATCGCATTCAATTAAATGGTAATAGTTACGAATTAAATAAAGAAATTGGTTTGCATTACCAATTGCACAGAGGCATAGGTGTGCATCAAACCAAAACCAATAAAAAAAACTTGCCGCTTAAAGTAAGTGTATTTGTAGGTGGTCCTCCAAGTCATTCATTGGCGGCGGTTATGCCATTACCCGAAGGTATAAGCGAATTAACCTTTGCAGGGGCGGTTGGCGGAAGAAGATTTAGATACGCTTATGTTGATGGTTTTTGTATTTCGTTAGATGCCGATTTTGTAATTACAGGAGAAGTTTATCCTAATGAAAATAAACCTGAAGGACCATTTGGCGATCACTTAGGTTATTATAGTTTAACCCACGAGTTCCCTCTAATGCGGGTGCATAAAGTTTATGCAAAAGATAATGCTATTTGGCCTTTTACGATTGTTGGTCGTCCTCCTCAAGAAGATACTGCCTTTGGCGCCCTCATTCATGAGATAAGCGGAAGTGCTATTCCAAACGAGATACCGGGAGTGAAAGAAGTGCATGCAGTTGATGCTGCAGGCGTTCATCCTTTATTACTCGCTGTTGGAAGTGAACGTTATACACCCTATTTAAAAAACAAACGCCCTGCCGAATTATTAACTCAGGCAAATAGAATTTTAGGAACAGGACAGTTAAGTTTAGCAAAATTTTTATTTATAACCGGCAGCGATAACGATGATGTTGACTGTCACGATGTACGTAGATTTTTTAAATATCTATTTGAGAGAATTGATCTGAAAAGAGATCTCCACTTTTATACTAAAACTACCATTGATACTTTGGATTACAGTGGTGATGGTGTTAACGAGGGAAGTAAATTGGTTGTTGCAGCGTACGGTGATAAAAAAAGAGACTTAAGTAATGAAGTTCCAAAATCCATTTCTTCAGCAGATTTTGTTTCTAACGCTGTTGTTTTAATGGAGGGAGTGATTGGATTGGAATTAAATAAATTTTCGAATTACGAAAATGCAAAAACAGAAATTCAAAAACTAAGTGAATACATACTTCAGAATAAAAATGAATTTAATGGAATTGTGCAGATCGTTATTTATGATGATTTTGTTTTTGAAAAAGATCCAAAAAATTTAAACGATTATGTTTGGATCACTTATACCAGAAGCAATCCAAGTCATGATATATATGGCGTAGGGGAAATAACCGAAAATAAACACTGGGGATGTGAAGGGGCAATGATAATAGATGCAAGAAAAAAACCGCATCATGCTCCTGAATTAAAAATTTTACCCGAAACAGAAAAAAGCATCGAACGTTTTTTTAAAAAAGGTGCAAGCCTGGAAAAGTGGGCATAAATAAAAAACCCTTTCAAAGTGTATGTTTTGAAAGGGTTTTTAATTATATTTTTCTCGAATGATTATTTAAATCCAAAAACTTTTTTTAATAGATCGGTAACGCGCGCCATTGGGTCTTTTCTGATCTTAATTTCTTCATCGGCTATTAATAACATTAAACCGTTAATGGCTTTGTTAGTCACATATTCATCTAAATTAGGATTTTGTTTTTTTACACCCGGTAATTTATTGTAAGCTGTAGCAAGTGGCAACCAGTAACTGGTTACTTTTACTTTTGCAACTGCTTCTTTAACTATTGGCATGAATTTTTCCTTTAGAGGACTATAAGTAGTTTTACGCAAATAATTTGTGGCAGCAGTATCAACTCCTTTTAAAATTGCAAAACCATCTTGTAAACTCATATTGGTAATAGCATCAATAAACACCGGTGCAGCTTTTAATGCTGCCTCTTCGGCTGCTCTGTTCAAGCTTGTTTCAAACTCATTAATTTTTTTGGTCATGCCCATTTTAGTAAGTTTTACTTTCATGTCTTTTGCTTCTTCAGGCCATGGGATATATATTTTTGGATTTTTGTAAAAGCCATCTAATTTGCTGGCCATTCCGGACGAGTTATTAGTCCCTATGGTTAAAGCCTCTTTTAATCCTTTAATAACTTCTTCGTTTGTAAGCGCCGGCGGAGCAACCGTTCCTGTAACTATTGCAGCTGCTTTTTCTCTTGCGGCTTTCTCAATACTATCTTTTTTTAGTTTTAGTTTCTCCATCATCGTTTGAGAGGAAAGAGAAATTGAAAATAAAACACACGCGGCTAAAATTACTTTTTTCATGTTTATTAAGATTACTTAAATTTAGAACAAATATAAACTATTGAGGGATTTGATGGTTTTAAAATTTGTGAAATATACTTATTCTCTTTAGGTTTAAACTATGAATGCAGAAATTCTTACAATTGGCGACGAAATATTAATTGGGCAAATAACAAATACTAATAGTGTTTGGATAGCACAGCAACTTAACTTAATTGGGGTAAAAGTTGTTCACATGGCAAGTGTTGCTGATGATGAGAAGGCAATTGTTGATGCATTTGATGCGGCGCAAAAGCGCGCCGATTTTGTTTTTATTACAGGGGGATTAGGCCCAACAAAAGATGATATCACAAAAAAAACTTTTTCTAAATATTTTAATGCAGAATTAATTTTAGATGATGAAGTTTTAAAACAAGTTTCCTCTTTTTTTATTAAACGCGGCCGTGAGGTTACTGAAATTAATCGCAATCAGGCCTTGGTGCCAAAAGGTTGTTTTATTATAAATAACCTAAACGGTACCGCGCCAGGTATGTGGATGAAAAAAAATAATACAGTTTTTATTAGTTTGCCGGGTGTTCCTTACGAAATGAAGGCCATGATCACGGATGGCGTATTGCCGAAGTTAGTAGCTGAAAATAAATTTCCAAATATTTATCATAAAACTGTTCTAACAAATGGCATTGGCGAAAGTGCATTAGCCGAGTTAATAGAAAGTTGGGAAGACAATTTGATAAACAAAAATATTAAATTAGCCTATCTGCCACAGCCCGGAATGGTGCGTTTAAGACTTTCTTCTACCGGACCAAATTTGGAGGATTTGAAAAAAAACATAGAATCTGAAATTGAAAATCTAAAGATCATTATTCATAAATATATTTTTGGTTATGAAAACTATGGCCAAGAAACACCTTCGTTGGCAAAAATTGTAAGTGAACTCTTACGTGAAAATAAAAAAACAGTTGCCTTAGCAGAAAGTTGTACCGGGGGGTATATAGCATCTTTATTTACCTCAATTGCAGGAGCTTCTGATATTTTTAAGGGGGCTATAGTGCCGTATACTAACGAGGCAAAGCATAATTTGCTGCAAGTAGACGAATCTGTATTTTCTTCGGTGGGCGCAGTGAGCAAAGAGTGCGTAGAGCAATTGGCTAAAAATGTGCTAAATAAATTCGGCAGTGATTTTTCAATTGCAGTTTCCGGAGTTGCCGGCCCAACAGGTGGCACAGATGAAAAACCGGTTGGTACTGTTTGGATTGCGGTTTCCTCAAAAGAAAAAACCCTAGCCTTTAAATTTATTTTTGGTGATGATAGGCAAAGAAACATTGTTATGACTAGCCAAACCGCCTTAAATTTGCTCAGAAAGCTAGTTTTAAAAGAAGCTTAATTTTCGATAATTTGTTAAATTTTACCCTCTAAATTGAATTAGGGAGTCACTAAACCACTTTTTAGCTTTTTATAGTCGTTTTTATTCTTATTTTCGTCAATGAAATTTAAAAATAAGAAAATGGCATTTAACTCACAAGGGCTCAAAAATTATAGAAAGTCTATAAAATCAAGAAAAAATTCTTTTATTTTCATTTTATTCTTCTTTGTAAACGCATTTATTTTTGCGCAAAATCCTGTGGCCGAAGTATATAGCGGAAGAATTAAAAACTCCGAAAAAGGCAGTTCCTTTTATTTTAGAATATTAGAAGTTAATCAAGCGCAGTTTGAAGCTTATTCAAATAAATCTAAGGAGTTTGTATTATTTAATAATTATAAAAGCGGTTATTCTGCTGAATATAAAATTGGCTCTTTGTATTATTCCTCTAGTAAACCGTTTAATTTAACAGATATACATTCGTTATTAAAACAACTTGGTTTTACAAAAGTAAAATACGATAATGAAGTAATTGGTGTAAACGAATTACCTGGTAAACCAGTTACGACTCGTGAAGCAATTCCAGAAAATAACACTAGAAGAAACTAAGTAAATTAAATATAACTTAACATGAAATTAAAATTACATTTTATCACTTTTTTGTTTTTATTGTTTACAATAAATCAATTAAAATCTCAAACCTATATTCTATCACCTCCCGGTGGCAGTGTTTTTACAACTTGTAAAGGCTTTGTTCAAAACGATTTATGTTGTTACGACCCACCATTCTGTACGGCGGTTTATTATTGCCAAGGCGATAATCATTTTAATACCTTCCAAAGTGGTACACCCGGGATGCCAATTAGAATTAATTTTACCTTTTTAGATTTAAATACTGGAGATTTTGTAAGAGTTTATCAAGGTGTAGGAACAGGAGGCCCTTTATTGGCAACTTTTACAAACACCTATACATCTTTAGGAAGCGCTGTAACATCTACAACCGGAATAATAACCATTCGTTTTACAACAGATTTGGATAATAACGTGGGCGATGGTTACTCTGCTATTATTGGCTGCCCGCCTGTTGGTTGCTCTGGCAATTTACCCGCAGGTGATAATTGCGCCAGTACCACACGTATTTGTGATACCGACCCTTATTGCGGAAACACCGGCGGATGGTATACTGCGGATAACGAAAACATAGCCGCTACAAATGCAGAAATAAATAACTTTCCAAATACATTCACTACAAATAATACTTTTTGCGGAAGTATCGAAAATAATAGTTGGTTAGTGTTTACTGCGAATTCTCCTACACCTACATTTTCTGTTAACGTTGCTAATTGTGCATCTTCTGCAAGTGGAATTCAAATGTTGCTGTTAGCTTCGACAAATTGTAATACATTTTCTGCTGTTTCAAATTGTGTTAGTCAAAATACCGGCCCTGCAAGTTTTACTGTTGGGGCCACCACTGCTCTAACTCCTGGAACTGATTATTATATTATGATCGATGGTTACGCGGGAAATTATTGTGACTATACAGTAACCCCCATGAATGGAGTTCAAATTGCTACTTTAACCGCAGGGGCGTCGGCTCTTTGTCAAAATCAAACTGCGGTTTTAACCACAAGCAACACAGTAGCCGGTTCAACATTTTCATGGGTAGCTAGTACTTCAGGAGCTATAGGCGGATCTAATACAACCTTAAGCATTACGGCTACACCAACCGTAGTAGGCACAACAGTTTATACTGTAAATATTACACAGCCAAATGGTTGTGCTGTTCAAAGTTATACCAGACAAATTACTTTAAACCCTTTACCCGTTGCTAATGCCGGAACACCTCCTGCCTCTATTACCTGTTCAAATCCAACGCGAGTTCTAACCGGTTCTGGTGGTGGAACGTATGTTTGGAGTGGTACTGGAATTGTTAGCGGCGGCACTTCTGCGAGCCCTACGGTAAATGGCCCCGGACCTTTTTCTTTAATCGTAACCTCTGCTGCGGGTTGTACTTCTACCAATGTGGCAACCGTTAGTGTTCCTGTTAATACTGTTCTTCCTATTCCTGCAATTACAACTGCAACAGTTTTAAATTGCAGTAACCCATCCATTAATTTAACCGGAACTCCAGCGAGCAATGTAACCTATCTATGGGCCGGCCCCGGAATCGTTTCCGGAGGAACATCTGCAACACCTTTAGTAAATACCGGAGGAACATACAACATGACCGTTACATCAACCATTAATGGCTGTTCAAGTTCAACAAATCTTGCTATTCCAGCAATAAATAATACAATTGTGATTGCTCCTGCTACAACAGGAAGTGTAACGTGTGTTAATAATACAATTAACTTAACTACAACCAATCAGGCCGGGCATAATTATACTTGGACCGCTCCGGGTGGAGCTTCAATTACTTCAGGGGTAAACTCCGCTGCAGCAACAGGATCTAATTCAGGAACTTATTCTGTTACAGTTTTTAATACTACAAACGGTTGCTCACAAGTAGGTACAATTGCGGCTGTTGTTAATACCGTTCAAGGTGTTCCAAGTGTTGCAACCACAGGAACTGTGACTTGTGTAAATAATGCAATTAATCTAACATCGGGAACCGGGGGAGTAACTTACACCTGGGTGCCACCTGCAGGTTCTTCAATAAGCAGTGGTGGTAATACCGCCAGTGCAAGTGGCAGCGGACCTGGAACTTATACACTTAACGTAACTAACACCATTAATGGTTGCACAAATACAAATGCTATTGCTGTTATAACACAAACTGTAAAACCAATAGCAGTTATTAATACTACTCCGGTAATTACTTGTACAAATCCAACAGTTACAATTAATGGTGGTCCTGCAACTACAGTATCTTATTCATGGACTGGCGGCACAATTGTTGGCACTAATACCCTTGCAAACGTAAGCGTAAGCTCTCCTGGCTTATATTCATTAGCAGTTACAAGTACTAGTAATGGTTGTGTTTCAACAACACCTGCAACAGTAAATATTACTTCTAATTTAGCGACACCTTCAATAACAGCCTTAGGAAGTCAAACAGCAAATTCAGGTTGTGGAACAAGTAGCTTAGTGACTCTCTCAGGTACAGCTACACCGGCTGGTAGCACATATACATGGACTTCGTCTGGTGGTTTTGCAAGCGGGGTAAATAACTCAACGGTTATCGTAAACGGATCTACAACTTATACATTAAATTCTACACACCCTGTTACAGGTTGTATTTCTTCTTTAGTTTATACAGTTAATCCTTCAGCAAATCAACCTACGTTAACAGTGTCATCCGTTAGCGGAACAGTTACTTGTGCAAACACTGTACAGTCTACCACTGTAACGTCTAATCCGGCAAGTGGAGTTACCTATGCATGGACAGGACCAGGAATTGTTGGAACAAATACTACGTCAGCAGTTACAGGCAGTTTAGCTGGAGTTTATAATCTAACTGTTACAAATACAAGTAACAATTGTAATTCAACGGCATCTTATATTTTATCAGCAAACAATACGCCTATTACTCCAAACGCAACAACAAGTAACTCTGTAAATTGCAATGTAACTACAGCAACAATATCAACTGCGCCAACTCCAACATCATCAGCATTTACCTATAGCTGGAGCACAGGGGCTACAAGCTCTTCTGTTTCTGTTAATCCTACTGTTAATACAAATTATGTTGTAACAGTAACCAACACAGCAAATGGTTGCACGGGTTCTCAAACTATTAACGTTGTGGCAAACACTATTGCACCTACCGCAGTAAGTATTAGTCCAAATAATGTTGTATTAGCTTGTCCTGCGCAAACTGCTAACTTGGTAGGTTCTGCTACGGGAGCGGTAAGTTATACTTGGATCGCACCTGCAGGCGGTAATATATTAAGTTCGCCTTTTTCTCCAACAGTTCAAGTAAGCAGCTCGAGTGTTGGTACATTCTCTTTAATTGCAACAGGCGCTAACGGTTGTTCGGCTGCCGCAGCAACTGCAACGGTATCACCAAATACTAATGCTCCTACATTTACTTTAAGTAACTCAAATCCGAGCATTACTTGTTTAACATCTTCTCCAAATGTAACGGTTGGTTTAACTTCAACGGTTTCTATTCAATCGTACTCTTGGAGTCCGGGGTCAGGTATATCAGGGCCAACAAATACCAGTGTTGTAACATTTACAGCCGCCGGAACTTATACAGGTGTTATTACAGCAACCAATGGTTGTATCTCTACAACAACGGTATCAGTTGCTAACGCAACTCTTGCGCCAACAGTTGTAGCGGGCACAGGCACAGCACAAACAATATCTTGTACAAATACGATTGTAACTATAGCACCAACTTTTACACCTTCCGCTAACTTAACGTATACTTGGTCTGGTCCGGGTATTGTTGGAAGTTCTAATAACTCAAGTGTACAAGTTAATCAAAATGGATCATATAGTTTAACGGTTACTAATTCACTAACGGGTTGCAGTAGTACATCTATTACGGTTCCTGTGGTTGGAACGAATATGCCACCTACCTTAAATGTTTCAAGTAGTTCTAGCATTGGTATTAGTTGCCAACCTAATACGAATACAGTTTCATTAACCGCTTCTTCATCAGGAGCAGTAACGTATAGCTGGAGTTCGGGTTCTACATCATCGGTAATAAATACTGCAAATGCAGGCGTTTATACAGTAACAGTTGTAGATATCAACTCAAACTGTTCAGCCTCTCAAACTATTGCAGTTACTAATAATACAATTACACCAAGCTTCACTGCAAGTGCCGCTGGCAGTTTACCATGCGGTGCAGCCGGCACAACAACATTAAATGCAACAGCAAGTAATACCAATGTTACTTATAATTGGAGTGGACCAGCTGTTACGAATGGCTCAAATACTGCCAATGCAGAGGTTAGTGGCGCAGGTGTTTATACCGTATTAGTAACTGATAATATTACAGGTTGTTCATCAACTCAAACAGTAAGCGTAAATAGTACAACAGTTAATGCCGCATTTAACCCAGATGTTACAATAGGAGCACCTCCTTTAACAGTAGTGTTCACAAATCAAAGTACAGGGGCAATAACTTATTCATGGAACTTTGGAAACGGTACTTCGACTCAAACCAATCCAACAAATGTTTTTAGTTCACCCGGAACTTATACTGTTGTTTTAGTTTCAATGAATGGTGCTTGTACATCAACTGCTGAGGTTGTAATAAAAGTTAATGAGAAGATCGGTACAGTGCCGGAAGTATTTACACCAAACGGAGATGGACATAATGATGTGTTTGAGATAAAAGGTTTAGATTCATATCCAAACAATAGTTTACAAATATTTAACCGTTGGGGAAATCCGGTTTATTTTGCTAAGCCGTATAAAAACGATTGGGATGGAACACCAAATACTGCCGGTAAAACAGGAACAAGTAAATTACCAACAGCAACCTACTTCTATATTTTGGATCTAGGTGATGATGATAAAACAATTTTAAGAGGATTTATTCAGTTACAATACTAATAGAAAGCAATAAGAATAATTAAAATGAACAAGAATTTAAAAATAGCAGTTATAATAACGATGACTTTTTTAAGCATCACTTTATCTGCGCAGCAAGAGGTACAAAACTCATTTTACATGTTTAACTCCTCAATATTAAACCCTGCCTATGCCGGCAGTCGTGATGCGTTAAGCGTTGTTGTTGATGCCCGCAGTCAATGGACAGGCTGGAAAGGCGCTCCTAAAACAAATAGTTTTATTATGCACACACCATTAATGAATGAATCTATTGGTGTAGGTTTAAACGTTGTAAATGATGTAATAGGGCCAACAAACAAAACAGCTTTGTTCGGAGATTTTGCTTACCGCTTACGTTTAAATAAAAATAACGATCGTTTATGTTTTGGCCTTCGTGCCGGAGCCGATCTAATTAGAAATAATTTATCAAGTTTATCGGTAAACGATGCTGCAGATCCTTTAGTGATAAACAATACAAACTTTAACACCAATACATTTAATACGGGTGCCGGTGTTTATTATTACGGACAACGTTTTTTTGTAGGTTTAACTGCTCCTAAGATCATCCCAAATAAATTAAGTAAGGATGTAAATTTTGCAGATTCAAAACAGGTGTTGCACTATTATTTAATTGCGGGTTATGTAATTAAATTAAACAGTCTTTGGGATCTTAAACCCGGATGTGCAATTAAATACACTCAAAACGCACCACTTTCAATTGATGGAAACTTATCCGTTTTATTTAATGAGAAAATCTGGTTTGGTGTGATGTATCGTCATGGTTCTGCTGCCGGAGCAAACATCGTTTATAACTTCACTAAACAACTTAGAGTTGGTTATGCATATGATTACTCCATCAATAACATGGGAAGATATAGCCCAAGTTCACATGAGGTAATTTTAGGTTTTGATTTCCTTTCAAATCAAAAAGCATTAAAATCACCACGTTATTTTTAATTGACACATCACATTCATAATAAAGGAATTAATAAAATGAAAAAAATACTAGTACTACTTTTGATCTTAATTACCCCGTTAATTAAATCACAGTCCGTTAAAGAAAAAATCGCCGATAAGCGTTTTAATAATTTGGAATATTTTTCTGCATCAGAAATGTATGAGGAGTTATCGAGAAGTAAGCATCCAAAAATTAAATATTATGTGCGCGCAGGCGAAAGTAATTTAAATATGGGCGACTATCGTAAAGCTCAGATGTTCTATGATAAAGCCTATGCTAACACAGGAATGACGGATCAAGACCTTTATAATTATTACCAGGTTTTAAAATACAATACAAATTACACAAAAGCTTCAGAGGTTTTTTCTAAGATCAATGACAATCAGTATAAATTGATAAGAGAGAATATGGCGCAAAAAAAATTAGTGATCGAAGAATTAAAAAAAGATTCGAGCAACTATTCATTAAAAAGATTGGCGATTAATTCTGATGAAAATGATTTTTGTCCATATGTAGTAAACAACGAATTATATTTTCTTTCCTCTCGTAGAAACACTTCAATTAATGGACGCAAGTATGGATGGGACAATTCATATTATTTAGACGTTTACAAGGGTTATATTGAAGGAACTGATGTGAAAAATGAACATGCTGTTAAAGAGGGTTTAAAAACTAAAGTACACGAAGGGCCTCTTTGTTTTACGAAGGATGGCAATACGCAATTTATAACACGTAATAATTTTGTAAAAAATAAGTACAAAAAAAGCAAAGACGGAAGAGTAAACCTTAAGATCTTTAGTAGAAAAAAAGAAGGTGAAAATTGGGGAGAGTGGGTTGAATTTCCTTTTAACAGTGATGATTATTCGTGCGGAGACCCCGCGGTTAGCGCTGACGGAAAAACCTTATATTTTGTATCGGATATGCCGGGGACTTTAGGATTAACCGATGTTTGGGTTACTACTTTTGAAAATAACAGTTGGACAAAGCCTGAGAACCTTGGTCAATCTGTTAACTCCGAAGGAAGAGAAATGTTCCCTCAATTATTTGAGGATGAAGTTTTATTTTATTCAAGCGACGGAAAAATAGGCTTAGGCGGCTTAGATGTATTTTATACTGTGCCAGCAGGCGATGCTTTTTTTGAAGCTCAGAATTTAGGTTACCCTGTAAATTCGCAATTTGATGATTTTGGTTTTTATGCTAAAACCACTACTACCGGTTACTTTGCGTCTAATAGAGGAAATACAAAAGATGATATTTATAGTTTTGTTTCAAAGCGTCCGATCATTAGTAGTGCAATTAATTTAATCGTAAAGGATAATCTTTCAAAAGAAATTATACCAAATGCTACCATTGTTTTAATTGACGAGACCGGAAAGCCGGTTTATGAAGGACAAACAGACGGTAATGGTGAAGTTAAATTTAATGTATTGCCGGGAAAAGGGTATAAAACTAAAGCCAATAAAAATGGTTACAAGGAAAGTGTTGGTATTATAAAGGAAGAGGAAATTGCCTCATTAGCCAATTCTAAAAAAGAAATTTTAGTTGAGAAAAAAATTATTGGTTTGCTTGGTTTAATTGCAGATGCTGATGATCTTACGCCGATTGAAGGTGTTAAAGTTACCATCACCGACGCTTTTAATAAAACTGAATTTATGAATTTTACCACAGATAAAGATGGAGACTTTAGACATATTTATAAAGACAAAAAGGTGGGCGATGATTTAACCTATCTTATTAAATTAGAAAAAGAAGGTTATTTAACCAAGATACAACCGGTTGATATTACAATTAAAAAAGAAGGATATGTTTTGTTACACGACTACTTAAATACTAAAATGTATAAAATAAAATTGGGTGCTGATATTGGAAAGGTAGTTGATCTAAATCCTATTTATTTTGACTTGGGAAAATCTATAGTTAGACCAGATGCGAAAGTAGAACTTGAAAAAATAGTTCAGTTGTTGACCGAAAACCCAAGTATTACAATTGAGTTAAGCTCGCACTCTGATTGTAGAGGTGGCGCAGCAGGGAATTTGGCTTTATCTGATCGTCGTGCTAAAGCATCTGCCGGTTATGTAATTTCAAAAGGTGTTAGTCCAACCCGCATTTACGGAAAAGGTTATGGTGAAACAAAATTAATTAATGATTGTAAGTGCGAAGGAACTGTTGTTGTTCCTTGTAGTGAAGAGCAACACGCTCAAAATCGTAGAACCGAATTTAAGATCGTAAAAATTAAACCCTAGTTATAATTCTTAAATAAAAAAGGCGAAGTAATAATTACTTCGCCTTTTTTTTGGACTTTTTAAAACTTATTTAGTATTGATCAGTTCGTTTGTTTTTAGGATCAGATCCATGAATAAAATTTTAGGATTTGCATTTCTTTCTATATAATAATAGTTGCTGTTAAATTCTTCAACTAGTTTTTCGTAATTTTTTTGGTTTATGAACGGTGCAAATTTTTCAAGAAATTGTTTTTCTTGGCCGCTTAATCGCACCAAATTTTTATCGCCAAAATTATACATTAAGCAATCGCGAAAAACTTCCAAGCCATATTGTAAAAATTGTTTTTGTTTTTCTCTTCCTGTTGCGGCATTTTCATCTATCCAGGTTATAGCTTTGCCTGCGTCAAATTTCAAGGCTAAACGCATGAAGGTTTGAAAATGTGTTAAAAACGAAATGCTTTCTTCATTATGAGTTAGTAAACTTATTGCCTCAGCGTAATTTCCGTTCGCCAAAATAGCAGTTTGTCTGGCAACATCGGCATTAACTTTATAGTTTTGAATTAAAGCATCTGCAATTTCCTGTTCGCTGCAACTATAAAAAGGAATGTTTTGTACACGAGAAATAATTGTCGCTAATAGCTGGTCGCTGTGATTTGTCACTAAAACAAAAATCGTTTTTTCAGGCGGTTCTTCTAAAATCTTTAAAAGCTTATTTGCCGCCTCAGCATTCATTTTTTCGGGTTGCCAAATGATCATTATTTTATACGAACCTTCGTAACTGGTGTAACTAAGTTTTTTTAAAATATCATTTGCTTCTTCAACAGGAATGATCGGTTGCTTATTGTCAGCACTTAACTCGTTGAACCAATCGGTTAAACTCATGTATGGGTGCGCTAAAAAAACCTCTCTGAATTCTTTTATTAGATCATTACTGCTTTTTACATCTTTACTTTTTGCAATTGGAAAAACCAAATGCAGATCGGGATGAATTAATTTTGAAACTTTATTGCAAGAAGTGCAGTTTCCGCAAGCGCCTTGATCAGTTTTGTTTTTACAATAAAGATGCTGAGCAAACGCTATGGCGGCAGGTAAGTTTCCGCTACCTTCTTTTCCGCTAAATAAAAGTGCATGCGGAACCCTTTCTTCGTTCACCATTTTAAGTAAACGAAATTTAGGTTCTTGCTGACCAATTATTTCACTGTAAAGCATAAGTTAAAGATAATAGAAAATTTTTACTTGCTGTTAAACTCATTCATGCAGCGTTGTAAACCAATAAACGCAAATGCTTTTACTGCATCGGCTGCAACTTTGATCCTGTCGTTAAGTGTTTTTAACTCCTCTTCGCTCCATTTGCCTAATACGTAATTTACCTGAGCGCCTTTATTAAATTCGTTGCTTATGCCAAAACGTAAGCGCGGGTAATTTGGCGTGTTTAATGTTTCTTGAATGCTTTTTAATCCGTTATGTCCGCCATCGCTACCTTTAGGGCCAATACGAATTTTTCCGAATGGCAAAGCCAATTCATCTACCAAAACCATAATGTTTTCGAGATCAATTTTTTCTGATTGCATCCAATAGTTTACTGCCTTTCCGCTTAGGTTCATATAAGTGGTAGGCTTTATTAATATAAGTTGTTTGCCTTTATGTTTTAAATGAGCTACGTCGGCATAACGATCTGAAGAAAATTTTATTCCGGCCTCTGCAGCTAAATGATCAACTACTTTAAATCCAATGTTGTGGCGGGTTTCTGCGTACTCTTCGCCAATATTGCCTAAGCCAACTATTAAAAATTTACTCATTACAAATTAAATTTAGTGTTAGTTTTAATAATGCGAAAAGTAGAGTAATGTATTATTTTTTTGTTTTGTAAAGCTTGTTTTTAATGTTGTAGCGTATACAATCCCAATACTCTTTTGTATAGTTTACAAAAATTTCTTCGCCGGCTTTAATATCGCGCGAGGCAACAATATAACAATGGTCGTCAAAAATTTCGTAATTAGCATTGTTTTTTAAACCTGCAACACGGCCAATACCTGCGGCATCGTTTGCGTAACGTGCTTTATGTTGCGGAGTAGAAAAAGCATCGATACAACGTTTTTTATTTATAAAAAATAAATAGCCATCTTTATCTTCTAATACTCTTTTTTCGTATTCTTTCCAATCAATAATCTCGCCTTTATATTCAATAATTTTCGAATCTTTTTTTATTGGTTTGTCGGTAAACAAACCTTTACCTGCGTTAGGTAATTTGGAGGTTTTAACTAGTAATGCCATAATGGCTGCAAAAATAATGGTTTAATTATATATTTAGTAAAATTCCACTAAAATGTTTGTAAGTTAACAGCATTAGGCGGACAGTTTAAATAAACCTCCCGCCAATTTCCTTAAAAGTTGCGTTTGTTTTTGCTTCTGATGATGAAATTAGTTCAACTTTAGTTGTTGAAATCACCAACAGTTTAGTGCAATATTTTAGAATTAAATCTAAATCGTGTGAGCTTACTAAAACACATTTTTTTTGTTCTTCGGTTAATTTTTTTAGCAATAAAAACAATTCGTGCTTTGATGCAAAATCTAAAAATGCGCTTGGCTCATCTAACAACATTATTGGAGTTTGTTGCGCAAGTGCTTTTGCTATAATGGTTTTTTGAAACAGACCATCGCTTAATTCATAAAGTAATTTATTCTGATGTTCTGCTATCCCACATGTACTAATTGCCGCATCAATGATCTCTAAATTGTGGCTCGATAATTTATTAAATGAATTGGTATAGGGCATTTGGCCTGCTGATACAACATCGAAAGCTGTTAAATTAAAACCGCCAATTTTTTCAGTTAAAACAATGGCAATTTTTTTTGCGAGTTCATTTAGATTATAATTTGAAATTGGTTTCTCATCAATTAATATTTCGCCTTTTAAAACGGGCAGTAAACCTGATAAACTTTTTATAAGCGTTGATTTTCCAACACCATTTAATCCAACTATGCCAATAAGGTCACCTTCAAAAAAACTTAAATTAATGTTCTTAAGAATTGAAATTGTTTCGCCGGTTTTTTTATAACCAAGAGTAATGTTTTTAAATTCTATGCAAGGTTTATTTTCCATTACCAGCTTTTATTTTTAAACATTAAATAAATAACTAATGGCGCGCCAATAAATGTAGTTAGCATATTTATTGGAAGAGAAATATTTTTAATTAATGTGTTGGCTAAAGTATCAGAAAATAAAAGGATGATGCTTCCAAGCAATATACACGATGCTAAATGCAATTGTTGTTTCGAGCTTTTAAATATCATGCGCGAGAGAATAGGTACAGCAATTCCAACAAATGCAATTGGACCGCAAAATGCAGTGGTTAAACCCGTTAATACGGAAGAAATAAATATTAAATAAAAGCGACTTGAATTAAAATTAACACCAATATTTTGAGAATAGTTTTCGCCAAGCAATAAAGCATTAAGTGGTTTTATAAAAAACAAAAGAGCCAATAATGAAATTAATGCAATTGGTAAAAAGATCAATAGATCAAAATTTGTGGTATTTGCAAGTGAGCCCATGCCCCAAGTAACAAAACTTTTTAAGCTGGTTGCATCCGAAAAATATTCTAATCCGATTTGCAGGGCTCCGCATATTTGAGAGATCATTAAGCCAATGAGCAACAAAATAACACTGCTATTTACTTTTTTTGAAATCGCCAAAATTAAGGTGGTTACTAAAACACTTCCGGCAATTGCAGAAACCACAATAAATGATTTGCCAATAAAAAAATTTGAAAGCAAGTTTAATGAACCTCCTGCTAAAATACTAAGTGATACCATTAAGGAAGCTCCGGAGCTAATACCTAACACATATGGTCCGGCCAAGGGGTTTCTGAAAATTATTTGTAAAATTAGTCCCGCTGCCGAAAGAGTGCTGCCGGCTAAAATAGCAGTTAATGTTTTTGGAAAACGAATTTGCCAAAAAATAAAATTGTTTAAACTAAGTTCTGAAACAGTTATACTTTCACTTCCGGCAAAAAACAGGCTTAAATAGCCCGCTATAAAAAGCAGAATAATTAAAACTAAAAATTTTATGCCGGTATTTTCTTGCAAAGTCTAATTTAATTTTTCGTAATAATAATATTCATTTTTTATTTCTTTATTTAATTCGGGATGAAAAATTAAGATCATATCGTGTAATATCCTATCCGGATAGATCATGCCTGTTTCCCAATAATTACTATAACCTTTAGCGTTCGTAGTTTTTGTATTGTTAAAAACCGATCCTTTATTAAAAGCTTTAAATTCAGCATAACGGTTATCAAAAGCTAATAGTTCTTTTTTTGTTTTGAGTGTAGATGGGTTTAACCAAAAATCTGCATCTTTTGCTTTAACATAAACTTGCTCAAAACTTAAGGGTACGCTTCCTGTATTTTCATCATCTCTCCATAAATAGTTTGCACCCGCATCTGCAAAAAATTTTGCGATATAACTTTTGCCTCCGGGAATATACCAAGAATCACTGTACTTAACATCTGTAAAAACAGTTGGTCTTATTTCTGTTTTTTGCGCTAAACCTTTAAGCGTATTGTAGTTTTTTTCTACTTCATTAAAAATCGAGTCAGCCAATTCATTCTTGTTCACAAATGCTGCAAAAAACTTTATCCATTCGGCACGCGCTAATGGTGATTCCTCTTTGTGATCTAAACTTACAGCTATCGGAATTTTAGTTAATAATAGCTTTGGATTAACATCTTTTTTTGGATCTCCCATTCCAAATGTAAATACGATATCTGGATATAATTTGATGGTTTGTTCAAGATCAATTTCCGTACCCTTTGCTAATTCAAGAAGTTGGCCGGCTTTATGTTTTGAAATTATTTCAGGATTATTAATATAATCAATGTTGTCAATTGCCGTTAGATTTTTTATCAGACCCAGTTCGCTGATCATATTTGCATAGATACTGCTTAGGGCAGCAATATTTTCGCAAGGACTTTTTACAGGAATAATAGTTTTTGGTATATTTTTTATTAATTCAGGATCTTCATAGATCAAATAAGTAGCAGTAGTGTCAAAATTTGAACTATTTCCAAAAAGATAGATATACGTGAGTCCTTTAGCTTTTGATATAGCAAAACGTTTTGAATATTTTATAGTAGTATTTTTTTGTGGGATCGAAAAAACAGTGGTTTTATTTTCGGTTGATTGATGACAGCCAAAAAGGAAGCAGGTTGCACCCAAAAATAGATATTTTAAAATTGAATTATGCATTGAATTGAATTTCAAAAACAGAGCCTTTAGGTTGATTATCTTTTACTTTTATTGTAGCGTTATGATTGTTTACAATATAATTTACAATATATAATCCTAGTCCGGTTCCTTTTGCGCCTCTCGTCTCTTCATTTCCGGCTCTAAAAAATTTGGCAAAGATTTTTTCTTTGTCATCGGCACTTATTCCGCAACCTGCATCACGAACAATTAAAATTGGTTTATTGTTTTTAATTGACAATTCAATAACTATTTCTTTTTGATCTGGAGAATATTTAATTGCGTTATCAATGAGATTTGTAATTATTGAAGGAAATGTTGTTTCGTCTATTTCTCCAAATATGTTATTGGTTACCTTAATTTGTAATTCCCCTGAATTCACTTCTCTTTTATAGTATCTGTTTACTGTTTTTAAAACGAGTTCGCTAATATTTTGTTGACTTAATTTAAAAATAAATTCGCCTGCATCTAAGCGACTTGCTAAAAGTACATTATCTATCAATGCGTTTAAACGTTCGGTTTCAATAAGCGCATTGGATATTAATTCTTGTTGAATTTGCTCGGATAGTTTTTGTTTTTGCAGTGTTTGAAGCTGAAGTTTTGTTGCCGCTATTGGTGTTTTTAATTCGTGCGTGATGCTTAAGAAAAAATTCTTTTGTTGATTGTTTAATGCTGTTTCTTTGTCTTGCGATTGTTTGATCTTATAGATGCCAAATAAAAGCAGTAATAAAAAAACTGTTCCTTCGCCAACGATCATCATTACCTGCATTGTCTTTTTTTTATGCAATAATGCAATCTCGTTTATAAGTGTTGATTCATTTGTAATTGAAAGTTCTGAGATCTTTTGTTTTAGGTCAATTATCTGTCCGGTTTGTTTTACTAATAAAACTTCCCACCATAAGAATTGCAGTAATATGTATCCAAATAGGATGCCTAAAATAAGTATGGAACGTGATCTAGCTTTCACTTGGTAATACCTCCGGAAATTGAATTAAGTTCTCTATTTGTGTTAATACTTCTGCGGATCGCTTAACTGAGGCCACATCTTCAACGGTTAAATATAATTTTTTATTTTGTTCTTTTAAAGTACAAAGGTTAGGATATTTTTGCGCAAAAAGCAAGGCGGCTTGAAACATTGGACTAGAAAAGTAATCACTTTCTTGCTTATTTAAAAAGTAGGCCAATAATTTTTTATTTTTTAATGTTAGTTTTTCAAAACCTAATTTCATCGCCTTCCATCGCATGCGAACAACATTAATAAGCTCGGTTACTTCTATTGGCAAAGGACCAAACCTATCTTTTAAATTTAGTTCAAATTTCTGAAGATCTTCTTCTTTTGTAATGTTATCAAGCTCTCTATACAACAATAATCTTTCGGTTAAGCTGCTAACATAAGTGTCTGGTATAAGTAACGGAAGGTCGGTATCTATTACAGTTTCTTTTACGAACTGTCGAGAGAAAATAGATTTATCTGATTCGTGTTCCTCGCCCACCACATCTTTATACCAATCTTCTTCTTTTAATTCTTCAATAGCCTCATTTAAAATTTTCATATAGGTATCAAAGCCCATATCGTTTATAAAACCACTTTGCTCTCCGCCTAATAAATTTCCTGCGCCTCGAATATCCAGATCGCGCATGGCAATTTGAAAACCACTTCCAAGATCACTAAAATCTACAATTGCCTTTAATCGTTTTTGCGCTTCGCTTGTAAGCATGATTTGTGATGGTGCTAATAGGTAACAGAACGCTTTTTTGTTGCTTCTACCAACACGACCGCGCATTTGATGCAGATCACTTAAGCCAAAATTTTGCGCATCATTAATAATAATAGTATTGGCGTTACTGATGTCCAAGCCGCTTTCAATAATTGTTGTTGCAACTAAAACATCGTATTCGCCTTCCATAAAACCCAACATAACGTCTTCCAGTTTGTCGCCGTCCATTTGGCCATGGCCAATTGCAATCCTTGCATCAGGCACTAAGCGTTGAATGATACCGGCAATGTCCATTATATTTTGTACTTTATTGTGTACAAAAAATACCTGACCGCCACGTTTTAATTCATAGCTTACGGCATCGCGAATTAGTTCTTCGTCAAACGCATGCAATTCTGTTTGTACCGGGTAACGATTGGGTGGGGGAGTAGATATTACTGACAGATCGCGAGCGCCCATCAGACTAAATTGCAAGGTTCTCGGAATAGGGGTTGCGGTTAAAGTTAATGTATCAATATTACTTTTAAAGGTTTTTAATTTGTCTTTTATGCTTACTCCAAACTTTTGTTCTTCATCAATTATTAATAAACCAAGGTCTTTAAACTTTACATCCTTGCCTACTAATTTATGTGTACCTATAATAATGTCTAATTTGCCATCGGCTAAATTCCTTAATGTTTCTTTTACTTGCTTAGCTGATCTAAAGCGATTAATATAATCGACGTTGCAAGGCAGATCTTTTAAACGCTCTTTAAATGTTTTATAATGTTGATACGCTAAAATGGTTGTTGGCACAAGCACTGCAACCTGCTTACTGTCGCAAACGGCTTTAAAAGCAGCTCTTACTGCAATTTCTGTTTTTCCAAAACCAACATCCCCGCAAACTAATCTATCCATCGGATGTGGTTTTTCCATATCCCGTTTTACATCTTTTGTAACTTTAATTTGATCGGGCGTATCTTCATAGATAAATGACGCTTCAAGTTCGTGCTGCAGATAATTATCTTTAGGGAAGGCATGACCCGGTCTGGATTTTCTTTCGGCATACAACTTAATTAGGTCGTAAGCAAGTTCTTTTACATTACGTTTGGTTTTTGATTTTAGGGTTGCCCAATTTGTACTGCCTAATTTGTCAATGCGCGGAACGTTACCTTCTTTGCCGCTAAATTTACTTATGCGGTGTAAACTATGAATGCTAACATAAAGTACATCGTTATCTCTAAATAGAAGCTTTACACTTTCTTGTTCTTTGCCATTCGTATTTATTTTTTGTAACCCTGCAAATCGGCCAATACCGTGATCGATGTGGGTCACATAATCTCCCGGATTTAATGTGAGCAATTCTTTAATAGTAAACGCTTCGGCGCTTTTATGTTTTAATTCTTTTAATTTAAAGCGATGGTAGCGTTCAAAAATCTGGTGGTCGGTATAGATGGCAATTTTAAATTCGTCGTCAACAAATCCTTCATGAATATCGAGTTGTAAATAATCTATTATTGTATCGTAAGCGCGATGCTCTTTTGCAAGGAGGTCGTTAAAAATACTTATTAATCTTTCGGCTTGTTTAACATTATCGGTTAAGAAATAATTTTGGAAACCTTTTGCCTTGTTTTCTTTTAAATTAGCAATTAACAGGTCGAAATTTTTGTTGAAAGAAGGCTGTGGTTTTTGATCGAATTTTATACTTTCAGAAGATAAAATTGACCTGATCCCAAATTCGAAAGATGTAAATTTTTTCAGTTGTTCTTTTAGGTCCTCCGATTTGGAATATAATTTTTCGGGTTCAATTTGTTTTACCTCTCCGGAGTATTGCTGGTAGGCCTTGGTAGCGGCGTCAAATTTTTTGTCAAAAACATCTAATGAATATTGTGCGTCTTCAAAAAACAAAAACGAACTATGGTTGCCAAAATAATTAAGCAGTAATACTTTTTCTTCGGTAAAGATCTTAGAGTTAATGTTTGGGATGATCGTTACAAAATCAAATTTCGCATTTGATAATTGGTCTGCCGGATCAAATGTTTTAATGGCTTCTACTTCATTTCCAAATAATTCTATGCGATAAGGAAATTCATTTGCAAACGAGAAAATATCAATTATCCCACCTCTGATACTAAATTGCCCCGGCTCAAAAACAAAATCTACATGTTCAAAATCGTAAGACAGTAAAAATTCAGAAATAAAATCGATAGAAAGTTTTTCGCCTTTTTTTATTTGAAGAGTGTTTTGCTGAAGCTTTTGTTTGAGAGTAACTTTTTCGGCAAGGGCCTGCGGGTAGGTAATAACGATACCTGTAAAATTTTCTTTGGATAAAAGACTTAACACCTCGGCCCTTTCTTGAATATTGGCGTTGGTTGTTTTTTCTATTTGGTAAGGTTGCCGGTATGATTCAGGAAAAAATAAGATCTTGTCTTGCGGAAGTAATGTTTCAAGATCATTTAGCAAATACGCCGCTTTTTCTTTATCTGAGGCAATAATTACGCAATTTTTTTTATGCGCTAAATAAAGCGATTGAATAAAAAAAGACAAAGCGGATCCGTTTAAACCTTGTAGCCAGTAGTTTTGGTTAAGGTTTATGGCTTGTATTTTAGAATTAAAAATCCCCTCTAGCTTTTTGTTTAGGATCATTTTGCGGCAAAATTAGGCAATAAATTTCTATATCGATTAGATTTGACTTTTAAATTTTAACGTTTAGGCAAGAGCACTATATCGGTTTAGTTTGTTATATTTGATATTATATAAAATGCTAAATACTAATTTCATGAAAAAAAATTTACTTTCAGTAGCACTAATGTTTGCAGGTTTTACTGCATTTTGCCAAACTCCTCGTTTGTCTTTGTTTGAAGAGTTTACAGGCGAAACCTGTCCTCCTTGCGCAAGCACCAACCCGGGCTTAAATGCAACATTAACAGCTAACGCTTCAAAGGTTGTTGCAATTAAGTGGCAAGTGGCAATTCCTAGTGCGCCAACAAATACTTGGTCTTTATATCAAACAAATGCTGTTGAGATTAACGCGCGAATGAATTATTATGCTGTGAATTCGGCTCCACAAGGGCGTATGGATGGTCAAAGCCTAACGGTTTTTGGTGGCGCCAGTAATCATGCCGGTAACTGTACTCCGGGTTTAATATCTACCGCACAAGCTCTAACCTCACCTTTTTCTATTAATATGGTTCGTGCTTGGGACGCAGGTTGTAGTTCGGTTAATTTAACTATTACGGTTCAAGCTAGTGCAAATTATACTGCCACAAATGCCTTACAATTTAGAACGGTTATGATTGAACGTTTGATACAATTTAGCGTTCAGCCGGGTACGAATGGCGAAAAGAATTTTGAAGACGTTGCTATTAAATCTTTTCCATCCATTCAAAGTGGTTACGCATTGCCAACTGCATGGACTGTGGGACAAGTTCATACATTTACACTTAATTGCCCAATACCATCATACACCAGAAAAAAAGAAGAAATCGCTTTTGTAGGTTTTATTCAAGATGCTGCAAATAAAAAAGTATTGCAAGCCTTTAGAGCCGATAAGGTTGCAATTCCAACAACTGCTTTAACAATGCTTGATACAAAAGTGGATGCAACGTGTACCTCTACAATTTCTCCTCAAATTACTATTAATAATAATGGTGCAAATCCAATAACTTCTTTTACAGTTACCTCTTTTGTTGATGGAATAGCCGGAACTACTACACCTTGGTCGGGCAATCTTGCAATTGGAGCCTCTACAGTACTTCTATTAAATACTACATCAACACCAACAACATCCGGCGTTCATACATATTCGTATACTTTGGTAATGGATAACCCATACAATTTATTTACCGTTTCAAACAGGGTAAAATATCTAGTAGCTACGAATTATCAAGCCACTCCTGTTGCTGAAGATTTTGCTATGTCTGCCTTTCCTCCTTTAAACTGGACAGGTATTAATTCAAATAATGGGCCATCATGGAGCAGAGTTACTAATGTTGGGAGTTTTGGCAATTTTGCTGATTACGGCGCTATTAAATTTGATTTTTATACAAACCCTGTATCTGGTGATGTGGATGAATTATACTTACCTCCAATGGATTTAAGCGGATCTGCAACTCCAAGTTTATCTTTTGATCTTGCTAAAGCTCAAAAACTAAATGAGAATGATCAATTGGATATTCTTGTTTCTGTTGATTGCGGAGTAACCTGGTCAAATGTTTATAGTAAAGCAGGCCAATTTTTAGCAACAAGCGCGGCAGTTAGTAATGCCTTCCTTCCTACTTTGCCACAAGATTGGATCACTGAAACAGTTGCGCTTACAGGGTTTGCGAGTCCAAATGTTCTTGTAAAATTTAGAGCAACAAATGATAAGGGAAACAATATGTTTATTGATAATGTAAATTTATCTCAACCAAGTACTCTTGGTGTTTTAAAAAATAATTTCAACAATTCGGATATTACAATTTTCCCAAATCCTGCAATTAATGAAACTGTTTTAAAGATCAGATCAGAGAATTCTAGTAGTTCGAATATTAAGATGTTTAATGCCATAGGCGAAATTGTATATACAAAACAAGTAGTATTAAATTCGGGAACAAACACTATTAAAATGGATACAAAAGATCTTGCTAGTGGAATTTATTTTATAATAATTGAAAATGGTAAATATTCAACAACAAAAAAATTAGTTATCTCAAAATAGGTCTAAATAATTTAGAAAAAGAAAAGGTTGCTTTTTATGCAACCTTTTTTGTTTTTAACAGATATTTATTGGATTTTAAAAATTTGATGTTTACCTTAGAGTGTTAAGTTTTTATTAATAAATCTTTAAAACCAAATACATGAAGAAACAATTACTAAGTATTCTTGCAGCATCAACTGTATTTACAGCGTTTGCTCAATTACCTGTTAGCACAACACCGCAAAACAGAAAAATAATTTTAGAGGAATTTACAGGAATTACTTGCCAATTTTGTCCGGACGGCCACTTAAAAGCAGATCAAATAACAGCATTTTATCCGGGTAATGCCTATGCGATAAATATCCACACTGGGTCATACGCCAATCCCGCTTCAGGTGCACCTGATTTTAGAACTGCTTTTGGTTCAGCAATAGCTGCTCAAACAAACTTAACGGGTTACCCTGCAGGTACTGTAAATAGAACCTTAATCCCTGCAAATAGTCAAAACACAACTACTCCAGGAACAGCTCAAAGCAGATCAAAGTGGGCTAGTTCTAGCGCTTCAATAATTGCTCTTCCGTCAAATTTAAATGTGGCTTTACAAGCTACAATTGATGCAGTAACAAATATTTTAACAGTTCAAGCAGAGGTTTATTATACAGGTAATGGAATTAATCCGACTAATTATTTAAACATTGCTTTATTGCAAGATAGTGTGCTTGGCCCTCAAACATCAGGCGCAACCTATTACCCAGCCATGTGGTTTGCATCTAATCCGGTTGGTCAACAATACCAACACAATAAACTATTACGTCATATGATTACAGGCCAATGGGGTGATGTTATACCAACAACAACAACAGGATTTACGTTTGCAAAGACCTACACGTATACTATTGCTTCTCAATATCCTTTAACAGTTAGTGGAGGCGCAATAAAAACAAATGTATTGCTTTCAAAATTGAAATTAGTTGCCTTTGTAACTGAAACACAGCAAAATATTGTATCCGGTTGCACCGGCCCGATTACTATTGTTAGCGGTATGCCTACCGGAGTTCAAAAATATGACCCATCTGAAGAATATTCTGCAACTGTATTTCCAAATCCTGCGGCAGATAAAGCCACTCTTGCTTTATTAATTAGCAAGCAGGAGAATGTTGTTGTGAAAATGTATAATATGTTAGGGGCTGAAGTTTACACTACCTCTTCAGATTTAGAAAAAGGAATTCATTCTATTGATTTAAATATTTCCGATCTACAAAGTGGAGTTTATTTTGTAAAAGTAATGGTTGGTAATAAAGAAAAAACACAAAAGCTAACTATCTCTAAGTAATCGTTTAATAAATTAAATATAAAAGCTGGCCTTTTATGGTCGGCTTTTATTTTTTATGATAATTATAAAATATTTAAAATGAAAAAAATAATTTCTTTCCTAGTAATGGGTGTTTCTTTTGCAGGCGTTGCTCAGAGTTTTTCTCTTTATAAAACGGATGTAAATTTTGTGCCAACAGCAACAGTTTCTAATGGTAATTATGTTTATGAATCAACTTCGGCAAACGCATTAAAGGTAACAAAGTTCAAAATAAAAAATAATGCAGCAGTAACTCAAACATTTAATGTAACACGCTCTATTGTTTCTCAGTCACCAATATTAGACTTAAGCATAGTTGCAAATGCTCCAACAACTTATTTTTGTTTTGGTTTTAATTGTTTTACCCCTGCGGTAAACACTCCTGGCGCTGCTGACTATACGATATTACTGGCTTCAGGACAAACCAATTCGGTATTTCCAATGGGCGATAATACCGTAGACAATAACCAGCCATTTTCTGTTGATCTTGAGGAGGGGCCTGTAACAGGAAACTATGTTGTGAAGTATAAATTATTTAATGTAGCAAACCCAAATGATAGCTTGGCTTTTTTTATAGGATATAATCAGCCATTAGGATTAAACGATAAAGGTGGTAATACAGACTTTTCGGTTACCTTATTTCCTAACCCGGCTAAAGACAAGGTAACTGTTTTTGTTAACTCGGCGGGTACATCTAGCGTTAAAATTAATATCACAAATACTATTGGCCAATTGATTGATAGTAATTATTACAAACTAAATATGGGATCAAACGCACTTGAATTAAATTGCAATAATTTAAACTCAGGATTTTATAATCTATCGATCGAGTCTGAAAAAACTACTTTAAACAAAAGATTGATCATTTCAAAATAACCTCCTTTATATTAATATTTAGAAAGACTGTTTTTTTATTAAAGCAGTCTTTTTTATTTAGATATTTTAGATTAATATTTTTCAACTCCTACTTGCTTATCAAACACCTCATTTTCAGTCTGTTTTAAACCAAAATTTCAAATTGCTATTTAACAAAATTCTAGTTGAATAATTGACTTCAGTTGATTATATTTGCTTAACTAAAAAACTAAATCAATTTAAAAAACAAATCACATGAAAAAAAATCTATTAACCTTAGGTTTAGTGATCGCTGGAATTACTGCTGTAGCGCAGACTCCACGTTTATCATTATTCGAAGAGTTTACAGGAGAAAATTGTCCTCCTTGTGCAGCAACAAATCCGGGCTTAAATGCTAACATCGCTGCAAACTCAACAAAAGTTGTTGCTATTAAATGGCAAGTGCCAATTCCTTCTGCGCCAACCACTACTTGGTCGTTATGGAAAACTAACGAATCAGAGATCAAGTGGCGTTATTCTCCGTCTCCTGCTGGATACGGTTATATGTCAGCTTGGACTTCTACAGACACTCCAACAGGAGGTATCAACTCTGCGCCTCAAGGTAGAATTGATGGCGGTCACTTATGGGCTGTGCCAGGTGGTGGAGCTTCAAGTAACCATGCAGGAAATGGTAATGCTACATTATTTAATGCGGCATCTTCATTCACATCACCATTCTCTATTACAATGAACCGTGCATGGGATCCTACTTTTTCTTCAGTAACATTAACTGTAAACATTACTGCTAGCGCAAACTATACATCTACTGGTGCTTTAGTTTACCGTTTAGTAATGATCGAAAGACATATTAATTTTGCTACTGCTCCGGGTACAAACGGTGAGAAGGATTTTGAAGACGTGGCTGTAAAATCATTTCCAACTACACAAGCTGGAACTGTAACTACAAGCATGGGTACGGCTATGGCATCTGCGTGGACTACCGGTCAAAATCAAACATTCACTATCAACTGTGTTTTACCTTCATACATCAGAGATAAATCTGAAGTAGCTTTTATTGGTTTTATTCAAGATGACGGAAACAAAAGAGTACAACAAGCTGCTTTATCGAACACTGTTGGTTTAGCTAATGATGCTAAAGCTATTTCTGCAAATATTTCAGCAGTAGTTTGTTCTACCACTTTAATTCCAACTGTAACAGTAAAAAATCACGGTTCAAATGCAATTACTGCGTTTACTGTACAACCGGCATTAGATGCAGTTATTGGCGCAAACGTTGTTTGGACAGGTAATTTAGCTCCTGGTGCTTCTACAACTATTCCTACTAACCTTTTAACTACTACTGCAGGAGCTCACACTTATTCTTATAACATTATTGCAGTAAGTGGTGGCGAAAATAATTTAACAAACAATAAGAAATCTACTAGTTTTGTTTGCTCTCCTGTTTACTTTGCAAATCCGGTTGTAGAACCATTTACTGTTGTAACTTTCCCTCCAACTAATTGGGCTATGGTTAACTCAAATGCTGGTCCAACTTGGAGCAGAAACGGTGCTGTAGGGGCTTATGGTACTAACACAGGTGCTTCAAAATATGATTTCTACAACAACGCTGTAACAGGAGATGCTGATGATTTATATTTACCGCCTACAAGCTTAACAGGAACTACTTCTCCTGTATTATCTTTTGACGTTGCTTATGCATTTTATACTGCTGTGCCAAATAACGAAAATGATAAGTTAGAAGTAAAAGTTTCTACAAATTGTGGTACTACTTGGTCTACTGTATTTAGTCAAGCTGGTACAGTATTAGCTACTAATGCTAGTCCTGTTACTGCTGCATTTGTTCCAAATGCTTCACAATGGAAAACAGTAAACGTTGCATTAACTTCTTATTCAAATTCACCTGAAGTTTTAGTTAAGTTTGTTGCTACATCTGATTATGGAAATAACATGTATGTAGATAATATCAATTTATCTCAAGCTGTTGCTACTTCAGTTAAAGCAAACACTAACAACAATGTAAGTTTTGATGTTTACCCTAATCCTACAAGAGGAGAAACTAACGTAAAAATTGATGCAGTTGTTGGCGGTAACGCAAACGTTATCGTAATGAATACATTAGGTCAAATTGTTTATAGCAAACAAGTTGAATTAACTGTAGGTGTTAACACGCTTCAAATAGACGCTAAAGATTTTGCTAGCGGTTTATATAATGTTATGGTTGAGTCAAATAATGGTTCAATGGTAAAAAAATTAACTGTTACTAAATAATATTTGTATTAATTAGAGCCTTACCAAATAAAATTTGGTAAGGCTTTTAAATTTTAAAAAATGAAAAAATCTTTATTAATTATAGCTTCCTTTTTTTGTTTAAAAGGTTTTTCGCAATCAAGCATATTGATTACAAATGTTACCAATACCGCTTCGCCGATCGTTATTTCGCCAAACGGTATTGTTTCAGCAACAACAGCTGCAGCCTCGCCAACAAAGATTGACTTTGATGTAAAAAACACCAGCCCGGCAACTAAGACATATCATGTTAAGCGTTATGATATTGTCCTTAACGCTGTTGCATCAACAAGCACAATAGCTGATGCTTATTTTTGTTTTGGCGGAAATTGTTATGGTAGTAATGTTACACTATCGCTTCAATCCTTAACCTTAACTTCTGGTCAAAGTGCATCAGAGCTTCAAGGGACTTATAATATGTTAACAGCAGACTTAGATGAGGCTTCAGCTGTGGGTTATAGCTTTATTAAGTATACAGTTTTTAATACCGCTAACGTTAGCGATTCTGTTCAAATCAGCATTAAATACAATGCCCCTGCCGGAGTATCAGAATTAAACAATAATGCATTATCATCTTTCGAGATTTTTCCAAACCCTGCGACTGATGTAACTGTTTTAAAAGTTAATTCACAAAAGGCTATGGATGCAAAAGTGATTGTTTATAATGCTCTTGGCGCTATTGTTTCTGAACAACCTGTGGTTATATCAGAAGGTAAAAATAAATTAGAAATAAGTGTTAATGATTTAAGTTCCGGTGTTTATTTTGCTCAAATAAAAATGGCAAATGGAGCTGTAACTAAAAAGTTAGTAGTAAAATAGTAATTTAAATTTTTTCTTTAAAAGCCTTGCCTCAGCACAACTGAGCCAAGGCTTTTTTATTTAACGGCGATGCTGATAAATCCAATTTTTTTTAGTTTCTTTACACTTTAAAATAATATTATTACATGGAATTATACTTAGATTCAGCCAACTTAAAAGAAATTGAAGAAGGTTTTAAATTAGGCTTTTTGAACGGTTTAACAACTACCCCTACTTTTATGCAAAAGGAGGGAATTACAGATATTGACGGAACAATTGTAAAACTCAGCAAGATAGTTCCTATCCTTCAAATCGAAGCATTGGGCAACACAGCAGAAGAAGTTTTAGCTGAAGCTGAGCGCCAAATAAAATTAGGTTTAGATCCCACAAAAACCGTTTTTAAAATACCGGTTTCATTAGAGGGCGTTCGCGCTTGCAAAATGTTACGCGATAAAGGTTTATTGGTTAACGTGCATTTGGTTTACACCTTGCAACAAGCTTATATGGCTATGCAAGCCGGCGCAACGTATGTTTGTCCTTTAGTAGGACGTTTGCAGGATCAAGGTCACGATGCATTAGCTTTAGTAGAACAGTGTGTTGATGCAGTTGAAATTTACGGATACGATACTAAGATCATGTTCTCCTCAGTAAGAACTGTTGAGCATGTAAGAAATGCAATAAATATTGGAGTTCACACCATTACTGTTCCGTTAAAAATATTAAAACAATTAACCGAAAATAATTTCACAACCGTTGGAACCGACCAATTTATTATGGATACGCGTTTGATGATGGTTAAAGTAAAAGAAGCTATTAATGGTGTTAATCCTGTTGTTTCTGAAGATACTAACATTACCGATGCGATCATTAAATTAACTGAATATAATTTTGGCGCCATAACTGTTGTTAAAAAAGATGGCAGCATTAAAGGTGTGTTTACCGATGGTAGCTTACGTAAATTATTAGGCGAAAAGGGAAGAGATATTTTAACTAAAAAGTTAAGCGATCTTGAATATCGTGAGCCAATTTCAATTGATGGGAATGTTTTATTAAATGAGGCCAATAATTTATTTAAAAAGACAAATGTTGATACAATCGTAGTTACAGATAATGGCAAGCCTGTTGGGATGCTAGATATTCAAGACTTGAAATCATAATTCAAAATTAATAAGCCCTTTAAATAGGGCTTTTTTTATGCAAGAGATCGAAAATTCATACTCGTATATTGGAGGAAAGTTTATTACACCTATTAATGAGGTCAAAGATAAATTAAGTCACATAAAGGCTTATATTTTTGATTGGGATGGTGTTTTTAATAACGGAGAAAAAAGCGCTAACGGTAGCAGTAATTTTAGTGAAGTAGATAGCATGGGCACTAATTTATTACGGTATTCTCATTTTATAAAAAACAAACAACTGCCATTAGCAGCTGTTATTAGTGGCGAAAAAAATGAAACTGCATTTTACTTTTGTAAACGAGAATGTTTTGACTATTCGTTTTTTAAAGTTGCCACAAAAATTAATGCTTTAAATTTTATTTGTGAAAAAGAAAATATTAAACCAAGCGAAGTGGCTTATTTTTTTGACGACGTATTAGACCTTTCAATGGCTGAGGTGTGTGGTGTAAGAATTTTAGTGAATCAAAAAGCAAACCCTTTATTTGCTAATTACTGTATAAAAAATAATTTAGTTGATTATTTAACAGCTTCGCAAGGCGGGCAGTTCGCGGTTCGCGAGGCTTCTGAATTATTAATTGCTTTAAACGAAAATTTTAATGAAGTTATCACTAACCGAAAAGATTCAACGTTAGATTATAAGAACTATATCGAAAAAAGAAAATTGGTAAAAACAAAATTCTTTACAGTTGTAAACGAAAAGATCGAATCAGTTGATCTAACTTAATTCAAACTGCATTTTGTTTAGTTTGTAATACAAGCCACTTTCGTTTAAAATTAGTTCTTGATGTGGGCCAACTTCTTGCACCAATCCATTTTGAAGTACAACAATTTTATCGGCATTTCTAATAGTTGATAATCTATGCGCAATAACAATACTTGTGCGCCCCACCATTAATTTATCTAACGCTTCCTGCACCAAATGTTCGCTTTCACTATCTAAACTACTGGTTGCTTCATCTAAAATTAAAATACTAGGGTTTTTTAAAACAGCTCTTGCAATAGCAATACGTTGTCTTTGCCCTCCCGAAAGTTGTATCCCTCTTTCGCCAACTAATGTTTTAAATTGATCAGGAAACGATATAATAAAATCTAAAGCGTTTGCTTTGCGAGCAGCCTCTTCAACTTCAAGGTCTGTTGCGTTTGGTTTGCCATAGGCTATATTATCTCTTATTGTTCCTGCAAATAAGATCACATCTTGCGGCACTAAGGCAATTTGTTTCCTTAATTCTGTTAATGAAATAGATCTTGAATCCAAGCCGTCAATTAAAATGCTGCCGTTTATTGGATCATAAAACCGAAGAATTAAGGAAGCAATAGTAGTTTTGCCGGAACCACTTGAGCCTACAAGAGCTACAGTTTGACCAGCTTCTGCTTTAAATGAAATATCTTGTAGTACCTTAAAATCAGGTCGAGACGGATAATTAAAAGATACAGAACTAAATTCAATTTCGCCTTTTGTTTGTTTAGCAGGTGTGTTTTCTTTTAAAAACTCAATATTTTCTACCTCCCCATCAATTAATTCAAATACTCTATCTGTTGCGCCAAGCGCTCGTTGTATAGAGGCGATCTGCTCAGGTAAACCGCCTAACGAACCGGCAACAAATAACGATAACATCATAAATGTTCCAAAGGCCTGCGGCGTAATTGTATGTTCAACTTTTAAAGCAAACAGCATTTGCCATAAAATAAAAAAGATAGAACCGAATACAAATACCATTACGAAAGAAAAGAACAAGCCCCTAAAGATCCCATACTTTAAGCCAAACTCACGGATGCTGTCAGAAATTTTTTCATATTTCGCAACTTCGTAATTTTCGTTGGTAAAGGTTTTTACATTAGTAATACCGGTTAAAGCCTCGCCAACAATTACGTTGGATTCGGCAATTTTTTCTTGATATGATTTTGAAAATTTTCTGATCCTTTTTGAAAATAATATTGCAGCAACAGTTAACGGCGGAATAATAATTAAGAACCATTTGGCGATCGTCCATTCGGTAGTATAGATCAATAAGATCAACCCGCCTACACCAACAATACTTTGTCGAATAAATTCTGCAATATTTATGGTGAAGGCATCAGAAATTACGCTAATATCCGTTGCCATTCTGCTACTTAATTCTGCCACTTGGTTTTTTGAGAAAAAACTCATCGGCATTTGTATCAAACGTTTAAACGTATCTTTTCTTACCTCTTTTAAAATATTCTCGGTAACCTGCGCAAATAAATAAACTCGTCCGAATGAAAAGACCGCTTGCGCCAATAAAATAACTAACAAAATTAAACCAATGCTCATTAATTCGGTACGTACCTGATCGGGGCCTTTTACACTTTCCCCTAAATACCCAAACATTTCGCCCGATTTTAATGGAAACACCAAACCAACACCCGCACTACCAACTAAAAAGATCATTCCAAGAATGAACTTCCATTTGTGTTTTCCTAAATAGCCGAATAAACGCAACGATTTTTTGAAGTTTGCCAGGCTAAGCTTTGCCTTTGGTAATTCGTCTGTATCACTATTTGTTGGGCCAGCCCCTCTGCGTTTTGCCATAAAAACGACAAAATTAAGGGTTTAAAGCGCTCTCTTGTCATTAAATTGTAATTAGGAACTTTAAAAACGGTTAAATTTTAAATAAAGTTTGCCAGAATAAAAATTACCTCTATATTTGCAATCCATTTTTAAAAGTATAATTAACATTAAATATTTAATATCATGAAAAGGACCTTTCAACCATCGCAGCGTAAGAGAAAAAATAAACACGGATTTAAAGAGCGTATGGCATCAGCAAATGGCCGTCGTGTACTTGCATCTAGACGTGCAAAAGGACGTAAAAAATTAACTGTTAGCAGCGAAAAAACTCATAAATAATAAGTTTTAAAATTTAAAAAAGCCGTTTTGCTAATCCCAAAACGGCTTTTTTATTTTTTTTAGGATCTGCAAATTGTTCGAAGGAACTGCAAAATGTTAATAAATTTTGTATATCAAACAAAAAACCTATATTTGCAGTCCTTTTTAAAAAGAGGATATGGGCAAGAGCGAGTACATAATACAATTTGGAGGCTTACCTGTTGGTTTACACGAATTTGAATTTGAAGTAAACGAGAAGTTCTTTAGTAAGATTGAAAATAGTGAGATACAAAGTGGCGAAATAGACATTACCGCTATCTTAACAAAGCAAAATCATTTGTTACAAATGAATTTTAAATTTGAAGGTACTGTAAAGGTTGATTGCGACCGCTGTTTAAAAGAATTTGATTTTCCTATTGAAGGAGAAGATAATCTGGTAATAAAATTTGGAAATCCGGATGAGAGCAATGACGAAATTTTAGTTATTGAAGAAGGATGTGAAGAGTTTGATGTATCGCACTACTTATATGAATATATTATTTTAGCTATTCCCGCGCGCCGTGTGCCCTGCGAACTTGATGAAGAAGAGTTTGTTTGTGATTTCGAAACGAGAGATAAACTAGATAAATTAACCTCTGATACAGATGAAAATGGATCGGAAAATAGTAACAACCCTTTATGGGACCAATTAAATAAAATAAAAAAGTTTAATAAAAATTAATTTAGAAACCATGCCAAATCCAAAACGAAAACTATCCCGTTCACGTAGAGACTCACGTCGTGCAACATACAAAGCACCATCTATGACAATTTCAAAAGATTCAACCACAGGTGAGGCGCATTTAATGCACCGCGCTCACTGGTTTGAAGGTAAACTTTACTATAAAGGTAAAGTAGTAATGGAAAAAGCATAATTAAAAACTATTTAATATTTTTTAAAAAGCAGGTAATTTTACCTGCTTTTTGAGTTTATAAAATTGCGTAAAATTGTTTTAGCCAATAAAGGCACTGTAATTTTTTAGCTTTGTTTCGCACATTTTAATCATAAAAAACCATTTATTCTGAAAACCAAATGGTTACGGTTTATGTTTATTCGTTTTTGCAGAGAATAATCCAAAGCACAGTTGATGTGCTTTATGAATTTAAATATAAAGCAGATAGTTCCTCAACAATTAAAATATTAATAAATCAACCTATTTCAGGTTATTTTAAGCATATAAAATTGTATTATTGTACTTGTTAAAAATTAGTTTTTCGATTAAATAAATATGAAAATTGGATTTGATATTTCGGGTGGTGATTTTGCTCCAAACAATTGTTTAGAAGGTGCAGTTTTAGCATTTAAAGAACTTCCTGCAGAAGATAAGGTAGTTCTTATCGGTGATAGCGATGTGGCTAAAGCGTATTTTAAGAAAAGTGGTATTGATCCAAATGGATTTGATTATGTGCATACCACAGAAGTCATTGAAATGGGTGAACACCCAACAAAAGCTTTTTCTCAAAAACCCAATAGTAGTATTAATTTGGGGTTTAAATTATTAAAAGAAGCTCAACTAGATGCTTTTATTAGCGCAGGAAATACCGGCGCCATGCTTGTAGGCTCTATGTTTACGGTAAAAGCTGTTCCGGGTGTTATTCGCCCGTGTATTACCTCAATTTTACCAAAGGAAGACGGCACATTTGGATTAATATTAGATGTTGGAACCAATGCAGATTGTAAACCGGATGTTTTATATCAGTTTGGAATTTTAGGTTCGATACTTGCAAAAGAAATTTATAAAATTAATAATCCAAAGGTAGGCTTATTAAATATTGGCGAAGAGCCGGAGAAGGGTAATCTAGTTTCTCAAGCTGCACACGCATTAATGAAGGATACGAAAGATTTTAACTTTATTGGAAACATAGAAGGAGGAGATATTTTTAAAGATAAAGCGGATGTTGTTGTTTGCGAAGGATTTGTTGGAAATGTTGTTTTAAAAATGGCTGAGGCGTTTTATGCGGTAACTAAAAAGTTAGATCGCGGGCATGAATATTTTGATAAATTTAATTATGAATTATATGGCGGAACGCCAATTTTAGGAATTAATTCTAATGTGATCATTTGTCATGGCATCTCTAGCCCATTGGCATTTAAAAACTCATTGTTGTTAGCAAAAGATCTGGTAGATGTTAAGTTAACAGAAAAAATACAACAAACTTTTCAATAATGATTAGAGCCGCCATAACAGCAGTAGCTGGGTTTTTACCTGATAACATTGTAACCAACGCCGATCTTGAAAAGATCATTGATACTACTGATGAGTGGATAACCTCCCGAACAGGTATTAAGGAGCGTCATTTAGAAAATGACCCTAATAAAGCCACGTCTGATATGGGAGTGGAAGCAGTAAAACTATTATGTAAAAAACGCGGCATCAATCCCGAAGAAATCGATCTTTTAATTTGCGGTACTGTAACGCCGGATATGGTTTTTCCTGCAACTGCAAATTTAATTGCTGCAAAAATTGGCGCAAAAAATGCTTGGAGTTTTGATGTTAGTGCTGCATGCTCAGGATTTATTTATGCCTTAACAACAGGCGCTCAATTTATTGAAACCGGACGTTACAAAAAAGTTGTAATTGTTGGCGCAGATATGATGAGCCGAATTATAGATTATACCGATAGAACGACTTGTGTTATTTTTGGTGATGGCGCTGGCGCCGTATTATTAGAGCCGAGTACTGAGGATGTTGGAATAGTTGATTTTATATTACATTCAGATGGGAACGGGGCTTCAGCCTTACATATGAAAGCCGGCGGATCTTTAAAACCTGCAAGCCATGAAACGGTAGATAAGAAAATGCACTTTGTTTATCAAGAAGGACAATCTGTATTTAAAAACGCTGTTTACAATATGGCTGAGGTAAGTGCCGATATCATGGCAAAAAATAATTTAACCGACAAAGATGTTACTTGGCTTGCCGCGCATCAGGCAAATAAACGCATTATTGACGCTACAGCTAGCCGCATGGGTGTTGGGCCTGAAAAAGTAATGATGAATATTGAACGTTACGGAAACACAACGGCCGGCACTATACCGCTTTTACTTTGGGATTACGAAAAACAACTTAAAAAAGGTGACACAATTATTTTAGCTGCCTTTGGTGGTGGATTTACTTGGGGCGCTGTTTACCTAAAGTGGGCTTACGACGGCAGTAAATCTGGAAAATAATTAATTAATTTATTTTAAGGGCAATTTTTTTACAACCTTATCATTCTTAAACAATACCTTTTCGGCAACTTTACCTAGCGAATCGTAATATAACCAAACACTATCTCTAGCATCGTTCTTGTAATAACCTGCATAACGTAATTTCCCGTTTTCAAAATAAGTAAGGTTTGGTCCTTGACGAGATCCTTTATCATAATGCATTTCACTCCAAGCCAATCCGCTTGGGTAAAACGACATCCATTGTCCATGACGTTTACCAAATCTGTAATTGCCTTTAAACTTAATTATTCCGTTGTCGTATTTATCTACATATTCACCGGTGTAATTACTGTCGGGTGGCAATATTAATAAAGGGTTTTTCTTTTTTAAAGAGTCTACAACAATTTTCTGCTGTTGTTTAGAAATTGAATCAGCTAAGCGAACTTTATCACCATCTTCTATAATTTTGGATTCATTGCTGTTGTTACACGAGAATAAAATAAGAACTAGCGACAGTATAAAAAGTATTTTTTTCATATAAAAAATATTCTGTTTTTTTATTTTAATTTTTTCTTTCAATAGCGTAGATCAAAAGTCTTTCTAAACTATCTCTTGCATCATTTTTTGGTAAGTTCTCTAATACACTTAACGCTTTATTTTTATACTCCTGCATTACCTTATTAGCATAAGCAATCCCACCTTTTTCTATTACAAAATCAATCACAACTTTTACTTGTTCACTTTCTTCGTTATGATTTTTAATAATGTTAATGATTTTGCGTTTCTCTAACCAGGTGCAATTGTTTAATGCATAGATCAAAGGCAGGGTCATCTTTTTTTCTTTAATATCAATGCCTGTAGGCTTTCCAATTTGGTCGTCGTTCCCAAAGTCAAATAGGTCATCCTTAATTTGAAATGCAATTCCTGTCAATGTGCCAAATTCTTTTGATAATGAAATAACAGATTGGTCTTCATTAACCGAGGCTGCTCCTGCAGCACAGCAGGCTGCAATTAATGTGGCTGTTTTTTTTGTGATAATCTCAAAATATATTTCTTCCGAAATATCAAGTCTACGGGCTTTTTCTATTTGTAATAACTCACCCTCACTCATTTCACGAACTGCATTACTTACGATCTTTAAAAGATGAAAATCATTATTATCAAGTGAAAGCAATAAACCTTTTGAAAGTAAAAAATCGCCAATTAACACAGCAATTTTATTTTTAAATAAAGCGTTTACACTAAAAAAACCTCTGCGTTCGTTACTGTCATCCACAACATCGTCATGAACTAAAGTAGCTGTGTGCAATAATTCAATTAAAGCTGCTGCTCTGTAGGTGCTTTCGTTTATTGTACCTGCATTTTGAGCACTTAAAAAAACAAATAAAGGTCTGATCTGCTTTCCTTTGCGTTTAACAATGTAATTAGTGATCTTGTCCAACAAAGGCACAGAGCTTTTCATGGCATCTTTGAATTTTTCTTCAAAGGCCAGCATGTGCTCGGCTACAGGTTGTTTTATTTGATTTATTGCTTTAGACAAAGTAGTTCTAAATTAAACTTTTATTTTAATTGTTCCATGGCTAATTTATTTTTATTTGCTAATTGTCCGCATGCCGCATCTATATCTTTTCCGCGACTATGACGCACATTACAAATAATGCCGTTTTTTTCTAAATGATCGGTAAAGGCTTTTAAACGCTCTCTTGTTGTTTGTTTAAATTCACCATCATCAATAGGGTTGTATTCAATAATATTTACTTTGCTTTTTACTTTTTTGCAAAAGTTTACGAGGTCTTGAGCGTCAGCGATAGAGTCGTTATAATCCTTAAAGGCTATGTATTCAAATGTTGGACGAGTACCTGTTTTATCTGTAAAATAGTTTAACGAATTAGCCAAATTTTCTAATGTGTTGGTTTCATTTATTGGCATAATGTGATTTCGTTTTTCATCATTAGCCGCATGAAGCGAAAGTGCTAAATGAAATTTCACATTATCATCTCCTAATTTTGCTATCATTTTTGCTACTCCTGCAGTTGAAACAGTGATGCGCTTTGCAGCCATTCCTAGGCCCTGCGGACTAGTGATTTTATCTACCGATTTTAATACCTCTGCATAATTTAATAAAGGTTCTCCCATGCCCATATAAACTATATTGGTTAAGGGTGCATTGTATCTTTCTAAAGCAGTACTTTTTACTAAAGCAACCTGATCATAAATTTCGTCGGCATTTAAATTACGCATACGTTTTAATTTTCCGGTAGCACAAAACTTACATGTTAAACTACAACCTACTTGTGATGAGATACAGGCGGTATAACGTGTTTGGTGCGGAATTAAAACGCTTTCAACCACGTAATTATCATGCAAACGCATGGCGCATTTAATGGTTCTATCGGAGCTAACTTGCAACTCGCTTATCTGAACGGCATTGATCGCAAAATTTGTATTTAAATAATCTCTTAAATTTTTAGAGAGATTAGACATTTGATCAAAATTAATGGCACTTTTTGCCCATAACCAATCATAAACCTGTTTTGCTCTAAAAGCAGGCTCGTTGATCTCCTTGAACAATTGGGTTAATTGTTCAACCGTTAATGCGCGTATGTCTTTTTTAACCATTTTTATTAGGATGTAAAGATACCATACAAACTTATAAATAACTAACTTTACAAGGTGCAATTTTTAAAGGCAAATAAGATATTTGATGGCAAACAGTATTTGCCGCAATCCTCTGTAATAGTAATTGACAGCCAAAATAAGTTAAAAGAGATAATTTCTGAAACGGGCATAGAAAAAGATAAGATAGAATTTTTTAACGGAATAATTACTCCCGGCTTTGTAAACGCCCATTGTCATTTAGAGTTAAGCCATTTAAAAAATAAGATCCAAAAACACACCGGAATTCCTGAATTTGGAAAACAGATCATTAGCCAGCGCATGGGTGGTTTTACTAAAGAACAAATTTATGAATGTGCTACTAATGCGGATGTTGAAATGTGGAATAACGGTATTGTTGCCGTTGGCGACATTAGCAATGCCGATGAAAGTTTTAAAACCAAACAGAATTCAAAAATAGTTTATCACACATTTATTGAGATATTAGGGTTAAATCCAGCCAATAAAGATGTCATGTTTGAATTTGGATTAACAATTTTAAAGCTTTTAAATTCTTTAGGTTTGAAGGGTAGTTTAGCGCCTCATGCACCTTATAGCACATCGGTAGAATTAATTGCTGCAATAGCCAATTATGACAGGGAAAATAATCTTCCATTTTCAATTCATAATCAAGAAACAGAGGAGGAAACAAAATTCTTTTTTGGGCACGAAAACGATTTTAAAAAATTATACGATTTTTTAAAGTTGGATATTTCTTGGTTTAAAGCTCCGGGCTGCTCTAGTTTGAGGAGTTATATAGAAACTTTAAAAGACCAAAAAGCTATTTTAGTTCATAATACTTTTTCAGATCAAGCGGATATTCAATTGGCAGCAGATAAAAATTGTTTCTTTTGTTTTTGTCCGAATGCAAATTTATACATCGAAAATAAATTGCCCGATTATAACTTATTTCAGAATCACATTAACCAACTCTGCATTGGAACGGATAGTTTAGCAAGCAATGGATGTTTAGATCTAATTTGTGAGGCAAATGTAATCTTATCACATTCAAAAAAATTGACCGTAGAAAATGTGTTGCAAATGCTAACCTATAATGGCGCTGCGGCTTTGGGTATTACTGAAAATTTCGGACAATTACTGCCGGGAAAAAACTCGGGATTAAATCTTGTTGAGGTTAAAAATGATCAGCTAAATTTTATAAAAAAACTAACTTAAAAATATTCAAAATGCTTTATTTAAAATCTTTTTGTTTTAATCCGTTTCAGCAAAATACGTATTTGTTGTACGATAACGAGGGAACTGCGTTTATCATCGATCCGGGAAATTATTCATCTTCAGAAAACACACTGCTTAAAAATTTTATTGAAGAAAAACAATTAAAGCTTACGCGCTTGCTTTTAACGCATGCGCATATCGATCATATACTTGGCAATAAATTTATATTTGATAATTATGGTTTGCTGCCTGAGATGCATAAAGAAGAAGTGTTTTTTATTGAACGCTTACCTCAAACAGCTGCAATGTACGGTGTACCTTGCGACCCTTCCCTTTTTCCCGAAAAATTTGTTGTTCCGGGCGATAAGATAATATTGGGTGCTTATGAGTTTGAAACTATTTTCACCCCAGGCCATTCTCCCGGAAGTATTTCGTATTACAATAAAGAAAATAAACTATTAATTAGTGGCGATGTTTTATTTCAAAACAGTATTGGTAGAACAGACTTGCCAAAAGGCGATCACCAAACCCTTATAAATTCCATTAAAGAAAAATTATTTTGTTTACCGGGCGATGTAAAAGTATTTAGTGGTCATGGTCCAAGCACAACAATTGGTTATGAGAAAGAGAATAATCCGTTTTTAGTTTAAGATTTTACCAGTTACCAATAATATCCCGCATTTTGCAAAGTTTTACACCATAAAATTGAGCTCCAAATTAATATTCTGGCTATCTTTACCTTATCAGAAAATACGCACTCATAATTACTCTTTTATATAGCCTTGACTTTTTAGCTCAAGACCCTATCCTTATTCCGGGAATGCCAGCCTATTTCAGAAAGGAAGAGATCATTCATGATGGTAAACGATACAGGAAGTACAATGATTATTTAACTATTGGAGGTTCTTTTTTTAATTCAAGTCTACGATCTGCCGGGCAACAAGGAGTTGGCTTAGATTTTCATTTTCATATTCGTCGTCAGTATTTTCAAACAGGCATTGCTATTAGTGGCAATAAGTTTTTAGAGAACAATCACACACAAATACGTTTTGGTTATGGTTACAGAAAAGAAACCGTTAGTTATAATTTAGCATTTTTTGGAGGACCTACTTTTTTTACGGGGGTTTATGGTTTGCCGGATACTGCCGGAACCTATAAGCCTGAATTTTATCAGGGAATTGGCGCCTATGTTTGCGCTCAAGCTGTAAAAAAATTCGCTTACGATATTGGAATAGGAGCCGAGGTTTTTGCCGAAATAAACTATAAACAAAGTGTGGTTGGCATTAAGCTTCTTTTATTTTTCTCGGGGGCATACAGAGGCGTTAAACGAAATTACAATCCTAACGTTAGATCGGAAAGTAAAAAATGATCGATTTTATTATCGTTGGAAGAGGTCTTGCCGCAAGTGTAATTGCACATACACTTCATGAAGAAAAAATTTCTTTTAAAATTATTGGTGATCAAACCCTAAGTAAGTGTTCAAAGGTGGCTGCAGGAATTTGGAACCCCATTGTTTTTAAACGCTTAACAAAAAGTTGGTTGGCAGATGATATTGTTCCGTTTTTAAATACGTTTTATAATAGTTGCGAACAACGCGTAAATAAAAAATTGATCACCCAACGTCAATTATTAAAACCATTTACCGAAGAGCAGGAAAAAAATTTGTGGTTAAAAAAAGCAAGTTTAGAATTAGGTGAATTTTTAGATGACACAATTTATGATCCTAATTCACAATCGTTAGTAAATTGTAAGATCGGCAATCAATTTGGAGTTGTAAAGCAAAGCGGAAATTTAAATATGCCGGAGTTTTTAAGAACAACTGATCTCTTTTTTAAAGAAGACCTGGTGGATGAAATCTTTGACCATTCTAAATTAGAAATAAATTCAGATTTTGTTTTATATAAAAACATAAAAGCAAAAAACATTATTTTTTGTGAAGGCTATTTGGTAAAAAATAATCCGTTGTTTAACTGGATACCACTAAAACCTGCAAAAGGAGAAGTACTTACTATATCTTCACCTGAATTAAAATTAAAAGATCAGATCTTGAACAAAAATGGCTTTTTAATGGATCTTGAAAATGATACATTTAAAGTTGGAGCAACCTATGAATGGCAAGAACTTACAGAAGATACAACCAAAAAAGGCTTAACCGAATTAACCGATAAATTATCGCAACTAATTACTTGCAATTATACGATAACTAAACATGAGGCGGGTGTTAGACCTTCTTCTGTAGACAGGAGACCAATTATTGGCCTACACCCAAAACACACTAATTTATATGTTTTTAATGGTTTAGGCACAAAAGGCGTTATGTTAGCCCCTTATTTTGCAAAAAAGTTCGTAAATTTCTACTTAAAAATAGAAGATCTACCTAAAGATGTAAATATAGATCGTTTCTATTCACACTATGACCACTAAAAAAAATAGTTTAAAGTTAATTGGCAGACGCGAGTTTGTTGATTTTCCTTTGCTTGGTGTTTATAAGGTAGAAGCAAAAATAGATACCGGTGCTTACACCTCTGCAATTCATTGTAAAAACATTTCTGTTATTAACCAAAATGATAAGCGTGTGTTGTGTTTTGATCTGGCTCTTGATAATAAACAACCACAACAATCATTACGCTTTGAGGAGTTTACACAAAAGAAAATAAAAAATTCTTTTGGAGAAATGGAAGAGCGTTACATCATAAAAACGCTTATAGTAATTGGCGGAAAAAAAATTAAATCAACCGTGTCGTTGTCTGACAGAGAAAATATGCGCTACCCGGTTTTAATTGGACGTAAACTTGTAAAAGGAAAATTCATAATTGATGTTCACCAAATTCACACCGGTGGAAAAAAAATAGATCAAGAAATTATTAAATCAAATCACATTTAAAAAATAAAAATATGAAAATTGCGATCTTATCTCGTAATAAGAATTTATATTCTACAAAGCGTTTAGTGGAGGCTGCCGAATTACGCGGGCACGAAGTAGTATTATTAGACCACATGAAATGTGTTTTAGTGATAGAGCAGGGCAGACCACACATTTATTTTAACGGCAAGGAAGTGAAAGATATTAATGCGGTTATACCTCGTATTGGCGCTTCTGCAACTTTCTACGGATCCGCTGTTGTTCGTCAGTTTGAAATGATGAAAATATTTACTGCGGTTGAATCGCAGGCATTAGTGCGTTCGCGTGATAAATTAAGAAGTTTACAAATTCTGGCGCGTGCAGGTATTGGCATTCCAAAAACCGCTTTTGCCTCTTCACCAAAAGATAAAGATCTAGATAATCTTATTGAGAGTGTTGGTGGCGCACCATGTGTTGTGAAGCTTTTAGAAGGCACGCAAGGTATTGGTGTTATTTTAGCTGAAAATCAAAAAGCAGCAAAGAGTGTATTGGAAGCTTTTATGAAATTAAAAGCGAACATGTTAGTTCAGGAATTTATTAAGGAAGCCGGTGGCGCTGATATACGTGTATTTGTGGTAGATGGACAGATTGTTGGCTCTATGAAACGTCAGGCAAAAGAAGGCGAGTTTAGAAGTAATTTACACAGAGGCGGTTCTGCTCAAGTAATTGACCTTTCTCCTGAGGAACGCGCTACCGCAATTAAGGCGGTAAAAAAATTAGGCTTAGGCATTGCAGGTGTTGACCTTTTGCAGTCAAGTCGCGGACCGTTAGTTATGGAAGTTAATTCGTCTCCGGGTCTCGAAGGTATTGAAGGCGCAACAGGTGTTGATATTGCCGGAAAAATTATAGAGTATGTTGAGCGTAATGAATTTAATAAGCCGGGAGAATAATTTAAGTGAAGAATAGTATTACCATAAATAATCAGATCGTAGAGCCTGGTCAAAGTAAAACAGTGATCTTAAACTCTTATGAGCTCCATACAAAAACAAAGATCGAAATTCCGGTTCATGTTATTCATTCTAAGAAAAAAGGACCTAGTGTTCTTTTTTGTGCAGGCATGCATGGAGAGGAAACAAATGGCATCGAAATTATTCGTAAAATTATTTCACGTGAGGAAGTTAAAAATTTGAATTGCGGTACCATAATTGCAATTCCCGTTATTAATGTGGTATCGTTTTTATATGGCAGTCGCGATCTGCCGGACGGACGTGATCTGAACCGTTGTTTTCCTGGTTCAAAAAGTGGGTCTTTAGGTAGCAGAATTGCGTATGATATGATGAAACATATTTTACCCATCATAGATTTTGGCATTGACTTTCACACAGGAGGAGCAAAGATCAATAACTACCCCCAATTGCGCTGTGTATTTGATTTTCCGGACAACGTTGCTTTAGCAGAACGATTTTCTACACCATTAATTATTGATAGTACATACCGTGATGGAACCTTTAGAAAGGAAGCCGCTAAAATGAACAAACCAATTTTGGTTTACGAAGGAGGTGAGAGCATGCGTTTTGATTATTTGGCCATTAATGAGGGTGTAAATGGATGTTTGCGCCTGATGCGATCGTATGATATGATAGATTTTGAATTGCCGCAACATCCATCGGTAAAGATCATAAAAGACACCTGGGTAAGAGCTCACAGCAGTGGGTTATTTCACATGAATGCCAGTAATGGGGCTCATGTAAGAAAAGGCGATCTATTAGGCGTAATATTTAATCCGTTTGGCGAAACTGAGGATAAGATCATTAGCCCTAAAACAGGCTATATTGTTGGAATTAACAATCAGCCGGTAGTAAACCAGGGCGATGCATTAATTCATTTAGGAATTGAAGAAGATTAATTTAATAACTAACTTTGTACTTTGAAAAATGCAGTTGATATAGGTGATATTTTAATTATGGCTTTTGTGGCTTTAGTTTTAGTTAGTGGCGCAATTGTAGTTTTTAAATTCATGAAACGAAAAAATTAAAATGGGAACAGATCAGTTTATATTATTTTTAAATTTAGGCGGTGGCGAGATCGTAATAATTTTATTTGTGATCTTATTATTGTTTGGAGGTAAAGGTATTCCGGGTATTGCAAAAACATTAGGTAAAGGGATCAGAGAATTTAAAGATGCCACAAATGGCATTCAGAAGGATATTCAAAATAGTACCGGAGGAATTACCGAACAAATTAACGAACAGATCCAGGAAGTAAAGAAGGAAATTGAAAAAGAGTAAAACGTCCCTTGTCGGGTTTTAAAAAATGCTTTAACAATGAAATATCTTTTTTATTTTTCGTTTCTTTTTGTTTTCACCAATGCATCTGCACAAAATCCCGAAAAAATAAAATTCCAAAAAAACTCTACGCTTATTTACTTTTTTCCTAAGGGAGAAAACAAAGATTCGATCGTAAAAAACTCAAACGATCTTTTTTATTTAGTTGTTCCCGATTCTTTAAAAAAACACATTGTAGTTTATGTGGAGAATGGGAAATTAATTAAAACCACTAATGATAGTCTGGTAAAATTAAATTACATGCAGGGGTTAAAGTATGAATCGCAGTTTGTGATCAGTGAGGTTGCCGAAGCGCCAAAGAAAATAAAAAAAGAGTTTGAATTGATCAGTTTAATTAACGGCGCTTCTTCCTACGAAAAAAATAAAATCCTTATTCAGATAATCAATAAAAAGGAAGAGAAAGTGGTAATCGAAAATGTTTTCTTTTATAGAAATTAATTGAAATTATTACTCTTTAATTATTTTTTCAGTTGCAATTAAATTTTCTTTATCAAATAACTGTAAAAAGTAAATACCATTTTTTAAGCTGCTAATATTTAGTGTTTTTTCCTGTTTGCAGTCTAAAACAATTTGACCAAGAAGGTTTACAAGTTTTACAGTTAAATTTTTGGGAGCTGAGAAATTTTCTAATTCAATATTCAAAAAACTATTACTAGGATTTGGATAAATTTTAAAGGTGAGATCATTATTAATTTCTTTTTGATTAAGTATTAAGCAACTTTGAGACATAAATTGTACATTTTTATGTTCAAAACATTTTAGATATGAGAAACTTGCGTTGCTTATAAGTGCAGCTATATAGCACTCAGTTCCTTCGATCAAGGCATCACGGTTATTAAAAATACCACTTAAAGAACCTATTCCTTCTATCCAGTAAAAATTGCAAGCCGAACCTAAATTTGAATATATGTTTGCTGGCCCTTGATAGCCCGCAGAAGAAAATGTGTATTGTTTTCTTACATCCGTTGTTAAACTGGTTGTGGTAATAGCGGTGAGAACATATTTATATTTAAATGAGCCAAGCGATGGATGAGTTCGTTTGTCGTAAAATGTATCACCTACGTTTAAATTAAAATCATAAATTAATATTTCAGAAGTATCAGCGTAGCTATTTATTTTGGAATATATTTTTTTCCCAAACTCTCTGTAAAAGCCGGTTAACAAATTCGTTTGAGAATACACTTTATGGTAGTTTTTTCCTCCTAATAAAGTATCACCCTTTACTTTTTCTTTCACATAACTAGTGCCTGATGGACCGGTTTGATTAAAGCCCCAAACAGCGCTATCTGTTGGAAAGGGTTTATAGGTTTGAGACTGAGCAGTAAAACTAATAATAAAATAGCAGGCAGTTATAATTAGATTAATTCTCATGGTTTCTTTTTTTCTAAAATAAATATACGGATTTAGCCGCTTATTATGAAGTAGAACATGAGATTCAGGAGAATTAAATCCTTCTGATCAATTCCTTCATCAACAAAGTCATTTTTGGTTCTTGCATCTTTGCAATATGTTGTACTTCTTCGTGACTCACATTTTGCACAACACCTTCAACACCAAGATCGGTTACAATACTAATTCCAAAAACATCCATACCGCCATGTTTTGCAACGATTACCTCGGGTACTGTGCTCATACCAACAACATCTGCACCGGTGCGCCACAAATAGCGGTATTCTGCAGGTGTTTCAAAACAAGGCCCGCTTAAGCCGGCATAAATTCCTTCGCTAACTTTAATATTATTTTCTTTTGCTATTTCTTTTGCAAGGGTAACATATGTTTTTTTGTATGCTTCGCTCATGTCCGGAAAACGTGGCCCAAGTGCTTCGATATTTTTACCAATTAATGGGTTGGTTGGAAATAAATTAATATGATCGTTAATGATCATTATTTCGCCAACTTCAAACTTAGGATTCATACCGCCGCTTGCATTACTAACGCAAACTGTTTTAACGCCTAATGCTTTCATAACTCTTACCGGAAAAGTAACTTGTTGCATGGTGTAGCCTTCGTAATAATGAAAACGACCTTGCATGGCCATTACTTTTTTACCACCCAATTCGCCAAAGATTAATTTACCGCTATGGCCTTCAACAGTGCTTACCGGAAAGTTGGGAATCTCATTATAAGGAATTGCAAATTGAACACTAATTTCTTTTACTAATCCACCTAAACCTGTACCAAGGATGATACCAACTTCCGGTAAAAAATTATTTGTTTTTTCACGTATACTTTTGGTGGTAAATTCGATTTGCTCTAACATACTTTAATATTACTTGATTAAATTCTTCTTCTTTATCTTTAAATGTAATTTCAACCGGCAAGATATAAATATTCATTCTTTGAGCAATGTCCCAAACTGCATTACTTTTTAACCGCATAAAATCTTTTTCGGTGGTAACTAAAATTTTATTTCCACCTTCAAAACTATCATAATAACGTTCTATATCCTCAAGGTCTTTTACAGAAAATTCGTGATGGTCATTAAACGGCAAATGCTTAACATCAGCTGCATATTCCTTTAAGTAATTTACCATAGGTTGCGCGTTTGCAATGCCGGCAAAAGAAATAATTCTATATCTGAACAGATCGTTTAGTGTATCAATTTTTTCGTTGATTTTGTTTATTGAATACAATTCGCCGTATTTTAAATAGCTAAAAAACACTTGCTGGTGCGCTTTAGGGTCAACATCTTTAAGAATATTCCTTATTTCTACCGCACTGGTTCTGTCGGGCACTTTTGTAATGATGATCAGATCTGCTCTAACAATTCCGCTTTTAAATTCGCGTAAAGTTCCGGCAGGTAACATGATATCTTTAAAAAATAAATTATTGTAATCGCTAACCACAATATTTAATCCGCAACGTATAGCGCGGTGTTGAAAAACGTCATCTAATAAAACAATTTTTGGAGCATTGTTTTCTGAAGCAATTAATTTTTTTACGCCATTAACCCTATTGCCATCAACAGCAACCTGGACATTGTATTTGTATTTATAAATTAGCGGTTCGTCACCAATATCTTCGGCGGTGCTGTTCTCATCAGCTAAAACAAAGCCGGAGGTTTTTCTTTTGTAACCGCGACTAAGTGTAGCCAATTTGGGCTCTTCTTCACGCAATAGTCTAATTAGGTATTCTACTAAAGGTGTTTTACCTGCACCACCAACAGAAAGGTTACCAACGCCAATGGTGTGAATATCAAATTTAGTAACTTTTAAAAAGCCGGTATCGTATAAGCGGTTTCTTATTAAGGTAATTATACCATAAATAAACGCAAAGGGCAGCAGCAGTATTTTTAAACCCGGATTCAAACAGGTTAAATATGCTTATTTTTTTTGAAAAACTAAAATATTTGAGCAGGTATCGACCTAATTACTTGTCTTCGGCGCCGGCGGCGTTTTGAAGGCCTAATTGCGGTTGTTCCGGATCGAATTTAATTTCGTGAAAAGTTGATCCTTTGTGATAGCTAACTGTTAATACAGAGGTTTTATCCCAAGCGGTGATCTTTTCTTTAGTCATATTAGTGATCGTTTTGATACACGAATTAATATACTTGGTTTTCCATTTAGCAGTATTTGTTTTTGTATTCCAACGAACAAAAAACAGTTTTGTTTCTTTACCCGCGTTACAAATTCCTCCATCAGACTTAGATTTTGTAAAGGCTTGAACAAAGATCAGCATATAAGTAGTGTCGCCAACAGCTTTTTCATATAATAATTTTTTAACCTCAGGATCTTTACAGATAGAGTCGTTTACACAATAAGTTAAGTTAGTATCCTTATTTACAATGTTTATTAATAATTGAAATTGCTGGGGTTGTGGTGTTTTAATTTTTGGGTTTGGGTATTTTGTTTTAACCCAAAACGACATTTTAGTTTTTCTTTGCTCTAATCGTAAAGCATTTCTTAAAGAGTCATTTTTAATTTTTCTCTCTTTGTAAAAAACTTTTTTACCGGTCATTGCATCAATTTCCGTTTCCGGTTGAAGCGTTAGCTCCAATAACTCCTCAGGTGTTTTTTCTTCTTCAATGGTTGCTCCTGTAGAGTCTACTTTTGCAACTTTTGTTTTTCCTTTTGGTGTTTTAGTTTTTGTTTGACCGTTAACTGAAAACGATACAAAAAGCAAGGCGATAATTACTAATTTATACATAAAGCGAAAATAATAAAATTTTTAGAGCTTGGTTAAATTTATATCAATTTTTTAGATAAGTTAGAAACATATCCATCTTTAAAACTGTCCGTTTTCAACTAATTTTATAGCACGTTCTATCATTATATCTTCAATATTGGCATCGTATTCCGATTTCATATTATGTCCGAAAATACGTGCCACGGTTTGCCACATAGCCGCCTGAAAGCCGCCTCTTAACTGCTTTACAAGATCGTAAGTGGTTTTTCCGGTTTCGCGATCAATTAACTTCATCAGTATTTTACCCTGCGAAATGCTGAGGTCTTTTAACTCATCTTCAAATTCATTTCTAAGGTCTTTTTCGCATACTTTTAAAAAGGCTTTTTTAAGATCTTCGTCGGTCATTTTTTCCATCACCTTATCGTATTCTTTTAGCTTGGCAGCAGCAAGAATGGCATACGGGTACACTTTTTTTACATTGTGTTTAGTGCGTGTCCATAACTCATACTGACGTTGGTTTTTAAATACAAAATCGGTGTAAACATAAATGGTTCCCAAATTAACAAGGGGTAGGGTATCGCCATTTACGATCTCTGCTCTGCAGCGAAAGCCCACCTTAGGGGGTACGGTAAAATCCTGAGTATTTGTTTGGGCGTAAAAAATGGTTGAGTTTAGTGCAATAAAAGCTATGGTTATAACTTTTACAAGATCAGATCTTAAAGAATATTTTAAAAAATAATTACTCATGTGATCATTTATTATCTTCTACGCTAAAAGTAACCCACAAGTTGCGTGCTAATTTAAGCGGTTTGCCTTCCATTTGCTTTTTTTAACAGCGGTTTCAGGCAAATTGTTATGCTTTTCTTTACTGTTATCAAATATAATGGCGCCTGCAATAGCTGCTATTTCTGAATATTCTTCACTGTTAGTCTTTAAAACCTCCGGTGTAAAGTATTTTGGAATAAATCCTGTATCAAAATTACCGCTAACAAATGCCTCGTGGTTTAAAACGAATTTACAAAAATCTAAGGTTGTTTCAACACCAATTATTTTATAATCATCAATTGCTCGCAGCATTTTTTTAATAGCATCGGTTCTATCTTTACCATGCACGATCAATTTTGAGATCATTGGGTCGTAAAAAATAGAGATCTCCATGCCTTCCTCAAAGCTGTCATCTACACGAATTCCGGGGCCACTAGGGGTCTTATACACCACTAGTTTCCCAACATCCGGTAAAAAATTGTTCATTGGGTCTTCAGCACATACCCTTACTTCTATGGCGTGCCCGTTTATTTTAAGGTCGTCTTGTGTAAAGCTTAATTTTTCGTTACGCGCCACTTTAATTTGCTCCTTTACTAAGTCTAATCCTGTAATTAATTCAGAAACAGGATGTTCCACTTGTAAACGGGTATTCATTTCCAAAAAGTAAAAATTATGCTCTGCATCTAAGAGAAATTCAACTGTTCCCGCGCCACTGTAATTGCAAGCTTTGGCCACATCTACGGCGCATTTGCCCATTTTTGCTCGTAATTCCGGAGATAAAACACTGCTTGGCGCTTCTTCAATCAATTTTTGATGTCTACGCTGAATGCTACACTCCCGTTCGAATAAATAAACACAATTTCCAAAATTATCGGCTAAAAGCTGAATTTCGATGTGACGAGGGCTAGAAGCATATTTTTCAATAAAAACAGCTCCATTTCCGAAAGCAGAAACCGCTTCGCTAATTGCCATTTTCATCTGCTCCTCAATTTCTGATTCCTTTTCAACTAAACGCATTCCTTTTCCACCACCACCGGCACTGGCTTTAATCAATAATGGAAAACCTACTTCTTTGGCAACTTTAACAGCTTCTTTTAAATCACTAATAGCTCCGTCTGAGCCCGGAATCATAGGTACATTATATTTTTTTGCAGTTGCTTTTGCGCTTAATTTATCGCCCATTAAGTCCATACTTTCGGCACTTGGACCAATAAAAGTAATGCCTGCTTTTTTTACTTTTCTTGCAAAATCAGCATTCTCACTTAAAAAACCATATCCGGGATGAATCCCGTCAACACCAAGTTCTTTACAAATTTCAATGATCTTATCACCTTGTAAGTAGGATTGAGCACTTGGTGGCGGACCAACACAAACAGCTTCGTCGGCATATCTCACAAAAAGTGCATTTCTATCTGCTTCAGAAAAAATGGCAACAGTTTTAATTCCCATTTCTCGTGCGCTACGCATAATTCGTATTGCAATTTCGCCACGGTTAGCTATTAAGATCTTTTTCATGTGTATTTAAGTATTTAAAAAATATCAATTGTAAGTGGTTAAAGATAATCAATATTCATATTGTAAAATATTCTATAATTGTTTTAGTTTGTTATTATCTTAGACTCATGTTTTTTTACCTCTCAAAATTACTTGGATTTGTTATTTCCCCCCTCATTTGGGTGTTTATTTTGTTTATTTATTCGTTCAGAACTAAAATTGAGTCGAGGGCAAAAAAAGCAAGAATAGCAGGTGTTGTTTTATTATACTTATGTTGTAATTCTTTTGTGGTGGATGAATGTTTTAGACAATGGGAGCCTGTAAGCCCTGACTATGAATTAATGACAACCAAATTTGATGGCGCAATTATTTTAGGAGGAATTGGAACTATTGACCAACGCTTGCAAAAAATAAATTTTGGCGGAAGTGCAGATAGGTTGTTTCAAATTGTGCCGCTTTATTATAAAGGCCAAATTAAAAAAATTATTTTTACGGGAGGAAGCGGGAGTATTGAATTCCCTAAGGACAAAGAGGGTCTGTATGTAAAAAAATACTTAAAATCCATCAACCTTCCTGATAGTGCTTTGCTGATAGAATCTGAAAGTAAGAATACCTATGAAAATGCAATTTTTACAAAAAAGTTAATGGACAGTTTAAATATGAAAGGCAATTTTTTATTGGTTACCTCTGCCTACCACATGCCGCGTTCGGTTGCAATATTTAAAAAGGCAGGGTTTAAAAACATTACCCCTTACATCACTAACAAAGTGAGCGGGGTTAGGCGTTATACGTTTGATCATTTATTTATTCCCAATTCCGGGGCGCTATCTGCATTACACATGTTACTTCATGAGTGGATAGGATTTATAGTTTACAAAATAAAAGGGTATGCTTAAGTTTAATGAGGAGCTTTTACAATTTTTATGGCAGTATAAAATTTTAAAACCTTTGCCGTTAATTACAACCAGCGGCAAAGAAATTTTTGTTTTAAAAAACGGCCAATTAAATAAAGATTCTGGCCCTGATTTTTTTAATGCGCAGGTTAAAATTGATACTATTGTTTTGGTTGGAAATATTGAAGTTCATGTTAAAACCAGCGACTGGCTAAAACATAAACATGAGGCTGATAAAAATTATGACAACATTATTTTACATGTAGTTTATGAGCATGATTTAGATCTCCAACAAAATAAAACAAACAATGTTGAAGTGCTGGAATTAAAAAATTTAATTAGCGATAGCACGCTTAAGGCCTATACTCAGTTAAGTACTTCAAAAACAAAGATCCCTTGTCACGATCAGTTAGCAAATGTAAATGATCTTAAGTTTATTGCTTGGCTAGAGCGCATGACAATAGAGCGTTTGGAAGGAAAAGTAACTGTAATTGATGAATATTTTAGATCTGTTAACGGCGATTACACACAAACATTTTATTTTTTATTGTTGCGTAATTTTGGCTTTAAAGTAAATAGTTTACCGTTTGAATTACTTGCAAAAAATTTGCCAATTACAATTCTACTAAAACATTCGGACAATCTTTTGCAATTGGAAGCATTATTGTTAGGAGTTTCCGGCTTATTGGAAGATCAGTTTGAAGATAAGTATATACAGCAATTGCAAAACGAATTTGATTATTTAAAAAATAAATACCGACTAATTCCTTTAAACAAAGCGATCTTTAAATTTTCAAAATTACGTCCGGCAAATTTTCCTACCATCAGGTTAGCACAATTTGCAAAACTGATAAATACAAACCCTGGTTTATTTATTGCGCCATATAATTTTTCGGGTTATGAAGAAATCATTTTGGCGCATAAAATTAATTTAGACGGTTATTGGAAAAATCATTACTCCATGGATGGGAATGTTACCTCAAAGGATCTTACTTTAGGTTTAACATCCATCGAAAACCTTATCATTAATACCTTTGCGCCGTTTTATTTCTTTTATTCAAAAAAAACCGGAAAAGAGGAATTAAGTGACTTGGCAATAGAATTACTAAACAAATGCGATTTTGAGCAAAATGCAAAAACCAAATTGTTTAGCGAAAAGAAAGCAGTTTTAAAAAGTGCTGCCGATAGTCAGGCTACGATTAATTTATACGATAATTATTGCAGTAAAAAAGCCTGTTTAAAATGTGGTGTAGCAGCGGCTTTATTTAAATAAATTTTGCGCATAGAAATAAGATTAGTTTTTGTATATTTGATAATATGCGGGCTAAGGTATTATTAATTGTTTGTTTGGTTATTGTATTTTTTTCTTTCTGTAAAAAAGAGAGCGAGACAAAAACAACAATCCGCAACATTGAAAAACCAAATAAGTACATTCCTCTTTCAAATGCCGTAAAAGACTGGGGACTCTTTCAGGTTGGAACTTATTGGATCATGCAAGATAGTGTTACGCAGGCTAAGGATAGTATTTATGTTGTTTCTGTTGTATCAGGTAACTCTCCACCCTTATATTATTCAGCAGATTCGAATGCAATTTATCAACAGATAAAAATATCTTTTAAGTGGAACCCTGTTATGAGTTCGTTTACTTTGCGTTCTGACGAAATAATACTTACAAAAGGATCCGGGGATATTTTAGTTTTTAAAGAAGATACAACTAAACAATTATATCCAATCTATAATGGCGCGCCAATAAACAAATCTCTTTCAACTTATACTATTTCGGACAATGTCTTTACCAACGTTAGATTTTGTTATTTAGCCGAGTCACATTATGCGGCTCATTATCATCATTATTATTATTCCTATACAGGAACTTATTGGAAAAAGAATGTTGGAATGATCAAATTTCTACATATCGCACCGGGTTATAGGAGCGTTCGCGAATTATTGCGGTATCATATCGTTCAATAAAAACAAGCAAGTTTTACTCAATCGAACAAATGGTGCTTGGATTAAGACCATTTGAAGACCAATTACCATTATTTGTAATATAGTTAGTGTAAGTGTTATTAATGTTGATAGCCTCATGAGCACAAACAGCCACGGCTTGTTTCTTGGTCATTTTTTCGTTCATGGGTACATTTTTAGATAAATAAGTTGATTGAAAGCCAACATTAGAAAAAATAATTGTGGTGTTACACCTGCAATTGTATTTCTTTTTGCATGACGCAAAAATAGTTGTTAAGGCAATTAGAAATATTAATTTTTTCATTTTCTGGTTTTAGTTCGTTATTACACAATTAGAAACAATTGATTCACCGGAAACTAGCGGATATCTTCCGTTATCAGTAATACCATTTGTAAAATTGGTTTGTATGCCAGTTTGTTCATGTTTACATGCAGCGTAGGCTTGTTTTTGCTTCATTTTCTCGTTATAGGCTGTGCCGTTTGCTGGAATTACCACTGAGGAAAAACTTCCGTTGGTGTTTTTAAAAGTATAGGTGGTGTTACAATTGCAAGTGTAGGTTTTTTTGCAAGAAGTAATTGATAATAGTAGAGGACACAACAGCAGTAAGAGATTTATTTTCATAATTTTATAAATGGTTGGCGTAAAGCTATCAAAATAATTCGTCTTTTATTGAAAATAAAACCTAGTTGCAGGTTATACCGGCATTAATTTTTTATACTTTTGCTATATGATAAAAAAGATAGTACAGTGGTTTGAGCAACAGGCATTTGGTGTTTGCGAATGGTGGGGCAAATTGCTTGGCATTAAAACCACTGATGTGCGTATGTATTTTATCTATTTATCGTTTTTTACTTTCGGGAGCCCTATTATTATTTATTTTATTATGGCTTTTATATTGGAACACAAAAATTATTTTAAACCATTCAAATCTCGCAAGCGCAAAAGTGTTTGGGACATTGAATAAATCTTTAAATTATTTAAAATGAAAAAATTATTTACAGTTACCGCAATTTGCTTTGCAGCATTCGCGTTTTCTCAATCAATTAATACTAAAGAGTCCAACGAAAAGTTTAGCACCGGCAGTCAAAACGCTGTGGTTACTACCATTTATGAAAACAACGCTAATGATGTGATCGGCGAATGGAAAAAAGTGCTTAAGGAATATAAATACGAAAAGGTAAAGGAAAGTGATAACGAGGTTTTTGGAGATAATATATTAATCAAAGACTGGGGCAATAATCCGGTAGATTTTTATGCGAAATTTGAAGAAGATAAAAAAACAAAAACTTTAAAAATGAGCGTGGCAGTTGATCTTGGCGGCACTTATTTAACTTCTTCGGCAGACAGAGATAAGTTTAAATTCGTTGAAAAAATGGTGAAAGAGTTTGCTATTAAGATGACAAAGGAGCCAATTTCAGGACTTGTTAAATCTGCAGAAAAACAACAAGCAAAATTGGAAGATCAGCAAAAAGATCTTGAGAAAGAAAATAAGGAGTTGAATGAAGATATAGTTGATTATAAAAAGAAAATAACCAAGGCTGAAAAAGAAATTATTGATAAAGATGTTGAAATAGAAAAGAAAAAGTCGGAAGTAAAGATCCAGAAAAAGGTGGTAGATGCCAGTTCCGGTGCGGTAAACGAGCAGGCAAAATCTTCACAAAAGATACTTGAAAAACTGGAAGACCAATTAAAGGACTCTGAGAAGGACAAGAAAAATCTGCAAGGCGATATTGAAGATTATAATAAGAAAATTAAAAAAGCAGAAAAGGAAATAAAAACCAACGAAGAAGATCAGACGAAAAAAAAATCTGAAATTGAAACTCAGAAAAAAGTAGTTGCAGAAACTAAGAAAAAATTAGACGCGGTCAATTAATTTTAAAAGCCATTTCATTACGAAATGGCTTTTTAATTTTTACTTATTTAATTCTTCCCAAAACTCAGCGCCACGGCGAGTGTGCGGAATAACAATTGTACCGCCAACAATATTTGCTACCGCAAACACTTCGTAAATTTCTTCGGTAGTGCAATTTTGCTCTTTACATTTTAACAGGTGGTATTTGATGCAATCATCACAACGCAACACCATACTCGCAACCAAGCCAAGCAATTCTTTTGTCTTTACGTTTAAAGCGCCTTCAGAATACGTTTGCGTATCTAAATTAAACAATCTTTTTATTACCAAATTGTCTTTTTCTAAGATCACTTCGTTCATTTTAGAGCGATAGTGATTAAACTCTTCTACTTGTTTACTCATAATTATTTTATTAAACCAAAATCTTTAGCAATGTAATATGTAAGAAAAAAATTAATGTTTGCCGAGAATAATTTGTCTTTCCCGCCTTGTTTTTCACCCTCACCAACATTAACAGGCAACTGATGACTTATTCCTAGGATGTCATAAAAAACTACTGTTTCCTTGCGTTTCGGGGCATTGTAAACAAAACGTTTTACCTTATCGTTATTTTCAAATTTTAGGATGCTATCGCTTGGGCTGCTCTTTATACCATTAACGTTTGTCCATTGTTTTATAATTTCATTTGCGTAGCCATAATCTGTTATAAAATCTTCGGTGCCGTGTGCAATTATTATGCGAGGATATTTTCCGGTATATAATGTATTTTGGTTTCTAACTAAATCACCCCATTCATTTGAAGTTTTTATTCTAGTTTTCCCTAATAAATTTATAGCCTCAATACCTGTTACTGCCTTGTAAGGTATTCCGGCACAAACTGCCGCAGTATTTACCAACCAAGGATAATTGGCACAAAAAACCTCTGTCATGCATGCTCCGGCTGATAAGCCATAAAAAAACAATCTGGTTGAATCTACTTTTAAGGAGTCAATGGCATAACGTGTCATTTGATAAATAGATAAACACTCGCCGTTCTTATTAATATCACTTTCTAAGAACCAGTTAAAACAAAGTGAAGGATTATTAATTAATTTTTGTTGCGGATAAAAAAGCACAAAATCATGTTTTACGGCAAGTTTTTTCCAGTCGCTTAACTCCTCTATCGCATCGGCATTTTGATTGCAGCCATGTAAAACAAACACAATGGGCTTTTTATTTGATAACGAATCGTTAAATGAAAACAGTTTTAAATTACCCGGATTTGAGCCAAAATTTAAAACCTCTTTTAATGGCCTACTAAATAATACAGAGTGATAAACTACCCAAAATATAATAAGCGAATATTTTAGTGGTTTACTTTTTAGCACTATAAATTATGTTTTTTTATTACCCATGCCGAAACGAATACACTTAATTCGTACAACAAATACATTGGTATGGCAACCACCATTTGTGAAGTAACATCGGGGCTGGGAGTAATAACTGCTGCAGCAATTAAAATAATTATCACCGCATGTTTACGGTACTTGCGCATAAACTCAGGAGTTAATAATGTCATTCGGGTTAAAAAATAAACCAAAATTGGCATCTCAAAAATTATTCCGGCAACTAATGTCATTGTGCTAATTAACGAGATGTAATCATCAAATGTATTTTGTGTTTGAACAATTCCACTAGATGAAACCTGATAATTAACCAAGAAATTATAGCTCATTGGAAACAGTAAAAAGTACCCGAAAAAAATGCCTATCAAAAATAATATAGAAGCAATTACTACAAATATTTTTACCGGACCAATTTCTTTATTTTTTAATGCAGGACGAACAAATTTCCAGAATTCCCATAATACAAAAGGGAAACCAAGAATTATTCCGCATAAAAAAGAGATCCACATGTGATTAAAGAATTGTTCGGATGCACTTAAGGTTTGAAGATGTGCAGGTTTTATGGTCATGCACATTACATCGCCGGCACCTATCTTATGGCCCAACTCGCATAATACTTTATAGGAAATAAAATCCTGACGAAGTGGTCCAAAAATAACTGTATCAAAAACAAAATCGTTTAAGCAAAACGCAGTAATCGCAAAAAGTGCAATTACAGCAGCACTCCTAACCAAATGCCAACGAAATTCTTCTAAATGCTGAAGAAAAGACATTTGGGTGCCTTCTGTTTGTGTTGTTTTATCTGAACCGAAAAATGCCATTTATGGCTGCAAATTTACACTAAAACCTACTGATTTCAAATCTTCCCAAAATAAAGGATAAGATTTAGTAACCACTTCGGAGTTTTGGATGAAAAGTTGCTCGTAACGCAGTGCCAGTGGGGCAAAACTCATGGCCATGCGGTGATCGTTATAGGTTTCTAGTAGTAAGTCGTTAGACTCAATTGGGGAGTCTTGTGTCTTGTATCCTGAATCTTTTATCCCAATTGAGTTATCTGTTATTTCCACAATAGCCCCAAATTTTTCTAATTCTGTTTTTAAAGCAACAATTCTATCGCTTTCTTTCAGTTTTAAAGTTTTTAGTCCAGTTAATTTTGCTTTTATTCCTAAGCCAAAACATGTAACAGCGATAGTTTGCGCTATATCCGGACAATTTGTAAAATCGTATTCAAACCCTGAGATCTTTTCTTCGTTTTTTGAAAGAACCAGCTCATTGTTTTTAAATTGGGTGTTAACCCCTAGTTGTTTGTAGAGTTGAGGTAAAACAGAATCTGCTTGTGAGGAGCTGTCTTTTAAACCGGTTAATTTTATTTCTGCATTTTTACTTAATGCAACAATGCTAAACCAATACGATGCCGATGACCAATCTGATTCCACCTCAAAACTTTTACCCTTAGCATTTTTTGTAGTTGCTTTTGAAATTTTGATCGTATTTAAAACGGTTGAAACATTTAATCCAAATTCAGATAAAGCATCTAAGGTCATTTGAATATATGGCCAGGAAACTATATCGTTTTTTAAAGTTAGCTCTAAGCCATTTTCAAAAGTAGGGGCAATTAATAATAAAGCCGAAATAAATTGACTGCTAACACTTCCATCAATTTCTATTTTACCGCCCTCTAAAGTTTTACCTGATATTTTTAGAGGCGGAAAATTTTCTTTTTCCAAAAATGTAATTTCGGCGCCTAAAGATCTTAAGGCCCTAACAAGATCTCCGATCGGACGTTCCTTCATACGTTCAGAGCCGGTTAAAATCCATTCGCCTTTTTTTGTAGATAAATAGGCGGTTAAAAAACGCATGTCTGTTCCGGCATGGTGAACATCAATAGTGGCACTTGTTTTATCTTTTATACTTAAAAGTGCATTTTGTAAAAGCAGGGTGTCTTCAGAAGTTGATCTGTTTTGAAAATGTAGATCAAGATCAAGTACTTCGTTTAAAACTAATAAACGGTTATTTATGCTTTTTGAGCCCGTAAGTTTAATGGTTGTATTAACTATTTTATTGGGAGCAGAAAGTACTAACATTAAAAAGAGGTGTTATAAAATTCAATTGCTTTTTTAATTTGCAGGTCGCTTACAGCTAAATCAAATTTACAAGAGCCGATCTTATCGATCAATGCGAATTGAAATTTATTGTTTGTTGACTTTTTATCATTTTTCATCAATTCAAAAATAGAATCCAAATTAAGATCATTAATTTTATTTGGTTGAAAAACATTTTTAAAAACATTTAATACCTCATCTAATTCATTTTTTGAAAATAATTTTTTTTGGTAGGACAAATGACTTTCGATCAACATACCAATTACAATTGCTTCGCCGTGTAATAATTCATTACTGCTTCCCAAGAGCATTGATTCTATTGCATGGCCAATGGTATGTCCAAAGTTTAAGGTTTTTCTAATACCATTATCAAAAGGATCTTTTGAAACTATTTTATTTTTTAGAGCTACTCCTTTTGCAATTATGTCCTTGGCAGCAACCTTAACATCTGCAGTTTTTAATTCGTTCCAGAATTTTTTATCACAAATAAGAGCTATTTTAAAGATCTCAGCTAAACCGTTTTGAAAGTGGCGACTAGGAAGCGTTTCTAAAAAATCCGGATCAATAAATACTCCTTTAGGCTGGGTAAAAGTGCCTATAGAATTTTTCAAGCCTGAAAAATCAATTCCTGTTTTTCCGCCAACGCTTGCGTCTGCCATTGAAAGCAGAGTGGTTGGTATATTAATAAAATCAATGCCACGTTTATAGGTTGAAGCGCAAAAACCACCTAAGTCACTTACTACGCCGCCACCTAAATTAACAACCAAAGAATTTTTATCTGCTTTATTTTCTATAAGTGTTTGCCATACATGTGCACTAAATTCAAGCGACTTGCTTGCCTCACCGCTTTCTAATTCTATAATATGAGCTTCGCGCAATTTAGGGCAGTTGCTTATTAAATTTGGCAAACAAAACTGAAATGTGTTTTCATCGCAAATTATAAAATGCGAGGAATATTTTTTTTTAGTAATTAATGAAGAAATGGATTTAAAAATTTTTATTCCAATTTCTACATCGTAGCCATTTGATTTAATTAAATACATACCCAAAGTTAAATGAAAATAAATGATTTAAAGTAATTTATTGACCAATTATGTTTTGCGTTCGAATGCTTTCTATATGAATTGCCTCCATATAAGATCTTATAAATTGCTCGCTTAACCCTAATTTTTCTCCTTTTTTATTTAAACGTTCTAAAATTTCATTATACCTTGAAGATTGCAAGACCGTTATATTACTTTTTTTCTTTATCGTGCCAATTTCTTTCGCAATTTTCATTCTGTTAGATATCAATGAAATTAACTCCTCATCCAGATCATTAATTTGTTCGCGCAGATTCTCTAACGGTTTTAAAAAAGTTTCTTCATCGGATCTGGATTTTTTTATGATCAATTTATCTAATAGATCAGATAATTCCTGTGGCGTTATTTGTTGACCTTTATCGGTTAAAGCTATTTCGGGAGCATAGTGTGTTTCTATGATCAGGCCGTCATAATCTAAATTGACACTTTTTTGTGAGACAGCTAATAATCCATGTGTGTTGCCGCAAATATGCGAAGGATCACAGATCATAGGCAGCTCGGGAAACAAGCGTTTCATTTCAATAGGAATTTGCCACATAGGTGTGTTTCTATATTCGGTATTGCCATAAGAGGAAAAGCCCCTATGGATAAGACCTATTTTTTTTATTCCTGATTTTTGTAAACGTTCAATGGCGCCTATCCATAATTTTATATCGGGATTTACCGGGTTTTTGATCAGTACAGTTTGATCTGTTCCTTTAAGAGCATCAGAAATTTGCTGAACGCTAAAAGGATTAACGGTTGTACGTGCCCCCACCCATAAAACATCTACATCAAAACTTAATGCATCCTCAACGTGTTTGGATGTTGCCACCTCTACAGCAGTTTTTAAATTTGTAATTCGTTTGGCATTTAATAACCACGACAAGCCTTTAGTACCAACTCCTTCAAAGCCACCCGGATTGGTTCTTGGTTTCCATATGCCGGCCCTTAACACATCTGTTTTTCCTAATTGTGCCAATTCAATTGCGGTTTTGATCAGTTGATCTTCACTTTCTGCACTGCAGGGCCCTGCAATAATTAGTCCTTTTTTTAGCAAAGGATTATCATTTACGATCTCGGTTCTTATCTCTTCTAATGTTGTTTTCATTAATTTAAATGGTTTTGAAGGATCAATTTATTTTTTTCAGTTGTTCTTTTATTTTCAGTTTTATAAATGCCCAATATTTTTATATAGTGAATTTCTTTTTTTAAATCATTAATAGTTTTTTCAAATTGATCTTTATACTCAAACTCAATATCTAAATGAAACGAATAAGCGTTTGAATTATTTGGAATGGGAACGCTCTGAATTTTAGTTAAATTTAAGTTGTGTTTTTTTAGAATTACTAGCACATCACACAGTTTCCCTGGTTCGTTATTTGTTTGCAAGGTTACAGATGCCTTATTGGGATCGCTAACATAATCTTCGCCTTTACTTAAAATATAAAAACGGGTGAAGTTTTGACTTATATCACTGACATTTTCAACTATCACTTCCAAATTATATTGCCCAGCAATTGCAGGCCCTCCAATAACTGAGAGTTTTCCTGAAGTGTCTTCAGACACTAATTTTGCACACGATGCCGTGTCTTTGTATTCAGTAACAACAATGTTTTCATGTTGTGAAAGAAAGGCTTGACTTTGGCCTAAGGCCATCGGATGCGAAATTATTTCAGTTATATCTTTTAGTTTAGCACCGGGTTTAGCCAAGAGCTTTAACTCAATTGGTAAATAAATTTCACCAATTATTTTTAGGTCATACGTTTCTATTAACTGATAGTTTAATAAGATGCTTCCTGCAATTTTATTCTCTATTGCAATAATACCATAGTCGACTTTATTGTTGGCTATTTTATCGCAGACTTCTTTAAACGAACCGCATTCTAAAGTTGAGACTTCTTCGCCGAAATATTTTTTTGCTGCTAGATCATGAAACGATGCTACTGAGCCTTGGATGGCTATTAAATGGTTTCTCATATTATAATAAGTTTATGTTTTGTTTTTTTAGATCATTAATTAATTCATTTGGCCAAATACTACTTTGCACTTCGCCAATGTGTTTTTTTTGTAGCAGTAACATTACTAACCTCGATTGGCCAATGCCGCCTCCAATAGTGTAGGGTAATTCTCCGTTAATTAATTGTTGGTGCCAATCTAACTTCAAACGATCTTCTGCTTCGCTTAAATACAATTGTTCTTTTAGTGATTCGGCACTAACTCTAATTCCCATTGAGGAAATTTCAAAGGCTCTTCCTAAAACTTTATTCCAAACTAAAATATCACCGTTTAATCCTCTTTTTCCACTTGATGTTTCTGTGATCCAATCGTCATAATCCGGAGCTCTTCCATCGTGCTTTTTTCCATCTGCCAGATCGCCACCAATGCCAATAATAAATACTGCACCTTTTTGTTTGCATATCTCATTCTCTCTTTCTTTTGGACTAAGTGACGGATATAATTTTTGAAGATCCTCTGAATGAATAAATGAAATTGAATTTGGCAAATAAGGTTTTATTGCGGGAAAAACAGATGCAATATACCTTTCAGTTTCAATTATACCTTTGTAAATAGCGCTTACAATGTGTTCTAAATAAGTAAGGTTTCTGTTGTTTAATAAGATCACTTTTTCCCAATCCCATTGATCAACATAAACACTGTGAACGGCTGATAGATCTTCATCAGGTCTTAAGGCTTTCATGTTAGTGTATAAACCTATTCCTGCGTGTGCCTTTAACCGCGCGAGTTTTGAGCGTTTCCATTTTGCTAATGAATGTACTATTTCAACTGCTTGATCCGGCATTTCTTTTACTTTAACTGATACGGCATTTTCAATGCCATTTAAGTCGTCGTTAATTCCTGTACCTTTTTTAACCAATAAGGGAGCTTCTACTTTTATTAAGTTTAAGCTACTTGAGAGGTTTTTTTCGAAATAAGATTTCACCAATGAAATTGCTTTTTCTGTTTCTAATTCATCCAATAAGGATCGATACTGTGTTTTTTGTAATTCAATTGTTTTCATGTTTTTTGATTTTTTATTTATTCTGTTAATTTTTCGCATAAAAAAAGCCCTGCTTAAAAGGCAGGGCTCAACTAGGGGTAATAGTAGACCATGCCTCAGGGTGAGGGATAAAAAAAATTATTATTAAAATTCATTTTCATATTTTTAATTTTTAAGCATAAAAAAAGCCTTCCGTTATGGAAGGCTTTTTGTAATTATTTTATACAATAGACTTCCTGCTTCAACTGATATTGTTGAAGAAATAAAAGAAGTTATTGTTTAATGTTTTCATTTTAAAATTATTTATTGTGCAGCAAATGTAATTATTATTTTTATTCAAATACTATTTTTTATTTTTTTTGCTGAATTATTTTTTGAAATTTTTCCTAAAACGCTTCAGTTAATTAAAAATAGATGAGCGATAAAGTAATTTTATTTTTTCAATAAGCTTTGCCGACTCCATAAAATTTAGAGTTTGTTGTCCATCAGAAAACGCCTCTTCAGGTTTATCATGCACCTCATAAATAATTCCATCAGCACCGCTTAATAAGGCAGATAATGCAAGTTTTGGAACAAACGAGCGAATACCTACGCCATGCGAAGGATCTGCAATTACAGGTAAATGTGTTTTTTCTTTTAATACTTGAATAGCATTAATATCAAAGGTATTTCTGTAAGCCGTTTCAAACGTTCGGATGCCGCGTTCACATAAAATTAATTTTTCATTGCCTTTGCTAAATACATATTCGGCCGATGAGAGTAATTCTTCAATGGTGCCACTTACACCTCTTTTTAATAACACGGGTTTATCAATTTCTCCTAACGCATCCAGTAAATTAAAGTTTTGTGAGTTTCTGGCACCTACTTGAAAAACATCTACAAAAGGAAGCATCTCTTCTATTTGTGAAACCTGCATTACTTCTGTAATAATTTTAATGTTGTGAGGTTTGCATTTTTCGTACATCATTTTTAAACCATCAATGCCTAAGCCTCTAAAGGCATAAGGAGAGCTTCTTGGTTTAAAAACACCGCCTCTTATAATTTTAATATCCTGGTCGATGAGGTGTTCGATGATCTTATCAATTTGCTCTTCACTTTCAACAGAACAGGGTCCGGCCATGATGGTTGGATCTTCTTTTCCAATAATAACATTATTGCCTAGATCAATACTTGTATCCTTTACCTTCCATTTTTTACTTACAAGTTTATAACTATCCGAAACAATATGAACATCTTTAATACCCGGCAGGTGACCAATTTCGCGGATATCGATTTCGTTTTTTCCTATGCACACTAAATACTTTTCGAGTTGTGTGTTTACTTCGTTAATTGAAAATTTATTTTCTGTCAGCTTGTTTATTAATGCCGAGTGCTGATTTTCTGTTACTGAATTATTTAATTGAATGATCATAGCTTATGGTTTTAATTGATTGTATGAATTGTGGAATGTCTTTTTTTAGATCGTTGGAATTTTTAACGAGTTGAATAAATGCCGAACCAATTATTGCGCCATTGGAGGATCCGCAAGCGTTTTCAAAATCTTTGGCATTTTTTATTCCAAACCCTATTAATAAAGGGAGTTTCAAACCCATTTCCTTTAACTCATTTATTTTTTTATTTAAATCATGGGTATTTTTATTAGAGTTGCCCGTTGTTGAGTTGGAAGAAACCAAATAAATAAAACCTGAACTATTATTCGCTAATTCGATCGCTCTTTTGTTTTCGGTTTCGGGTGTAATTAGAAAAACAAAATCGAGCTTATATTTTTTTACGAAGGATTCATGGTTTAATTGAAATTCAATTAATGGCAAGTCGGGAATTATTAATCCATCCACCCCTGAATCAAAACATGCGCTATAAAAATCTTCTAAGCCAAATTTTAATAATGAATTTAAATAACCCATTAAAAGAATTGGTTTAGATGTTTTAGATCTTAATTCTTTTACTTGCTTAAAAATTAGATCCAAGGTCATTCCATTATTTAATGCAAGGGTGCTGCTTTCTTGTATAATTGGCCCATCAGCTAATGGGTCAGAAAAAGGAATACCAATTTCTATCATATCGCAATCTGAGCTCTCAAGGATTGGAATAATTTCGAGCAGACTTTCTTTTTTTGGAAAGCCGGCTGTAATAAACAGTGACAAGTTATGATCTTGTTTTTTTGTAAATAGTTGTTGTAATCGTGTTGTCATAATTTCTTATTTATAATTTTTTAAATAGGTGTCAAGGTCTTTATCGCCGCGGCCAGACAGATTAATAACAATAACATCTGTTGAATTAAACTTTAATTTATCTAACACTGCAAATGCATGTGCGCTCTCTAAAGCAGGAATGATCCCCTCCAATTTCATTAATTCAAAAGCTGCAGTTAAAGATTCTTCATCGGTTGCAGATAAATAGCTTGCCTGTTTAGTTTCGCATAGATAGGCGTGTAAGGGACCAATACCGGGGTAATCGAGGCCGGCCGAAATACTGTATGGTTCAGTTATTTGACCATCTTTTGTTTGCATTAGAAATGTTTTGCTCCCATGGATTATTCCGGTAGAACCAACTTTTAAAGTGGCTGCGGTATGTCCGCTAGTAATTCCCTTGCCTTCGGCCTCAACGCCAATTAGTTTTGTTACCCCGTTTCCAATAAAACTGTAAAATGCTCCGGCAGCATTGCTTCCGCCGCCAATACAAGCAACAATATAATCAGGATCTTCTTTTCCTTCCAAACTAACTAATTGTTTTTTTATTTCTTTACTAATTATAGATTGAAAACGTGTGACCATATCGGGGTAGGGGTGCGGACCAACCACAGAGCCAATGATGTAATACGAATCTGTATTATTTATCCAATAACGAATAGCCTCATTTGTTGCATCTTTTAATGTTTTAGTTCCGCTAGTTGCGGGAATTATTTTGGCACCTAACATTTTCATTCTTGCAACGTTTGGCGCCTGACGCAAAATATCTACTTCACCCATAAAAACAGTGCAGTCTAATCCTAAAAGTGCACAAGCCGTTGCCGTTGCCACGCCATGCTGGCCGGCGCCTGTTTCGGCAATGATCTTTTGTTTACCTAATTTTTTTGCCAGCAGGGCTTGCCCAAGTGCATTGTTTATTTTGTGCGAACCTGTGTGATTTAGATCTTCCCGTTTTAAATAAATTTTTGCCTTGTATTTTTTTGATAGATTCTTTGCTAAATATAATGGCGTTGGTCTGCCAACATAATCATGTAAAAGCTTATTTAATTCTGTTTTAAAATCATGGTCCTCCGTTATTTTTAAATAATTTTCAGTGAGTTCTTGCACATTTTTGTAAAGCAGCTCGGGAATATAGGCTCCGCCAAAGTTGCCGTAATATCCTTCTTCAGTTACAGTATACCCTTTAATTGTTTGAGTTTGCATAATTTATTTCTTTAAGTAATTGTTGTATTTTATTTACGTCTTTTTGTCCGGGTTTAATTTCAAATTTTGAGTTGACATCAATGCCAATTAAATTTTTAAATTTTAGATCTTTTATTTCTTGAATACTATCTAATGATACGCCCCCACTTATAAAAAATGGAGTATCTATTTCTTTATCCTTTAGGAGTTGCCAATTAAACGTTTGGCCGGTGCCGCCATAAGTTGGACTTGAGGTATCGAATAATAAATAATTACAGGCCTGGGAGTATTTTTTCATTTCTAAAAGTGAGGTATTGTCTTTTACCGAAATGGTTTTTATAACCTTTACGTATTGCATTAATTCTTTGCAATATTCCGGATTTTCGTTTCCGTGCAATTGAACAAGATCTAAATCGTAATGCGCAATTGCATTTAAGACATTATAAATAGTTTCATTTACAAAAACGCCCACTTTTTTTATTCTTTTTGGGATCTCTCTTACCTCGTCAAAACTTAATGCCTTGTTAAAGTAACGAGGCGAGCCTTTATAAAAAATAAAGCCAATAAGATCCACTTCTAGTTTTGAAACAGCCATAATATTTTCGCGGTTATTTAAACCGCACACCTTAACTAGCATGGCTTACAGATCTTTTATTGGTTTCGCTTTGTATCGCATGAATAAATTCTTTACATGCTAAAGAAGGCTCCGGGTGTTTCATAAAATAAGAGCCAATTAAAAAACCGGAATACCCTGCCTCTTTTAGTTGGATAATACTATCAACCGTTTCAATTCCACTTTCGGCTATTTTGGTTTTTTCTTTTGGAAGCTTGTTAATTAGCCTAAAACTTGTTTCAAGGTCAATTTTTAAAGTTTTAAGATCTCGGTTATTAATTCCGATCAACATTGTTTTATCTGATATTTTTTCAATTTCGGTTTCATCATGAATTTCTAGTAACACCTCCATGCCTAAACTTGAAGCCAGGCCGCTCAAATTTTCTATTTCATTTTTTGTTAAACAAGCAGCGATCAATAAAATAGCATCCGCACCAATAGATTTGGCTTCAATGATCTGATATTCATCAATTATAAATTCTTTTCGGAGGATGGGACAAAAATTAAATTTGCGAGCTGTTAATAGATCCTGATTGCATCCGCCAAAAAATGTTTTGTCCGTTAACACCGAAATGGCGCTTGCTCCGGCTTGCATATAGCCAATAGATGTTTTTTCAACATTTACGTATTTATTAATACTACCTTTTGAAGGAGATCGTTTTTTGATCTCGGCAATTATCCCGCTTTTATCTTTGCGCAAAAGGTATTTGTTTAGCGAAACCGGGGTTGAATTAAAATAGATCGATCGCTCTAATAGTTTAATCGGATATAATTTTTTACTTTCTTCAACTTCTAATTTTTTAGTGGCAATTATTTTTTCTAACGTGTTCATGGTTTATTGATCTATGATATTTTTAAATAGGTGAAATGCTTTTTTTGATTCAATTGCCTCTTTTGATCTGGCAATACATTCTTCCAAGGTTAAATTCGAATAGTAACAATTCATGGCTAAGGCTGTATTTGCAATAACAACTTCTTTTTGAGCCTGCGTACCTTCATTACGTAAAACGTTCACAAATATTTCGGCAGCCGCCTCAATGGTTTCTCCTGCATAAATATCTTTTGGTTGCAATTTTGAAAAATTAAAATTCGTATTAGAAACTATAGTTTCCTTAGAATTTGAATAGACCTTGGCATCGGACGTTAAACTTATCTCATCATAACCATCAAAAGAGTGTACTATGGTAAAATTATGGTTTGAATCCTGAAGGATATAATTATACATTCTTGCAATTTTACTATTAAACGTTCCTATGTACCTATACTTTGGATTTGCAGGATTAACCAATGGACCAAGGAGATTAAAAAAAGTTGTTACTCCAATATTTTTTCGAATGGGAGCTACATTTTTTAAACCAGGATGAAATAATGGTGCGTGAATAAAACAGATATTATGTTTTTCAAGATCATAATTTAATTCGGCAGGGTTGCTCTTAAACCGGTGGCCAAAATAGTTTAAAATATCTGATGAGCCTGAAACGCTAGAAGCACCGTAATTTCCATGTTTGGCAACAGGCACTTCGGCAGCTGCCAAAATAATTGCCGATAAGGTAGAAATGTTGAAAGTGTTTTTTTTATCTCCTCCGGTACCGCAAACATCTATGCAGGGTTTGTGCAGATCAATTTTAATTGCCAATTCTAATAAGGCATTTTTAAAGCCGTTTAATTCCTGCATCGAAATATGGCGAGTTTGAAATATACCGATTAGGATACTTATTTGATGATCGTTTAATTTTTTGGCGGCTAGGTCTAACATTAAGGCATAAGCTTCCCGTTCGGACAAAATATGTCCAGTACAAAGTTTTTGAAACATTGGTTGTAATTTTAAAAATTAATAATTGGGTGAGTATGTAAGTTTAATTAGGCGCTAAGCCAATTGCGTATTATGGTTTCACCATATTCTGAAAGAATTGATTCAGGATGGAACTGAACTCCTCTTACATCATAAGATCTGTGTTTTGCTGCCATAATATTGTTTTTATCATCAACAGCAGTAATAATTAGGTCTTGAGGAACATCTTTATTATTTATTACCCACGAATGGTAACGCCCTGCATTAAAAGTTTTCGGACAATCCTTAAAAAGTTCGTCTTCATTAATTAGCGTTATTGGGGTAGCTATTCCATGGTAAACTGTTTCTAAATTTATTAACGAGGCGCCAAACGTTTCGCCAATTGCTTGCAAGCCTAAACAAACTCCAAAAATTGATTTTGTTTTATGATACTGCTTTAATAGCTCAGGCATTATCCCCGCATCTTTTGGTAGACCCGGCCCCGGAGATAATAAAATTTTAGAATAGGCATTTACTTCCTCTAAAGAAATTTTATCATTCCTAACTACATCAAAGGAAATGTTACTCACCTTTTCTACAAGGTGAACCAGATTGTAGGTAAAACTGTCGTAATTATCAAGCACTAATAGTTTCATGACTGTATGAAGGTATGGATTTATTAATTTTTTGAGCCTCTTTAATTGCTTTTTTTAAGGCACTTATTTTATTGTAGATCTCGTTTTTTTCTGATTCAGGATCACTTGCATTTACAACACCTGCGCCGGCTTGGTAATAAAGAACATTATCCTTGCTTAAAAAAGTGCGTATCATGATGGCATGGTTTAACTCATTTTTATTGGAGATAAATCCGATCGACCCACCATAATAACCACGTTTAGTTGGTTCGTATTTATCAATTAGCTCCAAGGCCTTAAATTTTGGCGCACCGGATAATGTTCCTGCGGGCGATGAGTTTGCCAAAACTTCAAAAGGATGCGTGTTTGGTTTTAGAACACCTGAAATTTTACTTACTAAATGTATCACATGCGAATAAAGTTGAACTTGTTTTAGATATACAGGTTTAACATCGGTACAATATTTACTAAGATCATTTCTTGCCAGATCTACCAACATCATATGTTCTGCGTTCTCTTTTGGATCTTGTAATAAATTTTTAGCATTTTCAATATCTTCCAGATCATTCCCCGTTCTCTTATAAGTTCCGGCAATAGGATTTATTTGAGCACTGTTTTTGCTAATAATTAATTGCGCTTCAGGAGAAGAACCAATTAATCTGAATTTTCCTGTGTCAAAATAAAATAAATACGGACTTGGATTTATGTTTTTAAGCGCCCTGTACAAGTTAAAATCATCGCCTTTAAACTTTTGTGAAAATTGGCGGGACAGTACAATTTGAAACACATCGCCTTTTTGACAATGATCTTTTGCAGTTACTACTTTATCCATAAACTCCGCGTCGCTTTGATTGGTTACTTCTTCACCATCAACAGCAAAATTATATTGAGAAATTTGCTCGGTAGTGATTTTTTCGATCAGGTCATCTAATTGAGCTTTGGCGAGATCAATCTCAGTTGCGTGCGAAATAAGGTGCAAACTATTACTAGTGTGATTAAAAACTAAGATGAGAGAATATACATGATAAAGAATTTCCGGAATTTGATCATTGTTCTTTTTCCTGCGAAATGAGATGTCTTCGAAATATTCTATTGCATCAAAGCTTGAATAGCCAAAAAGCCCACCTGTACAAAAATCAAATTCCAGGTCATCATAAACAAACTGTTCCTTAAAGTTGATCAATTGATCTGTTAAAGTTTTGTTTGATGAAGGAAAGGGGGAGATTGTGGTTTCCTGACCGATTGTTATTTTAAGGTTTTGTTCAAATACTTCAAGCGTGGCAAGCGGATTAAAACACAAATAAGAATAGTGATTTTGTTTACTGTTATAGTCGGAGCTTTCTAATAAAAGTGTGTTTTGGAAATGATCTCTAAGTGCCATAAAGATCCCGGTCGGAGTTTTAGTGTCAGATAATATGGTTTTTGTGTATGTGTGTAATTTTATCATTGTTGTAAATTTTTAAAAATAAAAAAAGCCCGCTGTAATGGAACAGCGGGCTTTGTAATATGCCTTAGATAAATATAAATTTAGCTGTTCACAAGATCATTTGCGAAGCACCACCACATTTTATTTACATTAATATTTTTCATTTTCGTGTACAAACCTAAACAAACTTTTTTATTAAAAAAATATTTTTTTGTTAATTTTAAAAACGCCGGATTAAATCACCGGCTGTATCTCTTGCTATTACTAGCCGTGGGACATTAAAATTATTTTATTTTTATACACTATGTTGCAAAGTATAAAATCGTAAATTAGAATATGAAGCAATTAGACTTTTATGCAACAATTTTAATTCTGGCAATAACCTTTTTTGCCTTTAAAATGCAAACAAAAAACAGTATTAAATATTTACCACTTGGCGATTCATATACAATTTGCACAGGAGCTAAACAAAATGAGTCATGGCCATTTTTACTCACAAAACATTTAAATGAAAATAAAGTTGACTGTAAATTATTAGATAATCCTGCGCGAAATGGATTTAGCACCCAGGATCTAATTGACCAAGAGTTGCCATTGGTAAAAAAACTGAAACCTGATTTTGTAACTGTTTTAATAGGTGTTAATGATTGGGTTAGAGGAGTATCAAAGGAAACGTTTAATAAAAATTTGATCTTTATATTAGATGAAATTGAAAAAAACGTGTCGAATAAAAAACATGTGATATTGATCACTATTCCAGATTTTGGTGTTACACCACAAGGAAAAAATTACGGGAACGGAAGGGATATAGGCAAAGGAATTGCTGAATTTAATTCGATCATTGTTTTGGAGGCAAAAAAAAGGAATCTTAAGACCGTGGATGTTTTTGAATTGTCAAAAAACATGCAGAATGATAATTCATTGGTGGCTTTAGATGGACTTCATCCCTCTGCAAAAGAATATGCTTTGTGGGAAAAGTTAATTTTAAAAGAAGCCTTAATTATATTAAAATAAAAAAGGCGAACCTGTTACCAAAGCTCGCCTCTTTAAAATATTATTTTTTTTAGTTTCCCAGATCTTCGAAACTCACCTCAGAGGTTCCTGCCGATCCGTTATCACTGTATTCTTGTCTTGGTTCAATTTCCGGAGCGTTTTCTTTAATATGCGCAACAGCTTCGTTTAAACCTTCTACAAATTTTTCAAAATCTTCTTTGTATAAAAAGATCTTATGTTTTTCATAGCTGAATTTACCATCTGTACCAAAACGTTTCTTGCTTTCGGTGATAGTTAGGTAATAATCATTTCCTCGTGTACTCTTTACATCAAAAAAGTAAGTACGCTTTCCTGCTCTTACGGATTTTGAGAACAAATCTCCACTTTCATTTTTTTCAAGTTCTTCTGACATAATTATTAGTTTGACTGATGACAAATATTGGAAAAACTTTTTAAGGATAGCTATGGTGTTAATAATTTGCCTTTATTGTTAATAGCACAATAGGGGGTATTATTAAAAGTATCTACAATAAAAAAGCCGTTTCGGAATTCCGAAACGGCTTTTTTGTAAAATTTAATGAATTATGATTTCTCTTCTTTTTTGATCTCTTTAATAGCTTTTGCGCTATCGAACATTTTTTGAGTTGTTGCCTTATCAAAAGGTTCGGTGTCTGTGCTTTTAATGTCTTCGATGCAATAATCTGTATTTCCAATTTTTTGGTTGATCACAAAGTGAAATTCCGGTTTTACGATCTCACTTTCCCAAAATATTGCAGTTGGTTCTTCAACGATATAGTTTTTGAATTTTAAAACTTCATCTTCTTTAATGTCCTTCTTCTTTAATTCTATGTCTGCAGCTTGCTCGTTAATGGTGATCGCAAAATTAGTTCCCACTTTAATATCTAAAGCACCTGAAGATTGTTCGGTAATTTGCAGTTTTGCAGCAGTTGTATCCGGAACAAATATCGCAAATGGCTTTCCGTATTTGCTAAGATCTAAAACATTCATGCCTTGTGGGGCAACAATTGGTTCTTGTTCTGCTTTTTTGTCGCCGCATGAAACCATGGTTGAAACAAGAACAGCAGCCGATAATAAATTAATTAGTTTTTTCATCTAGTTTTTCTTTTTTTAATATATGACTGTAAATATAAATTAAATTTTTAGATGATGAATTTTGTTTAATGCAAAAAAAAGGTCAAAAAAAAACCCCGCTTGTGCGGGGCTTCTTTTTACTTTTTCTTAGCTGCTTTTTTAGCTGCTTTCTTAGGAGCTGCTTTTTTTACTGCTTTTTTAGCTGCTTTCTTAGGAGCTGCTTTTTTTACTGCTTTTTTTGCTGCTTTCTTAGGAGCTGCTTTTTTTGCTGTAGCTTTTTTAGCTGTTGCTTTTTTTGCCATGGTTTTTTTGTTTTTGAGATTTGTTGATACGAAGTAAATAAATTTTTCTATGTTATCTAATTATTAAGTGTTTATTTTTTCAACATTGATTTGTTGAAATTGTTAATAGCGGAATTTAAAACCCAAAATAAATACTACAGTATGGAGATTTAAATTAAAAATAAATTTCATAGCAGTCTGTATATATTGATTTTATTGGTGTTTCAAGAGGTTGATGAATTTAGATGAAAAAAATGCGACTCTTTTTTTGAGAAAAAGGCTAAAAAAACCAAATCTAATTTTTTTACTCCTTAATTAAAATTTCTTCCTCAATTTCCCAATCAGATAAAATTTTTATTGGTTTTGGATGAATAAAAACATGTTCCGGTTGAATTTTAGAAATAATATTACCGGTATCCCATTTTTTATTTTCGTTATCATCAAACACAATTTTAATTTGATAGGTTCCTGGTGTAACATTAGTAAAATCAATGGTTGTAGCGTTACTTCCTGATAAACTGAATGAAATAAATTTCTCTTTTACAATTTGTTCTTGTTGATCGATAAGCTGAATTAAATAACCTTGTTTTTTATTAAAAAGGAGTTTTAAGGATAATTTTCCAAGTTCATTTTCATTTTCGGTTTCAAATTCCAGCTTTAAACTATCGTTTTTGATTCCATTCTCATCAAAAAAAGCATTTGTATCAACTTTTAAAGAATAACGAATGCCTTGTTTTAGTTTATTACCAATTTCAAGTGTTGTTATGTTTAACCATTTATAGTTTAGTTTCTCTATTTTGATCAAACTATCTGTTTTACTGGTTAGTTTAATTTTTGAAATAGCAAGCTTGTTTGTGTCCATCCAGTTTATAAACCTTATCTGCAGAGGCTTTTGAAGAGGCAGCTTTCCTGTGGATGCATTTGTGGTGAAACTGAAATTCTTTTTTAAAGCATTTGTTTTTGGGAGTTGTACTTTAATAGTATCGATCTTTTTAAACGAACTATTTTTTAGAATTAGGGGCAAAGTGTCTTTTATGTTTTTATAATAGAAGGATAAAGTGTCTTTTTCAATTCCCGGGTTTGTTTCATAAATATTTTTTTCGTCGGACTTATTTAAGGTATTTAAACTTAAAAGGCTTTTTTTATTCAATATTATTTGCGTGAAGCCAAAATAGGGTGAGTTTATTTTTTTTATAAAAACTTTTGCCGGCTCCTCTTTAAACAGAGATAATTTGATGCTTGTGTCGCTTTTAAGATCAAGATCAGATCCGTAAAAGGAAATCTTTTCAGCATCACCGTCATATAAGTAATTCTTGTTTTTATCTAAAAATCCAAATACCTTATATATAGTATAGGGTAAATTGGTAAATTGAAATGAGCCGTTTTGAGAAGTTCGGGTAATATAGTTGGGAGATCTTTTGTAAGGCAAGCTGTCAACTTCTTCGGTAATGTTATAAAGACCTATTGTAACATCACTTTCGGGCTTATTATTAAAGGCGTTTATTATTGTGCCTTTTATTTTTAAAGAATCAATGTTATTGCCTGTAGCAAACACATATTCAAAATTTGGAATAGCGTTTCCTTCTGTCATATCTATAACAGCTTTTCCAAAATAAAACCGATAGGTAGTATTTGGTAAAAGTGTTTGCTTTTTAAATGATATGGTGATTTTTTTTCCGTCAGCTTCAATATCCGGATCAAAACTTAGTTTTGGAGACACTATTAATTGATTTGGCAGATCCTGAAGTTTTACATTCTCGTTAAATTTTAGAACGATCTGATCTGAGTTAAAATTGATCGTCCTATTTAAAGGAATAGCTTCGATCAGTTTTGGCGGATCAACATCTCGTTTACCACCATTTAAAGGAGCAACCTGCGCGCATTTTGCAAATAATAGAATTGCCAGTGCCGGAAAAATTATTTTAAATAGCTGTTTACTCATTAATTAACACCGTAAAAGTAAAACATTATTCCATTAAAGCATATCTTTACATAACACAGTTGATACAGTATTATCTTAAAATATTTAAAAAACTATCCATTTATAAAGTATTTAACTTTTTAAAATTGGCTTTTGGATTTTATTACTCGCGATTAATTAATAAACCCGTTCAAATTGGATTGCCTTTTTTTATAAGTATAGAACCTACCACGAGTTGTAATTTACGCTGTCCGCAGTGCCCAAGTGGATTAAGAGAATTTACCCGCCCAACCGGAATGCTGCAAAACCAATTGTTCGAAAAGATCATTCTTCAAACTAAAAAGCATCTACATAGCCTTACCTTTTATTTTCAAGGTGAACCTTATTTGAACCCCGACTTTTTAAAAATGGTTTCGTTTGCTAATGATAATAACATATTTACCATTACAAGCACCAATGCACATTATTTAACTGAAGAAAATGCTAAACAAACAGTTTTAAGCAAATTGGATAAGCTAATTATTTCTGTAGATGGTATTACTCAGGAAGTTTATGAAAAATATAGAATCGGCGGACAATACACCAAAGTAATTGAGGGTACCAAAGAAATTTTAAGGCAAAAACAATTATTAAAAAGCAGCACGCCACACGTTGTTTGGCAATTTGTGGTTTTTAAAACCAACGAGCACCAAATTGAAGCTGTAAAAAAATTAGGGAAAGAATTGGGAGTTGATGAGGTAAAGATAAAAACTGCCCAGATCTACGATTTTGAGAACGGGCATGATCTTATTCCGGAAAATGAATTGTATTCTCGTTATAAAAAAAGCGATTCTGGTAATACCGATAGTTATCGGTACGAATTAAAGAACAAATTATTGAACCAATGCTGGCGTATGTGGCAAGGTTGTGTAATTACCTGGGATGGTAAAATTGTGCCATGTTGTTTTGATAAAGACGCCAAATACAAATTAGGGAATTTAGAAACCGATACTTTTGAGAGTATTTGGTTTTCTGCTCCGTATACTAATTTCAGACGCTCTATATTAAAGAGCAGAAACCAAATTGATATTTGTACCAATTGTACCGAGGGTACAAAAGTTTGGTCGTAGCTTTAGAGTTTTTTTACTCGCCCTCACCAAAGATCCTAATAATTATTTCCTTGTTTTGCTCAGCAATGTTTTTGCGCTTTAAACTTAGTTTGGGAGTAATTTCTCCTGTTTCAACAGTCCAGTTACCCTTAATTAGTTGACTGCGTTTTAATTGTTCGTAAGGCGCAAGAGAGGCATTAACCTCCTTAATATGTGCATTAATTATTTTTTTGATCTCTTCATGTTCATGCAAAACATCGTTACCCGGCCAATCAATATTATTTTTATTAAAATGCTCCTTAAAGTTTGTAATTGATGGTATAATTAAGGCCGAGGCATATTTTTGACCTTCGCCAATTACCATACAGTGCTCTATATATTTACTTTCCTTTAATTTATTTTCTATTGCTACCGGAGAAATGTATTTACCGGCACTGCTTTTAAAAATTTCTTTTTTGCGGTCGGTTATCTTTAAAAACTTACCATTAATTATCGTTCCAATATCTCCTGTATGAAACCAACCATCTTTATCTATTGCTTCGGCAGTTGCTTCGGGGTTTTTATAATAACCTTTCATTAAACTTGGTCCGCGCATTAATATCTCGCTATCTTCTTCGGCAATTTTTACTTCCGAATTTTCCACTACTTTTCCAACGGTACCAAACATACTGTTACCCGGACCTAAACGATTAACTGCAACCACCACACATGTTTCGGTTAAGCCATAACCTTGCAGCACTTTTAAATTTGCACAGGCAAAAATGCGCTCAATTTTTGGATTAAGCGCTGCGCCGCCGCTTACAATTACTTCTACTTTGCCGCCAACTGCTGCACGCCATTTTTTGTAAACTAAAATGTCGCAAATTTTTCGTTGAAATTCATACCATGGTCCGTTTGCACCATCTAATTCATAACGTTGTGCTATGGAAAGACTCCAATTAAAAATTTTCTTTTTAAAACCTTCCAGTTTTTCACCGGCAGAAATAATTCGTTCTAAAACTCGTTCTAAAACTCTGGGCACTGCCACAAAAATGTGCGGGTGCAACTCCCGGCAATTATCGCCAATGGTTTCAATGCTTTCGGCATAATAAATACTAACGTTTTGATAGAGATAAAGTGTATTTAAAAAACGTTCATACACATGGTTAAGCGGTAAAAAACTTAAAGCACGCCATTCAATTCTAAATGGAGCAATGTCTTTACAGATCAACACATTGCTTATCATATTTTTGTGGGTGATCATTACTCCCTTTGGTTGCCCTGTAGTGCCGGAGGTATATAAAATGGTTAAAAGATCTTCTTCTTTAATTCCATTTTTTATTTGTTCAATTGTATCAAGTGCACTATTTTGATTTCCTAATTCCAAAAATTCTGAAAAAGGTTTAACCTCGGCTACAGGAAAAAAACTGAACACATATTTTAAATGCGGCAATTCACCCTCCATGCTAACCAGTTTTTGGTAAGCAGATTTTTCTGAAATAAAAATAATTTTAGCTTCGCTATGGTTTAAAATATATTTTAGGTCGTTGCCGCTAATAGTTGGAAAAATTGGAATAGTTGGCATAGCTACTTGCTGGGCACCATAATCCACAAAATTCCATTGCGGCATATTTGATGCCATAATAGCAACGCTATCTCCACTTTTTAAACCTAAATATAATAATGCCGAGCTTACAGCATTGGCGCTAAAAGCAAAATCGGTAACACTGTAATTAACCCATTTTTTGCCGTCCTGTTGGCCGGACTGTTTTTCTTTAGCATTTAAAATATCATTTTTTGAAGATGAAATTTTAAGATTATCGAGTATATCGAATACACGTTTAATTTCCATATATAATTCTAATTTCTATAAAAATTATCTAAAAACAAAATCCTATTATCAACGCAATTTTTAATTAACTTTATCCTTCAAATTTAGATATGATAGTTATTACCGGTTCAGCAGGATTTATAGGCAGTTGCCTTGTTTCAAAATTTAATTCGGAAGGTGTTACCAATTTAATACTTGTAGATGATTTTTCTATTACAGACAAGCAGGCTAATTATACTTTAAAAACCTTTTATCAAAAGATAGAGCGTAAACATTTTATTGAATGGTTTGATAAGAATTACAATATTGTAACCGATGTTATTCATATAGGCGCCAGAACAGATACAACAGAAAAGGATATAAATATATTAAATGAGTTAAACTTAAATTATACTAAAGCAATTTGGGACATATGTGCAAAAAACAGCATTTCATTAATTTATGCTTCTTCTGCAGCAACTTATGGTTTGGGTGAAAACGGATATGACGATGATGAAACTAAAATACCGCTATTAAAACCGTTAAATTTATACGGGGAGAGTAAAAATGATTTTGATATTTGGGCACTTCAACAAAAATTAGCTCCACCAAACTGGCATGGATTAAAATTCTTTAATGTGTATGGCCCCAACGAATATCATAAAGGTAGAATGGCTTCAGTGATCTTTCATTCGTTTCATCAAATTAATACTAACGGAAAGGTTAAGTTGTTCAGATCACACAATCCTAATTATACTGATGGCGGTCAATTACGCGATTTTGTTTATGTAAAGGATGTGGTTAATGTTATTTGGTTTTTATTTTCTACTAAGATTAAAAGTGGCATTTATAATTTAGGTAGCGGCAAAGCACGCACATTTTTAGATCTTGCCAATGCTACATTTAAAGCTTTAAATATTGAACCTAACATAGAGTTTATTGATACGCCTATTGATATTAGAGATAAGTACCAATATTTTACTGAGGCTAATATGAATAAATTGATCAGTGCTGGTTATTCAAAAAAATTTACCAGTCTTGAGGATGGCGTTAATGATTACGTCACTAATTACCTATTAAAGGGAAATTACATGTGATTTAATCAGATCTTTTAACCTTAACTTCTGAGAAATTTTTACCGATCATCGTAAAGATATTTTTCATAAATTTAGATTATGAGAATTTATTTAAAAGCAGTTTGCCTATTAGCTTCTTTTTTAAGCTTAAATGCTTTGGCACAAAACGCACATGTTGGTTGTCAATACAACAAAAACCTTCAATCGTCTGTTCCTATTTACTATAGTCCCGAAAATCTTAGAAGCGATACCTTTGATATTTTAAAATACACCATCAACTTAGAAATTGGTAATACCCTAAACAAACAAATTATTGGTAACACTCAAATTAGATTTGCACCAAAACAAAATAACAAAACATTTATACGTTTTGATCTTTTAAAATTAACCATCGATTCGGTTAAAGAAAATTCTACTTTATTAACTTACGCCTATAACGATACTGTTTTAAAAGTAAATTTTGTTGCACCAAAAAACACCGTTGATACTTCCATTTTTACAGTTTATTATCACGGACTGCCACAAGGCGACCCAAGTGGCTGGGGCGGTTTTTATTTTGACAACCATGGCGGTAACCAGTATGCATATAATTTAGGAGTGGGGTTTGGAGCCAAACCACATAATTATGGCCGTGTTTGGTTTCCATGCTTTGATAATTTTGTAGAAAGAAGTAAATACGAATTTAATATTACCTGCGATACGCTTCGTGCAGCATATTGTAACGGGCAATTAATTTCTGATGTATCTATATTAAATAAACGCACACGAAAATGGGTTTTAAACGATGAAATTCCAACATATCTGGCCAATGTTTCTGTTGCAAAATACCGTCAAGTAAATTGGACAGTTAACACATTAAGCGGCATTAAACCTATTACTTTAGTTGGCGCGGCAAGCGATACTACAGCAATGAAAAATGGTTTTGTGAATTTAAAAAATTGCATAAACGGTTTTGAAAATTATTTCGGACCATATGTTTGGAATCGTTTTGGATACGCACTAGTTCCTTTTAATAGCGGTGCTATGGAGCACGCTACAAACATATCTTACCCAAGAGCATTAGTAAATATAGCCTACGAATCAGAATTAATGGCGCATGAATTATCTCATCATTGGTGGGGAGATTTGGTTACCTGCGAAACACAAGAAGATATGTGGATAAATGAAGGCATGGCTACTTTTAGCGCGTACATGTTTTTAGAATGGAAATATGGTAAAGCAAGATATTTAAACGCGGTAAAAGCCGAACACGATAAATTATTACAATTTTTACATAAAAAAGAAGGAGGCTTTAGAGCAATAAGCGGCATTCCGCATAGCCTAACCTACGGCGACCATGTTTATAAAAAGGGGGCCGATGTGGCACATACATTAAGAGGTTATATGGGAGATGCTGCTTTTTTTAATGGATCACAATATGTTATGCAACAAAAAGCGTTTAAAAGTATGAATAGCGTGGAATTTAAAAATCTGCTTCAAACAAGTAGTAGCCAAAACTTAAATGATTTTTTTAATAACTGGGTTTTTACCGGTGGTTGGTCTCATTTTGCTATTGATTCAATTAAATATGTTCAGGTAAATCCAACAAGTTACGATGCAATTATTTCGTTAAAACAAAAAACGTTTGGTACAACTATCCTTCATAATAATGTACCCTTAGAAGTGAGTTTTTTTAAAAATGATTGGTCGGCAGTTACTAAAACAGTAACCATGAGCGGGGCAATTGGAACTTTTACTGTTAACATACCTTTTATCCCGGTTTATCAGGCATTAAATTATGACAGTAAGATCAACGATGCAACCTCGACAGAAATTAAGACCTTAAAAACTGTTACAAATGTAACCTGGAATTTAGGAAAGGTGTATATGTCTATTAAAAATAAAGGATTAGATTCTAGTTTAGTTCGCGTGGTTCACAATTATGTAAAGCCCGATGGTTTTAAAAATAATCCTGCAAATCATAAATTATCAAATCAACATTTCTGGAAGATCGAGGGAATTTTATCTCCCGGTTTTAGAGCGAAAGTAGGTTTTTATTATGATGGTAATAAAACAATTGGTGGCACTTATTCTTACATGGATACACTTTTAACCATTGTTAATGGCGATAGTATACGAATGTTTTACAGAGCTAATGCTGCAGATGATTGGAAAGCTGTTAAGTATATGAGTAAAATTATTTCAGGTACGCGTAAGGGGTATATTGAGTTAGATACTTTAAAATTAGGAGAATATACTTTTGGAAATTCAACCGATACAAGTACCGTTGGTTTGGTGAAAAATATAAGTAACAAGGTTGATGTGAAGGTTTACCCAAATCCTGCAAAACAAAAATGCACCATTGAATTTAAAGGCGATCTAAAAATCAGACATACTTATACTATTTTTGATATTGAAGGAAAAATTATAATGAATGGAGATATTAGCGCTAAAATAACCGTTGTGGATATAAGTGAGTTTGCAAAAGGCACTTATTTTATAAAGATAGAGCAAGATAATAGTATGCTTTACAGCCAAAAATTGTTGATCGAATAAAGCAGAATTAACCCCAGTCGCTATAAAAAATCCCGTAAAAATAAGGTTAGATGCTTTTTTTGAAAATAAATTTCAGAATTCGGTTCAAAAGAAATTTATCTATTTTTTCTTCCTTGTAAATTGCGTTCTTGTTTTTTTAACGTTTAATCATCCAATTGGCGATTTTGGTAATTACTATTATGGCAGTAAGTTTTTTTTGCAAGGGATAGATCCTTTAAAGTTTTATCAAGACATTCATTTTTTTAATACCGAGATCCGTCACTTTGAATCGGGAGTTTTTTTTGAGAATTATGTGCCGGTCCCGCCCTTTTCCTTACTTTTTTACCTTCCATTTACGTTTTTAAAACTATCAATTGCTAAATTGGTGTTTAATCTTTTTGGTCTTTTTATTTTTTGCTTTTCATTAAACCGACTAATAAATGAACTTAAGTTTTTTAATGTGTGGTTTTATTTTTTGCCACTTATATTTTTGCAGCCCCTTTTTTCTAATTTCCATCATGGGCAAACGTACTTATTGGTAACTGCTTTATTGTTTGAATTTTATATTGCGTTTAACAAGCAAAAAAATGTGAGGATCGGATGGATAATTTCATTGCTATTTGCATTAAAGATCTTTCCGGCATTTATTGCCATTATGTTGATTGTTAAAAAAGGATGGAAAGCCATTCAATGGATCATGCTTTTTTCTGCCCTGCTGGGCTTGATATGTTATTTTACAATTGGATCTGAAACCATAAATTACTATTACTTAAAAGTTTTACCTCGGTTGGTTTCTAATGACATTACTGCTCCATTTTATTTCTTTAATCAAAGTTTTTATACGTTTTTGCTTAATGCCTTTGTTCAACATCCGTATTTAAATCTATCTCCAATTATAAATGCCCCAATAATTGCAGTTATTGTTCAATTACTTTTTTATGCGGTTGTTTTTAGTTGTTATATAAAAATTGTTTCAGGGCAAAATGCGTTCATTTCTTTTTTTGTAACCATACTGGTACTTTTTCTATTAAATAAATATTCAACTGTTTATGGTTTAATTGTTCTGTTTCCATTTATCTTCCTTTTTAAAGATCTCCCAGCAAAAGCAATCTTTATTATTAGCATTTTGATTTTTATTATTAGTAATATTCCGGTTTATAAATTATCAGCGTTTCCTTTAGCCCTTCAGTATCCTAGAGTTTGGCTGTTAATGGCAATATTTATTATATTGGTAGTATTGTTAAAACCGGGGTTTAACTTAAAATATTTTATGATCTCTTTATTAATTTTTGCTTTACCATCCTTAGCTTTTTTAAAATATGTGAGTGATGGTTCTATCGAAATTAGACCAAAGATTGGGATCCTGTATGATTTTAATGTGCTCAATGATAAAATAAAATTATATACCTGTTTAGGAAACAGAGATTCGGTCGAGTATTATAATTTTGTTGCCGGATCAATAGATTCAACAAAATTAGAAAAGACCAACAACAAATTTTCGCCAGTAAATAAATCGGTGGTGGCTAATAAACAAACCTTAATTTATATGGCCGATGACTGCAATGGTGTAGGCATGTATTATTTAAAATTAAAAACACTTAAGTCCGAACAGTAATTGAAAGATATAGTCCTATATATAGGTATAATAACCGGTTTGTTTGCTTTTTCCTGCAAAAATGAAAAGCCGGTAGACGAAACTATAAACCTTGAATTTACCAAACAATACGAAATTGATAATTGGGAAAATGCACGAACGGGTTTGTTATGGACCTTATCTTTTTTAGGCGCAGAATTAAAAAAGGACAGCTTAGATCATGCTATTCTTAGGCGCGATTCTACAAAATTTAACCTCGATCTTTCTAAAGTTGGATTTTCACCAAAAGCCCTTAATGCCCTAGTAGGAATAATGGATTCACTAAAACATACTCAAGAATATACAATTAAAAACAGTATCGATCTTGGAGCATTTGTTTCTTTACTAATAGGCTCAAGCGAATTGTATTATAAAATTACCGACGCTGAATCGGACCTTTCGATAAAATTAAAAATGTATAAGGATAAAGAGCCAATTATTTTTCCGGTCACTAATTCATTGATCTCAAAACATACCCGTGTTTTAAAGTTGTATACTAAAGGTCAGGTTGCGGATTGGTTATTTATTGCCGAAGAAGGAGAGGGGAATTTTTTAAATAGAACATTTAAAGCAAAAGGTTTTGAAGTGTTTGATATTATGGCTAACGGGCAATTGCGATTTTCTATATACGATCAAAACGGTAAACTAATTAGCGCTAGTCCAAAAGATCTGAGTGAGGCCGGAAAGCCTGCTAAATGTTTATGGTGTCACGAGCTGTATATTCAACCGTTATATACAACTAACGATTCTATAAGCGGGTTTATTTCTCAGGAAAGTTTTCAGGAACTTGTAAAAGAACTTATGTTTAAACTCTCACTTTATCGCAAAAATTTAAAGGGCGAAATAGATTTTTCCAAAACGCAGGATCATTCTTTTGTAGAAAGATTATATATTGGATATATGGAACCTTCGTTAATTAAACTCTCTAAAGAGTGGAATATTCCATTGCCAAAATTAAAGGAGATACTTAAAAACAAAAGAACTCACCAACATGCGGAATTTACTTTTTTTGGAGATATCTATTTCAGAGATTCGGTCAATAATTTGGCGCCATTTATACCCAGCGTTATGCCGTTTGATATAAGGGAAGGATCGAAAAAATAATCAGTTGAATGTTTTAATGTCAAATAAAGTAATCGTTTTTTCTAATACCATTAGAGGGGTATCTTCTTCTTTGATAAACGCGTTTGTTTGTTTTGGATTTACAGCGCTCCACCTTCCATCTGACCTTAAAGATTTTATAATTTTTTTTACAGGCGTTAACCTCCTGTTAAGTTTTGTAAATTGGGGATTAAAAGACTATAGTGTTAAATTATTTGTTTCAGAGAGCGGTACAGAAAATATATTTTCTCAATTATTCTCCATTCGGTTGACTTTATTTATTTTAATTGGGGTTTTTATTTGTTTTATTCCACTCGACTTAACCATAATTTTATTCATCCTGGTTTTTTCATTTTTAAAATCTTTAAATAACACCATTGAAGCCTTTTCTACAGCAAAAAGCAAGAACAGTCTTTTTGCCGGAGTGGATCTGTTTTTTTTAATTTTTATCGTTATCTATTATAGCCTTCACTCCGGGTTTAACCTAAATACGGTAATTATGCTTATGATCATTGCAGAATTGAGTAAATTTTTTGCAGGAATTATTTTGTTTCGGGAGGTTATTTCGTTTAAACTAATAAACCCTTTCCCTTTTTTAAAAACTACATATAATTATTTCCTGATCGCTTTTTTTGCTTTTTTGCTTTCGAAAACAGATTTTTATATCGCCTCTCTTTACCTGCCATCTGGCCAAATAATAAATTACCATATTTATAGCAGCTTAATCGGTTTGTCTCAGATCATTATTGCTTCTTTTTTCTCCAATCAAATGGTTGATCTTTTTAGTTCAGGAGGAAAAACTTTTTCTAACAATTACAAAGGGTTTTTGCTTAAATCATTTGCCCTGTCGATCTTGGCCTTGCCATTATTTTATGTCATTACACACTATATTTATAAATATAATATTTCAATGGCGATGCTGGCGCTAGTTTTCTGCAATTTGTTTATTTATTCTGTTTCCATTTTCGAGATATATTTAAAAACCGATCAAAACAAGTCGAAATTGCTATTGAACGGGGTGTTAGTTTCCGCTGTAATAAATATTGTTTTTTCGTTTAGTTTAATAAATTATTTTGGCATAACGGGTGCTATACTATCCAACATTGCCGGCTTATTAAGTCTATATATATTCTTTAAATTAAAAAAGTAGATTATGAAAATACCAAAATTAATATGCTTTGATGTTGGTGCCAGAAATGGATTGAAAGAACTTCGATCACTTTCAAGATCTATTTCTCTTTATAGTTTTGAGCCAAACTTGCAGGACAATGATTCGTTAATTAACGGTAAAGGAAACGAATACACAGAGTTTCATGTGATAAAAAAGGGTCTGTATTCCTCACCAGGGATCTACAATTTTTATTTGATGGCCAATCCCAGTATGAGCTCCATTTACAAGCCCGATGAAAAAATACTGAGCGAATATTTTAATAGCATAAACGAGTTTAAAGAATGGCGCAAACAATTAAACATAATAGGTGAAAAGAAGGTTGAAACGATAACCATTGATGACTTTGTTAGAGAACGCGGAATTAATTTTATTGATTATTTGAAATTGGATACGCAAGGCACAGAGTTAGAAATTTTAAAAGGAGCAGAAAATAGTTTAAAAGAAAAAAAGATCGGTGTCATTAAAACTGAATTTGCTTTTATTTCCCTTTACCAAAACCAGCCTACATTTACACAGATAGATCAGTTTTTAAATAGCCATGGTTATAAATTGATCACCTGTGAATTTAATTATGACCAAAGTTATTTTACAGGGAAGCACGGAGAAAAGCCAAAATGGGGAATTGGCGGCGATGCTTATTATTGCATCAATTCTGAAGGAACAGATGAAACAGAAAAGATCTTAAGGATGGGTGTAGTAATTGGCGCCTTGGGCTTTATGAGTAATTCTGCAAATTTTTTTAATGCGATATCTATTTCAGAAGAGGAGCAAAAACAATTTTTTAAAAGCACGCAAATTCGTGATATAAAACAAAAAATAAAATTTGTAGTTCCTCCTGTCTTAATAAACTTGTATAAAAGACTTTTTCGCAAATAGATGTCTATTGGCTTTTTATTTTATATTTGTAATACAAGCTATTTTTCATGCCATTAAAAGTACTATTATTTAATCCCCGTAGCGCCAATTCTAAACCTAGAATACCTAACAGTATTCTGCAGGTCGCTGCGAGTATTGATGGCAGGCATGAATATTTTTTTGTAGATGGCAATTTAGAATCCGATCCTCAAAAAAAAATATTGGATTATTTTAAAGAGCAAAAAATAGATGTGTTTGGTTGCACTGTGATGCCTGGTCCGCAATTAAAACAGGCAATACCAATTTCAAAAAAAATTAAAGAATTATATCCACATGTAATAACTATTTGGGGCGGTTATTTTCCTTCAAATCAACCCAAGTCGGTTTTAAGTTCTGGTTATATCGATTACATTGTTAATGGTCCGGGTGATAATACCTTCCCTCAGTTATTAAATGCAATAGAAGCAAATTTATCTGTTGATGGGATAAAAAATCTGATCTATCTTAAAGAAGGGCAAATTATTAAAACTGCAAAAGAAGAATTGTTAGATCTTGATAAGCTGCCAAAATTGCCCTACGAAAAATTAAATGAATTTTATCCACTTCAAAAATACTTAGGTAAAACGTATTTAGGAAAAAAAACCATTGCTTATCATAGTAGTTTTGGTTGTCCTTTTACTTGTTCGTTTTGTGCCGTGGTGCCAATTTACAATGCCCGCTGGAAGGGTAGGTCGGCACAAGGGATCTATAACGACATAAAATTTTTGAAAGAAAAATATAACGGTGATGCCATTGAATTTCATGACAATAATTTTTTTGTTTCAGAAAAGCGAACGGTTGAATTTGCTAAATTGATAAAAGACGAAAAAATGGTTTGGTGGGGCGAAGCCCGCATCGATACCATGGATAAGTACAAGGATGAATCGCTTGCCCTTATTCGTGAAGCCGGTTGTAAGATGATCTTTTTTGGTGCAGAAACAGGAAACGATGCTGTTTTAAAAAAGATGGATAAAGGCGGAACACAAACGGGAGAACAGATCCTAAAATTTGCCGAACGCTTAAAGAAGTTTGACATTATTCCGGAATATTCTTTTGTACTAGGAATACCAAGTGATACAGAAGCTGAAGCTGATAAGCAGATCAATGAAGATATTGAGTTTATTAAAAAAGTAAAAGCAATCAATCCAAATACCGAAATAATTATTTACACGTATAGTCCTGTGCCTACCGAGGGTTCTGAAATGTATAATAATGTTTTAGCAAGTGGGTTTAAGTTTCCTGAAACATTAGAAGATTGGGTAAGTCCTGCATGGGAAAATTTCGACCTTCGTAAAAATCCTTTAACACCTTGGTTAAAACCATATATGATCGATAAGATCAAAAATTTTGAAACGGTTTTAAATGGTTATTTTCCAACCGAATCAGATATACGTTTTAAAAAATGGCAAAAGACTATTATTAGAACTTGGAGCGGATTACGCTATCATACCGGCTTCTATAAGTTTCCATACGAAATAAAGGCGCTTCAAAAGATATGGAAATACCGTCAGCCTGAAACCGAAGGATTTTAATGTTTGATCTTATACATAAAAAATTTTATGATGTTTTGGTGCAACCCATTTTAAAACGTTATTTAAAAAATGTAAGTATTTATAGTTACAAGGAACTTAAATTAAAGATCTATCCCGGCGTTTTTCACCCAAAGTTTTTTTTTAGTACGCAGGTTTTTGCCGACTTTATTCAAAAGCTTGATCTAGCCGGAAAAAAAGTATGTGAGATTGGTGCAGGCTCCGGACTATTAAGTTTTATTGCCTTTTCAAAAGGAGCAGTGGTTTATAGTTTTGATATTAATCCGATAGCAATAGACGGGCTAAAAGAAAATTTAAAGAGTAATTTTAAGTCTACCGAAAATTTTAATATTTATTTATCCGATCTGTTTGATACTATTCCTGAAAACAAATTTGATATTATATTGATCAATCCGCCCTATTTTTTCAGCGACCCTTCCGATGCCGGCTCTTATGCCTGGTATTGTGGAAAAAACGGTGAGTATTTCGAAAAATTATTCAAACAGCTCGGCGATTATATCAAACCGACTTCGCAAATTTTTATCATTCTGGCAGATAATTGCGATTTGGAAAGAATTTCTACTATCGCAAAAAAAAATAATTATTTGTTAACCCAATGCTATACAAAGAAAGTAAAGTGGGAAAAAAACTTTATCTTTAATATTGTAAGAACTTCATGATAGCTAAAGAAAACAAAGCAAATATTGCATTATCAAAACTACAATTTGCTGTATATAGCTGTATTGCCTATTTTGATGTTTTTAACTATCCGCTTAAGCCTGAACAGGTATTTGAATTTTTAAATTTTAAAACGGACCAAAGTCAGGTTAATATCATCTTAAACGAATTAGTAGAGCTGAAATTACTTACAGGATCAAATGGGTTTTATTATTTAGAAAATGCTAATCCTGAGCATATCACCAAACGCATCCGATCTGAAAAACGGTTTCTCGAAAAACAAAAAACTATAAAAAGGTACGCCAATTTTATTTCGCGCTTTCCCTTCGTCGAATCTGTTTGCATATCAGGATCCTGCTCAAAAGGATTGCTTGATGCGGATGGGGACGTTGATTATTTTATAATTACCTCACCTCAAAAGTTATGGCTATGCCGTTCTATTTTAATAGCCTTTAAAAAAGTATTCTTATTAAATTCAAGAAAATATTTTTGTATAAATTATTTAGTTGATTCAAACAACCTACAGATCCCTGACGAAAATATTTTTGTAGCCACCGAAATTAAAACCTTAATACCCGTTAGCAATAAAAAGCAATTTGACAATTTTTTAAATGCCAATAATTGGACCAATAACTTCTTGGTAAACAGATCAAATTACGACGCTTCTTTTTTGAATGAAAAACCCAAAAAAAAGTATTTATTCAGAACGGTTGAATTGTTACTTAATGGGAAGTTGGGAGAAAGCCTAGAAAAAAAATGTTTTGAATTAACACTTTCGTCCTGGGAAAAAAAATTTCCCGGCTTCAGTAAAGAAGAGTTTGATCTTAATTTACGTAGTCGTAAAAATGTATCTAAACATCATCCACGCGGCTTTCAACAAAAAGTTTTGTTAGAATTAAACAATCGACTTGAAAAAGTAAAAACCTTTTCGCAATAAATGAAAGTCCTTTTTACACATTCGTATTTCCTGAATTTTGATCCTAAACAATTAAAAACTAAAACGCCATTCCCGCCATTGGCCACCTTATACGCTGCGGCTTTATTAAGAGAAAATGGTTTTGATGTTAAATTGGCCGACCTTCAATTTTCATCTAGCGCTGAAGAAATAAGAGAACACATAAATGATTTTAAGCCGGATGTATTTGTCATCTACGACGATTCATTTAATTACTTAACAAAAATGTGTCTCACTAATATGCGTGAGGCAGCGTTTGATATGCAAAAGGTGGCTAAAGAATATAATATTCCGGTTATTGTTTCCTCATCTGATGCTACCGATCATTTAGAGAAATATTTTTCACATGGTGCAGATTATATTATTATTGGCGAAGCCGAACAAACACTTTTAGAATTAGTTAATGTTATTAAAAAAGGAAATTTATCTAATGTTTCGTTAATAAACGGATTAGTTTTTCTTTCTGAGAATACGATCACAAAAACGCCACCACGAATGGTTATCAAAGACCTTGATGAGTTACCATTGCCTGCCTGGGATCTGGTGGATATTGTGCCCTATAAAAAAACATGGCTAAACGGGCATGGCTATTTTTCAATAAATTTTGTAACAACGCGCGGTTGTCCGTATAAATGTAACTGGTGTGCCAAGCCAATTTATGGCAACAGATACAATTCACACTCGCCTCAAAGTATTGCAAAACAAATAAAAGAATTACAGACCAAATTTGGTTTTACCCATATTTGGTTTGCAGATGATATTTTTGGACTTAAGCCAAACTGGTTAAAAGAATTTAATACAGCAATACAAGCATTAAATGTTAAGGTAAAATATAAAATTCAAAGTCGTGCCGATCTTTTACTGGAAGATGAAAATATAAAATACCTGGCACAATCCGGCTGCGAAGAAGTATGGATGGGGGCAGAAAGCGGATCGCAAAAGGTTTTAAATGCCATGGATAAAGGCACAACACTTGAGCAAATAAAAGAAGCAACGCAGCTTTTAAAAAAGCATGCAATAAAACCTTGTTTCTTTTTACAATTTGGATACACCGGTGAGTTGATGGAAGATATAAAAAAAACTCTGCAATTAGTCAGCGAATTGAAACCACATGACATTGGCATTTCTGTTTCTTACCCCTTACCTGGTACAAAATTTTATGAAACTGTAAAAAAGGACCTCATAGAAAAACAGAACTGGAAAGATTCTGATGATCTTCACTTAATGTTTAATAGTTCTTATAAAGCAGATTTTTACCGGTATCTTCAGCGTTTTGTCCATTATAAATTTAGAACAACTCAAGCGCAAGAATTATTGAAAAATAAACAAGTTAATAAGCGCATGTTGTTAGGGTCGTATTATTACTTTAAACAACTTAACCTAAAGAAAAAATTACAAGCAATTGAACCGGATGCAAGTAGCCTCTTTTGATAATTACGCAAAGAATTACGACGATCATTTTACCTTCTCTCTGGTGGGTTTAATGCAGAGGCATGCTGTATATAGCCTACTAATGCCCTTGTTAAATAATAAAAGCAGAGTTCTTGAAATTAATTGTGGTACCGGAAAGGATGCCTTAGAAATTGGAAAGTATACACTAAGTGTATTAGCTACAGATGCTTCAACAAAAATGATAGAACTTTGTAAGGCTAAAAATAATAGCGCTGCAAATGTTTCTTTTAAAGTCAATCTTATTCAAGATCTAAACGAAGAGATAAAAAATTCAAATTTTATTTTTTCAAATTTTGGCGGGCTCAACTGTCTTTCGCCACAAGAATTTGCAGAGTTTGCAGATAAATGCAAAGCATTATTAAACACACAAGCCGATCTTTTTTTTGTGATCATGGGTCGTAAATGTATTTGGGAGAGACTGTATTTTAAGTTTAAAGGCGACCAAAAAAAAGCTAATAGAAGAGATAGTACAATAGGGGTGGAGACCTTGATCAATGGCTCTGAATTTAAAACCTGGTACTACTCTCCTAAAGAAATAGCGAATTTTTTCGGCACCGAATTTAAAATGGTACATACATCAGGGGTTGGTCTTTTTGTGCCACCGTCATATTTAAACCCTTTTTTTTCAAACAAAAAATTTCTTTTAAAATTATTAAATGGTTTAGATAAACTATTTTGTAAATTTAGTTGGACGGCAAATTACGCCGATCATTTTATCATTCATCTAAAAAAAATAAATTGATACTTTTAACGCACGGATATTTTTTAAGCGAAGACCCAAAAGAACTAGAGATCATGAAACCTTATGTTCCATTGGGCATTCTATATATTTCAGCTTACCTTGAAAGTAAAAAAATTGCTCATGAGGTTTTTGATTCAACCTTTTCTACATTCGAAAATTTTAAGAACAATTTGATCAAAAAGAAACCGGGTTTAATTGGTATTTATACTAATTTAATGACCAAGGTTAATGTTTTAAAAATTATTGAATTTGTTCACTCACAACCCGACCTTAAGGAATGTAAAATTATTTTAGGTGGTCCGGAAATAAGATATAATGCAGAAAATTATCTTTTGAATGGTGCTGATATTTTGGTGGTGGGCGAAGGAGAGCAAACTTTTTTTGAAATTGCAGAGTATTATTTAAATAACAGATCACTTCCAACAGAAATTGCCGGAACAGCTTATTTAAAAGATAGCACTGTTTTTTTTACTCCGGAAAGAACGCTCATCAAAGATATTAATGAACTGCCAATGCCTGCCCGCCAAAAAATTGATCTTACATTATATGGCAATGCATGGAAAAAACACCATGGTTACAGCATGTATTCTTTAAGCACTATGCGAGGTTGTCCTTATACCTGTAAATGGTGCAGCAGAGCAGTTTATGGTGGAACTTACAGAAGAAGAAGTGCAAAATTAGTAGTGGATGAATTGGAGTTTTTAAAACAAAATTATAATCCCGATCGCGTTTGGTTTGTAGATGATGTGTTTACAATAAGCCATAAATGGATGAATGAATTTAAGGATGAGGTTTTAAAGCGACAAGTATTTATTCCTTATGAAATAATCACGCGAGCCGATAGACTAAATGAAAACATCATTAAAATTTTAAAAGATACAGGTTGTTTTAGGGTTTGGATAGGAGCAGAAAGTGGCTCGCAAAAAATAATTGACGCCATGGATAGAAGGGTAGATGTGAAGGAGGTTAGAGAAATGATCATTAAAACAAAAGAATATGGTATTGAGGCAGGTACTTTTATTATGTTAGGATATCCTGGAGAAAATAAAGCTGATATTAAAGAAACCATCCGTCATTTAAAGATCTCTGACCCCAGCTATTACACGGTTACTTTAGCTTATCCAATTAAAGGCACACCATTATACAATGAGGTAAACACAACCATTGTGACCGACGGCGATTGGAATAAAATTACAGATAGAGAAAATAATTTTACCCGTAAACACTCAAAAGCATTTTACCAATATGCAATACGATGGGTGTATAATGAGGTTAATTATAGTAAAACCAAAAGTGTACCAGCTAAAATTAAGTATAAAGCAAAATCTATTTTGGCCCAATGCTTAATGATGGTAAGCTAATTTTTAAAATTTAATACCTTATTAATTTACAGTAATTAATTTTTGAGATACTTTTTGGTTATCGGCGTTTGTTATAATAAAATATACTCCCGAGGATACATTAGTAAGATCGATCATTTTAGATTGGTAGCCTGCGTTTTGGGTTTCTGTATAAATTTCTTTAACGATTTTACCGCTAAGGTCGGTTAATTGAACATGTATGTTTTGTGTTTTGTTTAAGACGTAAGATAGCGTTGTAAATTCTGTTACAGGATTTGGAAATATTAAAACATTTGAAACAGATTGCAAATTATTTTCTTTTATGCCAACACCTAACGATTCGGTTAATGATAACGAAGAATTAAATGTAAAATCGCCGCCCGTACCGCCTGTGCCATTTACGGCATTGGCGCCAACATAAATTGTTACACCTCCGCTTGTAGGAGCAACCCATTCAAAACTAAACGAAGCTGCCCCGGTACCGGTTTTTGGCGTTGTATGCACGGCATTTTTTCTGGCACCTGAATTTAAAAATTTCACTCCCGGCCCTGGATTTTGCATTAATCCGGCATTAGTATTTGTGCTATTCAATATTTCTGAACCAAAACCAAAACTATTAAAGCCGGAGGCTGAAATATTTAAAGTAATTGTGTATGTCGTTCCGGCTATATATTGGTTACCGGTAAATGCAGGAAGAGAAGTTATTGTTATGCCGGAAGCGATACTTGATCCGCCACCATGACAAGAACTACAAGTTCCTTCAGAAGGAGAGCCTGTAAATCCGGCGATTCCCGTTGAATATTTTGATTTTACTACAAACGCAGTAGTGCTAAATAATAGTATAACAACTAATAAAAAAGCTAAGATGGGTTTTTTCATGTATAAATAACAAAAATTAAATAATAATGTTTAAAAAATAAATATAGTCAAAATTACCTAAGCTTTACTCTTTTACCCCAAGTAAAATCCTGAGTTTTTTAATAATTGGATCATTTTATTGCCTTAAGAAGGTTCAATTTTCTACTAGCTTTGTATTGTTTGCTTGTTAGCCTATTATACTTAAATTTGTTTATTAAACCGTGTTATTAAATGAATAAATTTTTATACTTATTTTCATTTCTAGTTATTTCCATTTTTTGTTTCTCCCAAACCCCAAAAAAGGAAACTTCAAACAAACCAAAACCTGACGATGAGTTTGATATTAAAAAATATAAAGGAGAGCCGGGAGATCGTTTGATCATTGAAATTAACCGAACGGTATGGATGGGAGCACCTTCAGAGATAAAACCACATTGGAGAAGCCTTGGTTTAAATTTTGCTTTTATGTTTGATAAGCCTATTGGTCAATCAAACTTTAGTTTTGGGTATGGAATTGGAATTTTTAGTTTTAATTATCACAGTAATGCTGATTTTATTTATAAGTTAGATAGTACCAATAAAAGCGTAACTACCGTTCTTCAGCCAAAAACAATTCCTTACAAAACAAATAGTTATAATGAGAAGATCTTGGAAATTCCTTTAGAATTAAGATTTAGAAGCAAAACCGATACAAAATTTAAAATGGAATTGGGTGTAAAGGCCGGGTATGTGATCAATGATTTTAGAAAATTGGTTGATGATGATGGTAAAATGAGGGTTTATAATACAAAAAACATAAATCATTTTAGATATGGTGTAAATTTTAGAATTGGTGTTGAACAAATATGCTTTACTGCTTGTTATTACATTAGTGAGGTGTTTCAAAAAGATAAAGGCATAAATGGCATAAACATGCTTTCTTTTGGAATAGCTATAATACCTTATTAATTGATAGATGCTTAGGGATATAGATATAAATAATAAATTACGAAAGCTTAAAAATACAAGCAGAAGTAAAGAGGATGATCTTTTCGACGAGGCAAAGCGTATTCTTGCACAAGATCTTTTTTCTGAAAAGAAAATTTTAAATAATTTAAAGCAGTATAATAATTTATTTGAACTGATTGATGAAGAGGATGTGCCAAGCGAACATATTTTTAATATTTCGGAAATAAAAAAAATTGCCATTGATTACCGATTAAAATTTATTGATAGTCAGTTTTTTAAAGCAGATATTCCTTATGAGGCCATTTTAAAAATTAAACACCTCAATACAAATTATCATAAAAACATTAAGGGATTTAAGATCCTTGCACCTATAAGTGCGTTTAAGGACGAGAAATTAACCAAAGGTTCAATTTTATTTGCCCCAACAAATTATGGTAATTATTACCTTGTTCACAACTGGGGAAGCTCATTTAAATGGCACAGAAAAATAGTTTCCTTGCCGTTAAAGAATTTTGAAAATTTATTTATAACTGTTTTGTTATATACTTTAATTGTAACGCTTGTTATTCCAACACCCTTAATAACCTTGGATTCGGAGGCAACTTATTGGAGTGGATACAGAGCGGCTGCTTTTATGCATTTATTGATCTTTCATATGGGAGTAACTGCATACATAACCTTTACCTTAGGCAAAAATCTTAGTGCCACTGCCTGGAATCATTATAAAGATTTTGGTTAAGCTAAACAACGCCGTCGCCTAAAACCTTAACAGTAATATTATCCATTTCAGGAATAAGTTTTAACTGACAAGATAAGCGAGAAGTTGGCGTAATGTTTGGAAGCGTGTCTAACATCGCATACTCATCGTCGGTAATTTCATGCAGGCTTTCAAAACCATTTATTACTTCTACATGGCAAGTTGCACAAAGCGCCATGCCGCCACAGGTTGCTAAAACAGGATAATCGTTGCCTTTAAGAATTTCCATTAAGCTTAAGCCCATGTCGGTAGGTACTTCTAGAGTATCAATTGAATTATCAGGATTTTGTATATTTATTTTAATGTCTGCCATGATGGTGTAAATTTAAATTTTATTTTTTCTCTTCACAAAGTTCTACTAAAACGCCATTGGTAGTTTTTGGGTGTAAAAAACAAATTCGTTTATTATCAGCGCCGTCTTTTGGTGTAGTATTTATTAATTCAAAGCCTTCTTTTTTTAAGCGAAGCATTTCTTCATCTAAATTATCTACTTCGTAGGCAATGTGGTGAATGCCTTCTCCTTTTTTTTCTATAAATTTAGCAATGGCGCTATTTTCATTGGTAGCTTCTAAAAGTTCGATTTTTGTTTCTCCAATCATAAAAAAAGAGGTGCTTACGCCTTCAGATGCAACAGCTTCAACTTTGTAATGATCCTTTCCAAACAGTTTTTTAAATAAATCGTTACTGTTATTTAAATTTTTAACTGCAATTCCAATGTGTTCTATTTTTTTTATCATTTTATTCTTTACTAAAAAATTCTTTTTCGCTAACTATTTTAAAACCTTCATTAGTTCCGCTTTGCAAAGATAATTCATTAATCGAATTTAAAGTTGTTGGTTGATTACTTTCAAAAAATTCTAAATTTTCTTTAAACGCCCCTAAAACACTAGCTTCTTTTAATTCATTCAAATAATCAAAATATAAACCGGTACAATATTTAATTGTAAGCGGATCTTTTGGCAGTTCTAATAATTCAGCATAGTAGTCTTTAGCAATGTAACAACTTCGAATAAATTGTTTTTTGTTAAACAGGCAAATTATCAATTCTTTCCCTGTATTATTAATCACCGTTAAACTTAGCTTGGCTGTTGTGTCATATTTATTTTTTCCAAAATAATCGCTATAAGGAGCGTCGCCCATTTTTAAGGCTGATGTTTTAACTTCGTTTGTTTTGGATTCATTTTTATGAGAAGGTAAATTTGAATTTTCAGGCGATGCTAAATGAAGTATCAATAATAAAAGAGCAACTGCTATTGGGGTAGCAAAAAGTATATATTTAAATTCGTTATATGTTTTTTTTCCTTCTGATGTTTGTTTATAGGTTTCTTTTGTTTTAGCATATTTTTTTATATGCTCATCGTAATACCTCCTGCGTTTAAGTTCTTTTTCTTCAAAACTCCAGTTTTTTGTGCCGGTACTTTTTGATGCACTTGTTTTTGAAATACTGATGTTGTAATTTAAACGGTAATCGTAAGAGGCTTTTAGGTTAGGGTTGGATAATGTTTCGTAGGCTTTTAAAATTAAAGTGAATTGTTCTTTGCCACCGGGATTTTTATCCGGATGATAAATTTTTGCCAACCTTCTAAACGCAGATTTAATTTCAGCAAAACTTGCTCCTGAATGTAAACCTAAGATCTCGTAATAATTAGCCAAAACTTAAAAAACAATTAGTGAGGATGTTATAATTTTACACAAACGTTTTTTGGTTCGGTAAAAAAGTCTAAAGCTTCAAAGCCGCCTTCTCTGCCAACGCCACTTGCTTTAACACCACCAAAAGGGGTGCGAAGGTCGCGTAATAACCAGCAATTTATCCAAACTATACCTGCGTGTAAATTGTTTGCCATTTTGTGTGCGCGCGTTAAATTTTGCGTCCATAACACACTTGCCAAGCCATATTTGGTAGAGTTGGCCATCATTAACGCTTCTTCTTCTGTATCAAAAGGTGTAATTGTAACCACAGGACCAAAAATTTCTTCCTGATTGGTTCTGCAATCAAATGCTAAACCTTCTATAATTGTTGGTTCAATAAAATAACCTTCGCTTAGATCTCCACTTAAATTTATTTTATTTCCGCCACAAAGTATTTTACCGCCTTCTTGTTTGGCAAGTTCAACATAGCTTAATATTTTTTCTTGATGCGGTTTTGAAACGATGGCGCCAACTTTTGTTTTTTCATCTAGAGGATTTCCAACAGTCAACTCTTTTGTTTTAGTAACAAAGTCTGTTTTAAATTTATCGTAAATTTTGCGTTCAACAAAAATACGTGAGCCACATAAACATATTTGACCTTGATTGGCAAAGGAAGAATTTAAAGTGGTGGCTAACATTTTATCATAATCGCAATCGGCAAAAATGATGTTAGGATTTTTACCGCCTAATTCTAATGAAAGTTTTTTAAACATTGGTGCAGCAATGCTGGCAATACTTTTACCTGTGGCTGTTCCGCCTGTAAATGAAATTAATGGAATATCGTTATGGCTAACAATTGCATTTCCAACTTTTGCACCAAGACCATGTACTATATTTAAAACACCTGCGGGTAAGCCGGCTTCAATACAAATTTCAGAAAGTAAATAAGCGGTCATTGGTGTTATTTCCGATGGTTTTGCAACTACTGTGCAGCCTGCAGCTAATGCCGGAGCAATTTTCCAACTAAATAAATATAAAGGTAAGTTCCATGGCGAGATACAACCTGCAACGCCAACAGGTTGACGAAGCGTGTAATTGATGGCTGTTTCTTCCATGCTGTGAGAATTAGAAGAATAATGTAAAATACCTGTACCGTAAAAATGAAAGTTAGCGGCCGCTCTTGGAATGTCCACTGTTTTAGCCAGCTTAAGTGGTTTGCCATTATCAATACTTTCGGCAAGTGCTAATTTATCTAAATGTTTTTCTATTAAAGCGGCAATTTTTAAAAGATAATCAGATCGTTTTTCTTTTGAAGTAATACTCCATTCTTTAAAAGCCACCTTTGCTGCAGCGTAAGCCAATTCAACATCTTTTTCATCGCTATCGGGTATATAGGAATAAACTTTACCCGTTGCCGGATTATAATTATCTAAATATGTTTTTGAAACGGGCTCAGTTAATTGTCCGTTGATATAATTTTTTATGTGTTGCATATCTTCTGAAAATGACACTAAATATACAAAACAAACTGTAGCAATTAAATTTTAGCGATAAAACGGTTCCAGATGCTGTTTTCTGAGTCTTTGAAGGGCCCGTCATTCCTCGAAAAGAACTCAATCCCTAGTTCGCAACCAAAAGACACCATTTTAATGCTTTCTTTTATACCGTTATTTATAATTTCCAATTCATTTAAAATTTGTTTTGCTAATTCAGAATATATCAGGCTTAGTTCTATGAACGACCACCTTTCTTTTAACTCAAAACAAATTTTAAGCTTTTTACTTACGATATAATCTTCGTAAGGTTGTAATAAAAATGAATTGACGGCATCCTTTAAAAACGGAATACTAAAAATTGTTTTTTGAATATCAGCTAATAAGTCAAAGCGCTGTAAAATTTCTTTTTGTTCCATAATTATTTTTTAAAAATTTTTACTGAAATATAAACTTGTTGTTTTCATAAAGAGACATTAATTAAAAGCGTAGCCAATTTTAAAAGAATAAACCAGTTTCGGGAAAAATCCATCACGGCCATCGGCATTGTATAAAAATTCCAATATCCTGGCATTATCATAATTTGTTTTGTAATAAATATATTGTGCGCCAAAACCAATATGCTGATCCACAATAAAACCATATTTATTAATAGATTGATACCCAAGTTTTACTAAAAATGCGGGATTATGCCTTTGTAAAAGATCTGTATGATCAACTGCATCAAAAGTAGTTTTAGGAATTTTTGAATCGGTATATTGATAAACAAACTGCCCCGAAACGTAGAGGCCAGCATTATTTTTTTTAATCCCTTTTAATTGAAAAATCAATGGCCAAAGCAATAAGCAAAGAGGTTCAAATACTTTTGTTTTACCGAAATAATGCCTGAACTCAACACCTGCCTGAAATCCGCTTGTATGGTTTTGAGTGATTGGAGAAATAAGACCTCCTGAAGTGGTTGGACCGTAAGAATAGACATAGCCTGCAGATAGTAAAATTGAGTTTTTGTGATAAGGTTTTTCAAGCTCAATATTGGCATGGCCTGTATTAAATGATATTGTTGGAAGGTAAGAAGTAAGCGATGTTTTAATAATTAATTTATCAGATAGGCTGTCCTGCGCTTTTGAAGCCAGGGTAAAAATTAAAAATGAGATATAAAATAATGTTTTCATGTTAATAGTTTTTCTTAGTCAAAATTATTGCATTAAAATGTCGGCGCATTACGACCTTTTGCGGATAGATTTACAAAAGCACTATAAAGCGCATTTAAAATGTTGTAAAACTTGAAAACCTCGATTTAATTGCAATAAATGCAAATGTTTAGAGGTTAATTTGCTTTTTTTACTAAAAATTGTATCTTTAACTTTAATAAAATAGTAAACTATGCCGATTAAAAAAGAGAAAAAAACAGCAAAAATTAATTTGCCTATTCAAAACCATTTTATCAATCGTTTTAAAGAGGTTTTACCTTCCGGCGTTGGTTTGGCGGAAGAGATGGCTGATCTTTTAGACGTAAGTACGGATAGCGCTTACAGAAGAATTAGAGGCGAAACCGAATTAACGATAGAAGAGGTATATAAGATCTCCAAAAAATATGCATTAAGTATTGATGATGTTTTTAGTAATCAAAACGACACGGTTACTTTTTCATATACCAAACTTACCGATAGCGAGCATAATTTTGAGGCCTATTTAAATAGATTATTAACGCATCTTAAAACATTAAAAAAATTCGATAACAGAAAAATTTATTATGTTGCCGAGGAGATTCCTATTTTTTATTCTTTTTTCTCGAAAAAATTAACCGATTTTAAATTATTTTATTGGCAGCGTAGCGTTTTAAATGTTCCTGAATATCAACAAAGAAAATTTGATTGGGGTGTTGTGCCTCAAAAGTTAATTGACATTGCACACGCTTCCTATACCGAGTATCTTACAATTCCAAGTTCCGAGATCTGGACATCAGAAACCGTTCAAACAGGCTTAAAGCAAATACAGTTTTATTATGATAGCGGAATAATTTCATCAAATCATGCAATTGAACTTCTTACGGAGTATAGATCGATGATAGAGATGATCATGAAGAACGCAGAAAATAGTAGAAAAAACATTAGCGACAAAACAGACACTTATTTTATGTACAACAGCGAGGTTGTCTTGGGTACGAATTGTATATATGTGATAATGGGCGAAACTACTTACTCTTATATTTCATTTAATTCAATGAACTCTTTAACAACAAACAATCCGCAGTTTTGTGAGGAAACTGAGCATTGGGTAAGAAATTTAGAGAAAAAAAGCACCTTAATAAGTGGTGTTTCCGAAAAGCAACGTTACCAGTTTTTTAGTTTAATGTTTAAGGCAATAGACAGTTGCCTCGAAAAAATCAAATCACAGTAATTGAAAAAAACGATCTCTATAATTGGTGGTGGTGCCAGCGCACTTATTTTAGGATGCGAATTAAATACAAAAAAATACACTGTTTCTATTTTCGAAAAAAATACTGCTTTGGCTCGCAAATTTTTAGTGGCGGGCGATGGCGGATTAAATCTTACTCATTCTGAAGACGAAAGTAAATTCATTTTAAGATACACTCCCTATGAATTTTTAGAAACAGCCTTTAAAAATTTTTCCAATAAGGATCTTATAAAATGGCTCAATAATACAGGACTAGAAACATTTGTAGGTACCAGCGGAAGAGTATTCCCAAAAAAAGGAATAAAACCAATTGATGTTTTAAATCGCTTAGAAGAAAAAATAAAAAGCAATAGCGTAAAAATAAATTTTAAGCATGAGTGGACAGGATTTTCGGAGAATAATGAATTGATCTTTAAAACACCAACCGGAAATAAGCAAATACAAAGTGATGTGGTGATCTTTTGTTTAGGCGGCGCCAGTTGGCCGGTAACTGGAAGTAAAGGTGATTGGTTAAGTTTTTTTAAGGATAAAAAAATTAAAACAACTCCATTTGAAGCGAGTAATTGTAGCCTTAAAATTAACTGGCCACAAGAACTAATTAAGGTAATTGAAGGCAAGCCTTTAAAAAACATTTCAATAAAATGTGGAAATAAAATTCACGCAGGCGAGATCGTGCTAACATCATTTGGTATCGAAGGCAGCGGAATATATCCGTTAAGCCCACAAATAAGAGATGAGCTCAATAAACTTGGACTTGCAAAAATTTATATTGATCTAAAGCCATTGTTATCTTCAGAAGATGCTCTGAAAAAAATCACTAATTCAAGATCAAAATTATCCTATACAGAAAACATTGTAAAACAATTAAATTTAAACAAAACGCAAATAATTTTACTTAAATCTGTAATGAGTAAAAGTGATTTTTTGGATCCAATAAAAATTGTTAACAATTTAAAAAACCTCGAACTTCTTATTTCATCTTTAGGGCCAATTGAAGATGCCATTTCTTCTGTTGGAGGAATTTCCTTAACAGAGATTTCTGAAGATTTTGAATTAAAAAAATTAAAAAATAAATTCGTTATTGGCGAAATGCTCGATTACGACGCTCCTACAGGGGGCTACTTACTTCAATCATGTTTTAGCATGGGAAAATACCTGGCTGATCATTTAAACGATCTTTAATTTTTAAAGATGTTAAAATCAAAATTTTAACTTTTATTCTGCATAAAAGCCAAATAAAATTAACCTTTTAATAGTTTAAAACTTTTATAGTAATTAAATACTAACTATTCTATATTTGCCCATATTATAATTAAAATAAATATGGTGGCTACAAGTGAATATATATTATGCGAAATACAAAACGGAGTATTAATTATTACAATTAATCGTCCTGATAAATTAAACGCATTAAACAAACAAACTATTGAAGAGCTTCACGAAACATTAGTTGAAGCAGAAAATCAAAGCGAGATACGTGCAATTATTCTAACAGGTTCCGGTCAAAAAGCATTTGTTGCCGGAGCAGATATTGCTGAATTTGCAAATTTTTCTATTGAACAAGGAAAACAGTTGAGTTCAATTGGCCACTTTAAGATTTTTAATTTTATTGAGAATTATAGTAAGCCTGTTATTGCTGCAGTTAATGGATTTGCATTAGGTGGTGGTTTAGAATTAGCCATGGCTTGTCATATTCGCGTGGTTAGCGATAATGCAAAAATGGGTTTGCCGGAAGTTAGTTTAGGTGTAATTCCGGGATACGGCGGAACGCAACGTTTAGCGCAATTAGTTGGCAAAGGAAAAGCGTTTGAAATGATCGTTACAGCCGATATGATCAATGCTCAAGACGCTTACAAATGGGGTTTAGCGAATTATGTAACAACACAAAATGAATTATTAAATAAATGTTTTGAAATAACCGCTAAACTTGCCTCAAAAAGCCCTACTGCAATTAAAACTGCCATTAAGGTTATTAATGCGGGTTATAATACCAAGTTAAATGGTTTTGAAGTTGAGATCGAAGAATTTGGTAAATCATTTGGCACTAAAGACTTTAAAGAAGGCGTAGGTGCCTTTTTAGAAAAAAGAAAAGCAAATTTTAAAGGAGAATAAAATAATATCCAATTAAAAAAAGAGCTGTTTTAAAACAGCTCTTTTTTTTTCTGATTTTTCTCATATTATACTGTTAATTGCATCGAAGCAATCAAAAAGTAGTGTAAATTTGTAGCATACTAATAAATTGAAAAGAAACACAAAATATTTTATTGCTTTTATATTCCTATTCATTCTATTTTTTAGTATTGATATGAACGCTCAATGTGCTATGTGTAAACAAGCCGCTGAAACATCTTTAAAGTCAAATCCCAATTCAATGGCTCGCAGTTTAAACAGTGGTATACTGTATCTTATGGCCGTTCCTTATTTAATGTTGTGCTTTATTTTCAGGAAACAAATTGCACAACTATGGCGAAAATTTTTTCCTAAAACCCCCGAAAGCCCAGTAAAATAAAGATCGGAAGAGC